>NZ_CP183973.1:0-315090 GCF_049912955.1 Microbacterium sp. E-13
ATGACACCGCACGAAGTTCCAGATGTTCCGGTCTGGACGGCCGTTCTGGACGAGCTCGTGCGAGATGATCGCATCACCCCGCAGCTGCACGGCTTCATCAACCTCGCCGTGCCCCAGGGCGTCATGGGCGGGACCCTCTACCTCGACGTTCCCAACGATCTGACCGCGGCCCAGTTCACCAAGCGGATGCGGGCCCCGATCCTCGAGGCGCTCACGCGCGTGGCGCAGGACGGGCAGAACCCTGCGTCGACCTTCCGCGTGGTCGTCAACCCGGAACTGGCCGACGCTCATCTGACGGCGCCGATCCCGATGCAGTCGAGCGCCCTGACCGCCCCCGTCATGCCGTCCACGCCGACGGTCGGCCGCCCGCCGCTCGACGAACCGGTGGAGGCGGCATCCGTCTCCCGCAGCGATACGCGCCTCAACCCGAAGTACACCTTCGACAACTTCGTGATCGGCCAGTCCAACCGCTTCGCGCATGCCGCGGCGGTCGCGGTCGCCGAGGCACCGGCCAAGGCGTACAACCCGCTCTTCATCTACGGCGACTCGGGTCTCGGCAAGACGCACCTCCTCCACGCGATCGGCGACTACGCGCTGAGCCTGTACGCCGGGATCCGCGTGCGCTACGTGTCGAGCGAGGAGTTCACGAACGACTTCATCAACTCGATCGCCAACAACCGCGGCTCGGCATTCCAGGCGCGGTATCGAGATGTCGACATCCTGCTGATCGACGACATCCAGTTCCTGCAGGGCCGGGCCGAGACGCAGGAAGCCTTCTTCCACACGTTCAACCAGCTGCACGACCACGACAAGCAGGTCGTCATCACGAGCGATGTGCCGCCGAAGCACCTGACCGGGTTCGAAGACCGCATGCGCAGCCGGTTCGAGTGGGGCCTCATCACCGACGTCCAGGCGCCCGACCTCGAGACGCGCATCGCGATCCTCCGCAAGAAGGCGCAGTCGGAGCGGCTGCATATCCCCGACGAGGTGCTCGAGTACATCGCGACCGTGGTGTCGAGCAACATCCGTGAGCTCGAGGGCGCCCTCATCCGCGTCTCCGCGTTCGCGAGCCTCAACCGATCGACGCTCGACATGTCGCTGGCGCAGACCGTGCTCCGCGACATCGTCGATCAGGATGACGCGAACGTCATCTCGCCGACCGACATCATCACGGCCACCGCCGCCTACTTCAAGCTCACCGTCGACGACCTGTACGGCTCGAGTCGTTCGCAGTCGGTCGCCACGGCGCGCCAGATCGCCATGTACCTGTGCCGCGAGCGGACCAGCCTGTCTCTCCCCAAGATCGGGCAGCTCTTCGGCAACCGCGACCACACGACGGTGATGTACGCGTACAAGAAGATCAGCGAGCTCATGAAGGAGCGCCGCTCGATCTACAACCAGGTGACAGAGATCACGGCGCAGCTCGGCCGCAACGGCCGCTGACGCGTTTATCCGACACCGCGGCAACCGATGCGCGGACTCTGATTCCGCTGTGCCCGGAATATGCCCCAAGAAGTTCTTGACAGCGGCCGCGACGCACGCCATCATTCCCGTTCTGCACAGTGTGGAAAACCTGTGGATAACTCTCCCGCCCTGCGGAAACGCCTGTGCACGGGCGGGGGAAGCCTGTGGATGGATCGTGGATGCCGGCGCTCGCAGCATCCGTCTTTCCGATGTGATTCCGCAGCCGTTCCACAACTCACAGACTTGTGGTTTCCCTCTGCCGACTGGGTTCGCGGAGGTTGTCCACAGTTTCCACAGCCGTTAACACCATGACAAGAAACTTCTCTGATGAAACCCGTCCGATCACCTTTGCGGTGGAGAACGGGTCGGGACAGAACCGGACTGGCAATCTTCGGGGCTGGCACTAGCATGAGAACCCCGAGCCCGCAGCCCGCGGGCCGGCTTCAGAGGGAGCGTTCGTGAAGTTCCACGTCAATCGTGATGTGTTCAGCGAAGCCGTATCGTTCGTCGTGAAGCTTCTTCCCCAGCGGAACCCCCAGCCGATCCTGGCGGGCGTGCTGATCGAGGCATCCGATGAAGGCCTCTCGCTCGCCGCCTTCGATTACGAGGCTTCCGCTCGCACGACCATCGAGGCGACGGTCGACGAGCCGGGCACGATCCTCGTTCACGGCCGGCTGCTGTCCGATATCGCGAGCCGGCTTCCGAACGCGCCCATCCAGATCGAGGTCGACGAGGACGGCGGCATCCTGCTGACGTGCGGCTCGGCACGGTTCACGCTGGCGTCGATGCCCGTGCAGGAGTACCCCGCGATCCCCGAGGTGACCGGCGACTCGGGACTCGTGCCTTCGGAGGACTTCGCGACCGCGATCGCGCAGGTCGCGTTCGCCGCATCGCGCGATGACGTGACGCCGGTGCTCACGGGCGTGCAGCTCGAGGTCTCGGGAACGAAACTCAGCCTCGTCGCAACCGACCGCTACCGCGTCGCGCTGCGCGAGATCCCGTGGGATGGCGGTGGCACCGCAACCGACGAGTCCACCACGGCCCTCGTGCCGGCGCGCACGCTCACCGAGGTCGGAAAGACCTTCGCGCACGGCGGTGACATCTCGATCGCGTTCTCCGGCTCGGGCGACCGCGAGATCATCGCCTTCACCGCGGGCAACAAGACCGTCACGTCGCTGCTGATCAAGGGCAACTTCCCGCCCGTGCGCCGTCTGTTCCCCGAGCAGACCGAGCACCACGCGGTCGTGAACACGGCGGAGCTCGCCGAGGCGGTGCGCCGCGTGTCGCTCGTGCTCGATCGTTCGGCGCCGCTGCGGTTCACGTTCACGGCCGACAGCGTGTCGATGGATGCCTCGGGCACCGAGCAGGCGCGCGCCACCGAGTCCGTCGACGCGACGCTGCTCGGCGGCGACGAGGTGACTCTCGGCCTCAACCCGCAGTACCTCCTGGAGTCGCTCGGCGCCGTGAAGAGCGAATTCGTTCGCATCACGTTCACGTCGAGCGAGAACGCGAACAAGCTGAGCCCTGTGCTCATCACACCGCAGACCTCGGTCGATCGCGCCGGCTCCGATTCGTTCCGCTACCTGCTGCAGCCCAACCTGCTCCTTCGTTGACCGTGGCGGGGGCAGGGAGCGACCGGGAGCCGGACGTCCGCGCCGCTCACTAGGCTTGTCCGGTGATCGTGGAGCACCTGAGTCTGGTCGACTTCCGCAACTATGCGGTCGCCGATGTCGACCTCGGGCCGGGTCCCAACGTGTTCGTCGGCCGCAATGGCCAGGGCAAGACGAATCTGGCCGAGGCGATCGGCTTCTTCGCCACCCTCGGCTCGCATCGGGTGTCGAGCGACGCCCCGATGGTGCGCGACGGAGCGGATGCCGCGATCATCCGTGCGCGGCTGGCCCATGGCGAGCGTCGCGTTCAGCTCGAGGCGCAGGTCAATCGGCAGGGCTCGAACAAGGCGCGTGTGAACGGCTCGCCCGTGAAGCCCGCCGAGCTGCCGCGCTACGCACAGGTCGTGCTGTTCGCCCCCGAGGATCTGCAGATCGTCCGCGGTGACCCCTCGGCGCGCCGGCGTTTCGCCGACCAGCTGCTGGTGCAGCGCGCTCCCCGCATGGCCGGGGTGATCGCCGACTACGATCGCGTGCTCAAGCAGCGCACCGCCCTGCTGAAGTCGGCGAAGGCGCGCGGAATCCGCGGTGACGCCCTGTCGACCCTCGACGTGTGGGACGACAAGCTGGTGTCACTCGGCACGCAGCTCATCGCGGCGCGGCTCGCCCTTGCCACCGACCTCGCTACGCCGCTGGCCGAGGCGTACACCGCGATCGCCGGCGCCGACCACGATCCCGAGATCGAGTGGGCGCTGTCCGTGGCCGGCGCGGATACCGGAGAAGACGGCGACGGCTCGGGCCCGGCATCCCTTCCCGGCGATTCGCGCGAAAGCACCGGCGGGACGGATGCCTCGACCTCGCGGATCGCCGACCTCTTCCGTCAGGCCCTCGCGGCCAAGCGCACATCCGAGCTGGAGCGCGGGCTCACTCTCGTCGGGCCGCACCGCGACGATCTTCTGCTGCGGATCCGCGGCCTTCCGGTGAAGGGGTACGCCTCGCACGGCGAATCGTGGTCCGTCGCCCTGTCGCTGCGGTTGGCCTCGGCGGAGCTGCTCCGGGCTGACTCGCGGCTCGGCGACCCCGTGCTCATCCTCGACGACGTCTTCGCCGAGCTCGACACCGACCGTCGCTCGAGGCTCGCCCGGCTGGCCGCCGACTACGAGCAGGTCGTCGTCACTGCCGCGGTCGAGGACGACGTCCCCGAGGGCCTCCGCGCACGGATGGTGCGGGTGGAGGCGGGCCGCATCCTCGATCCCGACGAGGGAGGGGCCGATGACTGAGCCCCCGCCGGGCTCGGGCCCCGCCGTTCCCGAGACGATCGCCACCTACCTGCGGCTGCGCGGACTCGAGCCGTCGGCCCGCACGTACCGGAAGCGTCGCCGGCGCACCGAGGACGACGAGAACATCCCGTTCGCCCCGGGCCGCGATCCGCGCGGGGTCGGCGATGTGCTCTCCGACCTGACGCGGGAGGCCGGCTGGAACCCGCAGCTGGCCCGCGAGGACGTCGTCCTCGCATGGGCGGAGGTCGCCGGCGAGGACACCGCGCGGCACACCCGGCCGGTCGCGTTCTCCGAGGGCACGCTCACCGTGCGGGCGGACTCCACGGCGTGGGCGAAGCAGCTCCAGCTGATGCGTGCGCACATCCTCTCCGAGATCATCCGTCGATTCCCGGAGGCGGGGGTCGGCGCGGTCCGCTTCATCGGTCCGGACGTCCCCTCCTGGAAATGGGGTCCCAGAACGATTCCAGGGCGCGGTCCGCGCGATACCTACGGATAAGTCACGTCAGGAGCCATCTGGCGCGATTTCACCCCTCAGAGGGCCGTAGAGCGCTGCGTTCAGACTGTTAACCGATAGACTGTCAGGGCTGCCGTAGAAGGATTTGGAGCCCTCGCGAAGATGACGTCTGACACCCCCGATAACGTTTCCGAGGAACCCGAAACGCCAGAAACGGCTCCCAGCGACTACGGGGCAGACGCCATCCAGGTCCTTGAAGGCCTCGAAGCGGTGCGCAAGCGCCCTGGCATGTACATCGGCTCCACGGGTGAACGCGGCCTCCATCATCTCGTGTACGAGATCGTCGACAACTCCGTCGATGAGGCTCTCGCCGGCTACTGCGACACCATCAGTGTCACGATCCTCCCGGACGGCGGCCTGCGCGTGGTCGACAACGGTCGCGGCATTCCCGTCGACGTCCACCGCACCGAGGGCAAGTCGACCGTCGAGGTCGTGCTCACCGTGCTCCACGCGGGCGGCAAGTTCGGCGGTGGCGGCTACGCGGTCTCGGGCGGCCTCCACGGCGTCGGTTCGTCGGTCGTGAACGCCCTCTCGAGCCGGCTCGAGGTCGAGGTCAAGCGCCAGGGCAACGTGTGGCGGCAGTCGTATCGCGACGGCGGGCAGCCGCAGGCACCGCTGGCCAAGGGCGAGCCGACGGATGAGACCGGAACCACGATCGAGTTCTGGCCCGACGACACGATCTTCGAGTCGGTGCACTTCGACTACGACACGCTGCGCACCCGCTTCCAGCAGACGGCGTTCCTGAACAAGGGCCTGCGGATCACCCTCTCCGACGAGCGCCCCGAGTCGACCTACGTGACGGATGCCGAGGGCGGTGGGTCCGAGGAGCGTCAGCCGTTCGACGACTTCTACTACGAGCGCGGTCTCGTCGACTATGTCGAGTACCTGAACAAGGTGCGCCACGCCGACGTCGTCAACGACGAGATCATCGAGATCGAGTCGGAGGACACCGTCCGCCACATCTCGCTCGAGCTGGCGATGCAGTGGACGACGAGCTACACCGAGAACGTGTTCACGTTCGCGAACACGATCAACACGCACGAGGGCGGCACGCACGAGGAGGGCTTCCGGGCGGCGCTGACCACGCGCATCAACACGTACGCCCGCGAGAAGAACCTGCTCAAGGAGAAGGACGACAACCTCACGGGCGACGACATCCGCGAGGGTCTCACCGCTGTGATCTCGGTCAAGCTCTCGGAGCCGCAGTTCGAGGGTCAGACCAAGACCAAGCTCGGCAACACCGAGGCGAAGGCATTCGTCCAGAAGGTGGTCGGCGATCAGCTCAACGACTGGCTCGACCGCAACCCGGTGCAGGCCAAGCGCGTGATCACTAAGGCGATCGATGCGGCGACCGCCCGTATGGCCGCGCGCAAGGCGCGTGAGACGGCTCGTCGCAAGAGCGTCTTCGAGTCGGCGGCGATGCCCGACAAGCTCAAGGACTGCACCAGCAAGGACCCGTCGATCAGCGAGATCTTCCTCGTCGAGGGCGATTCGGCCGGCGGCTCGGCGGTGTCGGGTCGCGACCCGCACACGCAGGCGATCCTGGCTCTCCGCGGCAAGATCCTCAACGTCGAGCGTGCCCGCCTCGACAAGGCGCTGGCCAACAAGGAAGTCCAGGCGATGATCCAGGCCTTCGGCACGGGCATCGGCGAGGACTTCGCCATCGACAAGGCCCGGTACCACAAGATCGTGCTGATGGCGGATGCCGACGTCGACGGCCAGCACATCACCACCCTGCTGCTCACCCTCCTGTTCCGGTACATGCGCGGACTCATCGAGGCCGGCTTCGTCTATCTCGCGATGCCGCCGCTGTACCGGCTCAAGTGGACGAACGCCGCTCACGAGTACGTGTACTCCGACAAGGAGCGCGATGCGCTGCTCGCCGACGGACTCGCCAGCGGCAAGCGCATCCCCAAGGATTCCGGCATCCAGCGGTACAAGGGTCTCGGCGAGATGAACGCCAAGGAACTGTGGGAGACCACGATGGACCACCGCACGCGGACCCTCCGCCAGGTGACCATCGACGACGCGGCCGCCGCCGACGAGATCTTCTCGGTGCTGATGGGTGAAGACGTCGAGTCGCGCCGCACGTTCATCCAGCGCAACGCCAAGGACGTCCGCTTCCTCGACATCTGATCCTTCGACAGGCTCAGGGACCGGATCACAACGAAGACGAAAGACACACATGGCTGACGACACGACAGGCTCAACGACCGGTGGCGAGGAGCACGACCACGGGCGCATCGACCAGGTCGACCTGCAGCTCGAGATGCAGCGCAGCTACCTCGACTACGCGATGGCGGTCATCATCGGGCGCGCGCTGCCCGATGTGCGCGACGGCCTGAAGCCCGTGCATCGCCGTGTGATCTACGGCATGTACGACGGCGGTTTCCGTCCCGACAAGTCCTTCTCGAAGTGCGCTCGCGTGGTCGGCGAGGTCATGGGCCAGTACCACCCGCACGGCGACACGGCGATCTACGACGCCCTCGTGCGCCTCGTGCAGCCGTGGTCGATGCGCTACCCGCTGGCGCAGGGACAGGGCAACTTCGGGTCGCCCGGCAACATGGGCGCGGCCGCCCCGCGCTACACCGAGACGAAGATGGCTCAGCTCGCGCTCGAGATGGTGCGCGACATCGAGGAAGAGACCGTCGACTTCCAGGACAACTACGACGGGCAGACCCAGGAGCCCTCGGTCCTGCCGGCACGCTTCCCGAATCTGCTGGTCAACGGATCCGTCGGTATCGCGGTCGGCATGGCCACGAACATCCCGCCGCACAACCTCCGCGAGGTCGCCGCCGGCGCCCTGTGGGCCCTCGAGCATCCGGACGCATCGCGCGAGGAGCTGCTCGAAGCGCTCATGGAGCGCATCCCGGGACCCGACTTCCCGACCGGTGCGCAGATCCTCGGCACCAAGGGGATCCGCGAGGCCTACCGCACCGGCCGGGGCTCCATCACGATGCGCGCCGTGGTCGCGATCGAAGAGATCCAGGGCCGCACGTGCCTCGTCATCACCGAGCTGCCGTACCAGGTGAACCCCGACAACCTCGCGGTCAAGATCGGCGACCTCGCCCGTGACGGCAAGATCACCGGCATCGCCGACATCCGCGACGAGACCAGTGACCGCACCGGTCAGCGCCTCGTGGTGGTGCTGAAACGGGATGCCGTCGCCAAGGTCGTGCTGAACAACCTGTACAAGCACACGCAGCTGCAGGAGAACTTCGGCGCCAACATGCTGGCGATCGTCGACAACGTGCCGCGCACGCTGTCGCTCGACGGATTCATCTCTCTGTGGGTCGCCCACCAGATCGACGTCATCGTGCGTCGCACCGCTTTCCGCCTGCGCAAGGCGGAGGAGCGGATGCACATCCTCCGGGGCTACCTCAAGGCGCTCGACGCGCTCGATGAGGTCATCGCCCTCATCCGGCGCTCGCCGACGGTGCAGGAGGCGAACGAGGGTCTGCAGAAGCTGCTGGAGATCGACGAGATCCAGGCCGACGCCATCCTGCAGATGCAGCTGCGACGCCTCGCCGCCCTCGAGCGTCAGAAGATCGTCGACGAGGCCGCCGAGCTGGAGCGCCAGATCGCCGACTACCAGGACATCCTCGCCACGCCGCAGCGTCAGCGCGACATCGTCCGTGAGGAGCTCACGGCGATCGTGGAGAAGTTCGGCGACGAGCGCCGCACCCACATCCTCCCCGGCTACGACGGCGACATGTCGATGGAAGATCTCATCCCGCAGGAGGAGATGGTCATCTCGGTCACCCGCGACGGCTACATCAAGCGCACCCGCAGCGACAACTACCGCCAGCAGCATCGCGGCGGCAAGGGCGTCAAGGGTGCGCAGCTGCGCGCCGACGACGTGGTGGAGCACTTCTTCGTGACGACGACCCACCACTGGCTGCTGTTCTTCACCAACAAGGGACGCGTCTACCGCTCGAAGGCGTACGAGGTGCCCGAGGCCGGGCGCGACGCGAAGGGTCAGCACGTCGCCAACCTGCTCGCGCTGCAGCCCGACGAGGAGATCGCGCAGATCCTCGACATCCGCGACTACTCCGTCGCGACCTATCTGGTGCTCGCCACCCGCAGCGGCCTGGTGAAGAAGACGCGCCTCACCGAGTACGACACCAACCGCCAGGGCGGCATCATCGCCATCAAGCTCCGGGGTCAGATGGCAGAAGACGGCGAAGACGACGAGGCCGGTCCCGACGACGAGGTGGTCAGCGCCCTGCTCGTCGACGAGGGCGACGACATCCTTCTCATCAGCCGTCACGGCATGTCGCTGCGGTTCTCCGCCACCGACTCGGCGCTGCGTCCGATGGGTCGGTCGACCTCCGGCGTGAAGGGCATGGACTTCCGCCCCGGCGACAGTCTGCTCTCGGCATCCGTCGCCGCCGACGACGGATTCGTCTTCGTCGTCACCGAGGGCGGGTACGCCAAACGCACCGCGGTCGATCAGTATCGCGTGCAGAACCGCGGCGGACTGGGCATCAAGGTCGCCAAGCTGAGCGACGATCGCGGCGACCTGGCAGGCGGTCTGATCGTCTCCGAGGACGACGAGGTCTTGGTGGTTCTTGCCAGCGGCAAGGTGGTACGCTCTGCCGTGGCCGAGGTCCCTGCCAAGGGGAGAGACACGATGGGTGTCGTTTTCGCCCGCTCCGGCGATGACGATCGCATCCTCGCGATCGCCCGCAACGGCGAACGGGGCCTCGCCGAAGAATCCGAGGACGCACCCGCCGACGGCGCTGCAGAAGCACCGTCATCCGATACCCCCGACGGTGCGGACGCCTCGCCCGAGACCCCCGAAGAGAGCACTGACGCATGAGCACGGTAGCCGACAAGCTCGCCAAGAAATCCAGCCACAAGACCAGCGCCAAGCAGGTTCGCCTGCGACTGGTGTACATCGACTTCTGGTCGGCGGTGAAACTGTCGTTCCTCGCCGCGATCGCGATCGCGGTCGTGACGGTGGTCGCCTTCGTCATGATCTTCCTCGTCGTGCAGACCACGGGGCTGATCGCGAAGGCCGACGAGTTCTTCTCGAGCTTCTCCGACGGCAGCATCCTGCTGTCGCAGTTCGTGAGCTTCCCGCAGGTGCTGGCATTCTCGGCCGTCGTCGCGATCCTCAACCTGGTGGTCGTGACGGTGCTCGGCGCCGTGATCGCGGGCATCTACAACCTCGCCGTCAAGGTGACCGGCGGCCTGCTGGTCGGCTTCACCTCCAACTGACGCAGACACAAGCGCCGGCGTCCGGAAACTCGATTCCGGATGCCGGCGCTTCGCGTTGCGCGCGTGGGTCAGACGACGGTCGTGCCCAGCAGTGTTCCGATGAGCCAGGTCACGCCGAGCGCGAGTGCGCCGCCGATCACGAGACGCGCGGCAGCGCGGCCGCGGGGCGCGCCGCCGAGGGCGGCCGAGACCGTCCCGGTGAGTGCGAGGGCGACGAGCACGGCGACGAAGGTCACCGGAACGCGCCAGTCCGGCGGAGGCAGCAGGATCGCCAGCAGCGGCAGCAGAGCGCCGAGGGTGAACGCGACCGCCGACGAGATCGCCGCGTGCCAGGGATTGACCAGGTCGTGCTGGTCGATGTGCAGCTCGACCTCGAGGTGAGCCGCCAGGGCATCGTGGGCGGTCAGTTCCTCCGCCACCTGACGAGCCGTCGCATCCGACAGCCCGCGTTCGCGATACAGCTGCGTGAGCTCTGCGAGCTCTTCCTCCGGCATGTCGCGCAGTTCGCCGCGCTCCTTTGCGATCAGGGCTCTCTCGGAGTCCCGCTGGCTGCTCACCGAGACGTACTCTCCGAGCGCCATGGAGATCGCCCCGCCCACGAGTCCGGCGATTCCTGCCGTGAACAGAGCGGCAGAGTCGGTCGTCGCTCCCGCGACGCCGACGACGAGGGCGGCGACGGAGACGATTCCGTCGTTCGCACCCAGAACTCCGGCTCGCAGCCAGTTCAACCGCTGGCCGAGGCCGGCGCCGTGCGGCTCAGCGGGATGAGACATATCGGTCACGTGCCCAGTCAAGCAGTCGATTCGTGAAATCGAGATTCGTCGGGTAAAGTCTTGGAGGTTGCGGAGCGCAAGCGAAGCACCAAAACGGGGCTATAGCTCAGGCGGTTAGAGCGCTTCACTGATAATGAAGAGGTCCCAGGTTCAAGTCCTGGTAGCCCCACATCAAGCCCCGGGGCCTTAGCTCAGTTGGTAGAGCGCCTGCTTTGCAAGCAGGATGTCAGGAGTTCGAATCTCCTAGGCTCCACAGACAGACGAAGCCGGTTCCCGCAAGGGGCCGGCTTCTTCGCTCTGCTCCACGCCCGCGGCGGTTAAGGTGAAGCATGGACATGCGTGTCGCCGCCTACGCGGTGATCGTCGACGAACACGACCGCATTCTGCTCGCCCACTGGAACGAAGGCCGGCGCGCGGCGTGGACGATGCCCGGCGGCGGACTCGAGGAGGGCGAGGATCCCGAGCGCGCGGCCCGACGCGAGGTTCGCGAGGAGACCGGCTACCGCGTCGCGATCGAGGAGCTGCTCGGCATCCACTCGCGCGTCATCCCGCCGAGCCGGCGCCTCAAGGAAGGTGCGGCGGATCCGCTCCACACGCTGCGGATCGTCTACCGTGCACGGGTCACCGGCGGCCGTCTGCGCCATGAGAGGAACGGCTCGACCGATCGGGCCGAGTGGTTCCCCCTCGCCGAGGTGCGGGGACTTCAGAGGGTCAAGCTCGTCGAGATCGCCCTCGAGATGGCCGGAGTCGTGCTGCCGCGATGAGACCGCAGACGGATGCCGTCAGTCCAGTGGCTGTGAGATGTCGGCGACCGTCGCGCCGAAGGCGGCGATGAGGTCGTCGGCCTCGAGGAACGTGCTGTAGCCGTGAGCACCGGCACCCATCGCGATGCGCTGCCCCAAGATCTCGCTGTCTGCATAGATCGGCCAGTCGTGTGTGCTGCCCAGGGGGACGATCGTTCCGCGCTCGTAACCGGTGGCTGCGAGTGCCCGCGCCGGATCGGGCAGCTGCAGCTTGTTCACGCCGACGACCGCCCGCAGCTTGGGCCACGAGATGGCCCGGTCGCCGGGGATCAGCGCGAACAGGTAGGTGTCGTCGCTGCGCTTGACCACCAGGGTCTTCACGATGCCCGAGGGCGGGATGCCCAGGATCGCGGCGGCCTCCGCCAGGCTGTTCGCCGCCGGCCGTTCGCGGATCTCGACGGTCAGACCGCGTTCGGCCGCGGCGGCACGAACGCGATCGACACCTTGCGGAGCCTCGCCGACGGCGGGCTCAGGCATCCGGTGCGCGAAGCGGGTCGTCGGCGACCCAGAGCTCATCGTCGGCGCGAAGCGTCTGCCACGCGGCGTAGAGCACGCCGACCGCTGCCGCCACACCGAGGATGATGGCGATCCAGCCGCCGGCCCCGAGTCCCTTCTTGACCGGGACCGGCGCGGGCTTGGCCCACGGCGCGCTGAATCCGCCGCCTGCGAGGCGGGCGCGCTGCACGTTGGCGGCATCCCACACCGACATGGCGGAGCCGACGACGGCACCCGCTGCAGGGACGATGGTCGAGTTCACGACCTGCTTGCCCTTGTCGACATACGGGGCTGCGTACTTCTCATAGTTCGCCTGCACCTGCGGCCGGACCTGCTCGCGGCCGTAGTTGCCGAGCTGGCGACGAGCCTCACGGGCCACCGTCGCCGCCTCGCCGACCAGCACCTGCTGGGCCTCCCACAGATTTCCGGCCTGCTTCTGCAGCTTCTGGAGTTCCTTCTTGCGCTTGCGGCTGACGCTCACGGTTTGCCCTCCCAGTCGTGGGGATGTCGGTTCCTTCATCTTGCCAGACCACCGCTGAGACGGGAGGGGTTGCAGCGAACTCTGAGACAATGTAGGAATGCCGCTTCACACTGCTGTCGCAACGATCCACACCAACTACGGCGACATCGTCGTCAACCTGTTCGGCGACCACGCTCCGCGCACCGTGCAGAACTTCACCGGCCTGTCGGACGGCTCGCAGGCCTGGACGCACCCGGCGACCGGCAAGCCCGGCGAGGGTCCCCTCTACAAGGACGTCATCTTCCACCGCATCATCTCAGGCTTCATGATCCAGGGCGGCGACCCGCTCGGCCAGGGCGTCGGCGGCCCCGGCTACAACTTCAACGACGAGATCAACGGTGAGCTCACCTTCACCGAACCCTACAAGCTCGCCATGGCCAACGCCGGTCTTCGCCGCAACGCGATCACCGGCCAGCCCGAGGGAACGAACGGCTCGCAGTTCTTCATCACCGTCCCCGGCCAGGGTGGCCGTGGCCCCGAGTGGCTGCAGGGCAAGCACACCATCTTCGGCGAGGTCGCCGACGACGCGTCGAAGGCCGTCGTCGACACGATCAGCGAGGTGCCGACAGCAGCCGGCGACCGCCCGGTCGAGCCCGTCGTCATCGAGTCGATCGACATCGCCTCGGTCTGACCGCTGCGCGTGGCCACCGACGACTTCCAGCGCAACCGCGAGAACTTCTGCTACCGGCATCCCGACCGGCAGAGCTTCGTGCTCTGTCAGCGGTGCCTGCGCACGATCTGCCCGGAGTGCCAGACGCCGGCCGCGGTGGGCGTGGTGTGCCCCGAGTGCCTGCGTGATCAGCAGAAGGCGCAGTCGCCCGCGCAGCGGAAGGCGGAGCGTCGGTGGTCGCGCCCGCGGGCCTTCTCGACGGGATCCGGCCAGCCGGTGGTCACGTACTCGATCATCGGCGTCACGGCGTTCGTCTTCCTGCTGACGCTGATCCCCGGCGGGGCAGGCAACGCGGTGCAGGAGGCGCTGCTCTACTGGGCGCCCTGGCTCTACCCCGAGTTCAGCGGGCGCTTCGAGCCCTGGCGGCTGCTGACCGTGTCGCTGGTGCATTCCGGCTTCTGGCACGTGGGGCTCAACATGCTCGCACTGTGGATGATCGGACGCAGTCTCGAACCGCTCCTCGGCCGGTGGCGCTTCCTCACGCTCTATCTGCTGAGTGCCCTGGGCGGCTCGGTCGCCGTGACCCTGCTGTCGTTCACGACCCCCGTGGTCGGGGCATCCGGAGCCATCTTCGGTCTCTTCGGTGCGCTGCTGGTGATCGGGCGCCACATCGGCGCCAACATCGCGGGCATCGCCATCGTGCTCGGAATCAATCTGGTGATCGGATTCATCCCCGGGTTCAACGTGTCGTGGCAGGCCCACGTCGGCGGGCTGCTCGTCGGACTTCTCGTGGCGTTCATCTACACGCGCACGCGCGCCGTCCGGCAGCGCGGTCTGCAGATCGGACTCCTGGTCGCGGTGGCGGCGGGGCTGATCGCGCTCCTCTTCGTACCCCACCTCTTCCCCGCGGTCATCGGCGCCTGAGCGTCAACTTATCCACAGGTTCATCCACAGCCTGGGGAGAATCACACGCGTGTAATTCACACCTGTTAACAGACTTGTTAACAACTCCGGATGCCGCGGGGCGCGGCATCCGGAATGGAAGAAGCCCCGGTCGCCGTAGACCGGGGCTTCTTCATTCGCAGGGAGTCGCTACCGCCAGCGCGTCGTCATCAGGAAGCCGATGAAGGCGATCCCGAAGCCGATCACGAGATTCCACGCCCCGATGTCGGG
This sequence comes from Microbacterium sp. E-13, assembly GCF_049912955.1. GTDB lineage: Bacteria > Actinomycetota > Actinomycetes > Actinomycetales > Microbacteriaceae > Microbacterium. The sequence continues at coordinate 14,463 of NZ_CP183973.1, forward strand.
GATCGGGAACGCCATGCCGCTCAGGTAGAAGACGAGGATCCAGATCAGACCGAGAAGCATCAGTCCGATCATGATCGGCTTGAACCACACCGGGTTGGGTGCGGCCTCGCCTTCTGCGCGCTCGACGAGCGAGTCGTCGTCTTTGCCGGGTCGTGCCATGCAGAGGAGTCTACCCGCCCGCCGCGCCGCACCCGTCGCCCCGCGCTGGCTAGACTCCCCCTGTGGATGACGCGGTGCCCGGTCGGGAGACGGCCCCCCGGCGGCGGTCGTCCGTCACCGGCATTCTCGGCGAGGTGCTCATCACCGCCGGCGTCGTCGTGCTGCTGTACGTCGGGTGGCAGCTCTGGCTCGGCGATGTCATCTACGGCGCCGAACGCAACGCGCAGGGCGCCGAGATCTCCCAGCAGTGGAAGGAGCAGTCGGGTGACGCCGCGTCGGCCCAGCCTGTACCAGCCACCGTCGCTCCCCCGGTTCTGCCGGAGCCCGCGGACGGCGAGACGTTCGCCGTCATGCGGATCCCGCGGTTCGGACAGGACTACGCCGTGCCGATGGCCGGCGGCGTGAGCCGGGCGCGCACGCTCGATCCGATCGGCATCGGCCACTACCCGGGCACCACCATGCCGGGGCAGCCGGGCAACTTCGCTCTCGCGGCCCACCGAACGACATGGGGCAAGCCCTTCCACCGCATCGCCGAGCTGCACGTCGGCGATGCGATCGTCGTCGAGACCCAGGACGGCTGGTACACCTATCGCTTCCGCACGCTGGAGTACGTGAGGCCCGACCAGGTCGAGGTGCTCCTCCCCGTCCCTCAGGAGATGAACGTGCCGGCCGGCACCGCCTACATCACGCTCACGAGCTGCAGTCCGATGTATTCGATGACCGAGCGGATCGTCGCCTACGGCGTCTTCGACTCGTTCACTCCCCGCACCGCCGGAGAACCAGCCTCGCTCCAGGCGGTGTCCTGATGTATGCGGCTCTGTGGAGAGCGCTCCCCGGCCCGTGGTGGGTGCGCGTGCTCATCCTGGCGATGCTCGCCGCGGCGGTGCTGTACGGACTGCTGTTCTTCGTGTTCCCGTGGGTCAGCGAGTTCGTGAACCCCCAGGAGGTCACCGTCACCTTGCCCTTCCCGCACGCCGGCTCGCCGATCGCCTCCCCGGTGTCGTGATGGCGTCGCCGACCTCGTCGCCGATCCTCGTGGTCGACAACCACGACAGCTTCGTCCACACCCTCATCGGGTACCTGCACGAGCTCGGCGCCCAGACGGAACTCCTCGAAGCCGACGCGATCCGCGACCCGTACGGCGAACTCGCCGGCCGGCCCGGCGTGCTGATCTCTCCCGGGCCCGGGACTCCCGGCCAGGCGGGCGCATCGATCGAGGTCGTCCGCGCCGCCGCCGCCACCGGCACTCCGCTCCTCGGCGTCTGCCTCGGCCATCAGGCGATCGGCGAGGCGTTCGGCGCGACGGTCGACCACGCGCCGGAGCTCATGCACGGCATGACCTCACTCGTTCAGCACGACCGCTCGCCGCTCTACGACGGCCTCCCCGACCCGTTCACCGCGACGCGCTACCACTCGCTCGCCATCGTGCCCGAGACGCTCCCGGCCGAACTCGCGGTCACCAGCCGCACCGCGAGCGGCGTCATCATGGGAGTCGCCCATCGACGCGCCCCGATCGTCGGCGTGCAGTTCCATCCCGAGGCCGTGCTCACAGAGGGCGGCTACCGGCTGCTGGGCAACTGGCTCGCTTCGCTCGGATTCGCGGATGCTGCGTCCCGCGGCGCGAGCCTCAGCCCGCGCCGCGACAGCCCCGCGTCTGACGGCGCGCTCCCCCCGGACTACGAGCCGGAGCAGTAGGTCAGCGTGATCTCCGAGTGGACGGGCACATCGCCCGGTGTCAGCGACTGGGAGACGACCGTCGGCGGGTCGCTGGCGGCGCAGCCCTTGTCTTCCTCGGGCACCACCGTCAGGCCCTGGCTCTCCAGCTCGCGCGTCGCCGCGTCCAGCGTGTAGCCGCGGACGTCGTCGATGGCGACGCGGCCTGACGCCACCACGAGGTTCACCATCGTGTGGGTCGGCACCTCCGCCCCGTCGGCGGGATCGGTCGAGATCACTGTGCCTGCCGCGAGATCCTTGTCGTTCTGCGGAGTGATCGTGCCGAGCTGCAGCCCGGCGTTGCCGATCGCGTCGGTGGCGGCATCCTGTCCGAGGCCGGTGAGCTTCGGAACCTCGGTCATCTCCTGACCGGACGACACGTAGACGCGTATCTGCTGGTCGGGAGTCACGGAGGTGCCGGCGGCCGGGTCGGTACGGATCACGTTGCCGGCCGCGACCTCGGTGCTCTCCTCGTCGGCGCGGATCGCCCGGAGGTTCTCCTCGGCGAGGGCCTCGTTGGCGCGGTCGTACGTCATGCCGGTCACATCGGGCACCACGCTCACGTTCGCCGGCAGGTCGTCCCGGGGCTGGATCGACAGCACCCAGAAGAGCAGCGAGATGAGCAGCACCGCGAGAAGTCCGACGCCGGCCCAGATCCACGCCACCGGCGGGCCCGCCTGCGTGCGCTTCATGGTGGTGTCGGTGCTCAGCTGCCGCAGCGAACGCGCGGTCTCGGCCGCGTGACGCGGGTTGGGTCCGTAGAGCTCGCTGGTGAGCGCACCCACCTGCTTCTTCGACGGCTGCCGGCCGTCGACCGTGGCATCGAGCGCCTCACGGAAGCCCGCGGCATCCTGGTAGCGCTGGAACGGGTCCTTCGCGAGTGCACGCAGTGCGACCGTGTCGAGCGTGCGGGGCACCGTCTCGTTCACCTCGGACGGCGGCACCGGGGCCTCGCTCACGTGCTGGTACGCCACCGCCACCGGCGACTCGCCACGGAACGGCTGACGGCCGGTCAGCAGCTCGTACAGCACCACGCCGGTGGAGTAGACGTCGGCGCGGGCGTCGACCGGCTCACCCTTGGCCTGCTCGGGCGAGAAGTAGGCGGCCGTTCCCAGGATCTGCGTCGTCTCGGCGACGGTCGAAGAGCTGTCCGACACCGCGCGCGCGATGCCGAAGTCCATCACCTTCACCTGCCCGGCGTCGGTGACCATGACGTTGCCCGGCTTGATGTCGCGGTGCACCACGCCGGCGCGATGGGAGTATTCGAGCGCCTCGAGAATGCCGTCGACATAGCGGACGGCATCGTTCACCGGAACCGGACCGGCGGCGATGATCTGCTTGAGCAGCCGGCCTTTCACGAGTTCCATCACGATGTACGGCACCGGGCGCACCGTGCCGTCCGGAGAGGTGAGCGAGTCCTCGCCGGCGTCGTACACGCGCACGATGGTCGGGTTCGCCATGCGCGACGCGGCCTGAGCCTCGAGGCGGAACCGGGTGCGGAACGCGTTGTCGTCGGCGAGCTCGCGGTCGAGGATCTTGATCGCGACCTCACGGCCGAGCGTGAGGTCGTAGCCGCGGTAAACGCTGGCCATGCCGCCCCTGCCGATCGGCTCATCGATGCGATAGCGCCCCGAAAGCACGCGCGGCTCAGCTGTCACGGTCACTCCCTGCCTGGAACATCAGTCAGACTAGCCGAGCGCGAGCGGGTCACGCGTGTCGCGCGACCCGCTCTGCGGATTCACTCAGCCAGGCTCACCGGGTGGGTGAGGGGGAAGGCTCGGGCTCGGGCTCCGCCGCCTGGATCAGGACGGTCGCCTCACCGGAATCCCCCGATGTGCGGTTGCCCGCGGTGCCGCCGCTGCACGTCACGTTGTACCGGATGATGAGCGTCGAGCCGGGGGCGTCGGCCGCGGTCACCTGAGCCGATCGCGCGTTCTGCGGGAAGCTCGGGCCGTTCGTGATCGTGCCGTTCTCGACCGTGAACGTGTAGGCGCTCACCGATCCTGTGCCGGGCGGGCAGCTGTAGCCGTCCCACATCACGGTGAGGTCGTCGCCGGGCTCGACGGTCTGCGGGGCGCCCTGGAACGTCGGGCTCGCAGGCTGCGGCATGGGCGTCTGGCCCGCGTAGACCGTGAGCTGGATGACGGTGCCCTTCTGGACGTTGCCTGTCGGGCTGACGTCGTAGACCTTGCCGACGCTCGCCTCATCGGGAGCCGCATTGCCCTCGGGGCAGCTGGCGCCGAGGCCCAAGGCGTCCAGCGCCGCCGAGGCGGTGGCGCAGTCCGAGCCGACGTAGTCGGCAGCGACGACGTTCGCCGTCGTGGGGGTCGGTGTCGGCGTGTTCGACGGCGTCGGCGCGGTGCTCGCGGTCGTCTTCGTGGGATCGGGCTCCGGGGTGGCGCCCTGGTTGGCGACGAGCGCCCAGATCGTGCCGATGAGCACGAGCAGCAGCAGTGCGATCAGCGCGATCAGCGGCCATGTCCACGGGCTGCGCTTCTTCTTCTCGGTCGTCTTTTCGGTGACGACCTCCTCCGACGTGGCGGGAAGCAGACGCGTGGCGGCGGACGTGGCGGAGCCCGACGTGAGGAGCTGAGTAGCGGCTGCGGCGGCGCCGGCGATCGCGGGAACGGCCGCCGCAGCGGCGGCGACGTCTCCGCGGCGCAGCGCCGTGGCGGCGCGAGCGACGGCCGCGGCAGAAGCCGGGCGGTCCTCGGGTTTCTTGGCGATCATCGCCATGACGAGGTTCTGCACCGGAACGGCGACGGTGGCGGGCAGCGGGGGCGGCTGCTCGTTGATCTGCGCCATAGCGATCGCCACCTGCGACTCACCCGTGAACGGGCGCTTTCCCGCCAGGCACTCGTACGCCACGATGCCGAGCGAGTAGATGTCGGTGGCGGGGGATGCCGGGTGGCCTGAGGCCTGCTCGGGTGACAGGTACTGCACGGTGCCCATCACCTGACCGGTCGCCGTCAGCGGCACCTGGTCGGCGATGCGTGCGATGCCGAAGTCGGTGATCTTCACGCGACCGTCGGGCGTGATGAGGAGGTTGCCGGGCTTGATATCGCGGTGCACGAGCCCGGCCGCGTGCGCGGCCTGCAGCGCCGCGGAGGTCTGAGCGACGATGTCGAGCGTCTTGTCGGTCGACAGCGACGCGTCCCGCTCGAGGATCGTCGACAGCGCCTCGCCGGGGACGAGCTCCATCACGAGGAAGGCACTGCCGTTCTCCTCGCCGTAGTCGAACACGCTCGCGATGCCCTCGTGATTCACGAGGGCCGCGTGGCGCGCCTCGGCGCGGAAGCGTTCCAGGAAGCCCGGATCGCCCATGTACTCGTCTTTGAGGATCTTGATGGCGACCGTTCGTCCGATGACGTGATCGGTCGCCTCCCAGACCTCGCCCATGCCGCCGATCGCTATGCGCGAGTCGAGTTCGTATCGGCCGCCGAAGGTCACGCCCTGCGTCGGTCTCATCTGCCCAGCACCGCCTCCATGACCTTCTTCGCGATGGGAGCGGCGATGGTGTTGCCGCTTCCCGACTGCCCTTGCCCGCCGCCGCCCTCGACGACCACCGCGACGGCGATCTCAGGGTTGTCGGCGGGGGCGAACCCGGTGAACCAGAGCGTATAGGGATCGTCGCCCGTGTTCTCTGCGGTTCCGGTCTTACCGGCCACGTCGACCCCGTCTATTCTTGCACCCGACGCCGCACCGTCATTGACATTGGCCACCATCATCGCGACCAGCTGGTCCGCGAGGTCCGTGTCGAGCGCCCGGCCGAACTCACTGTCGTCGAAGGTCTTCTGAACCGACAGGTCGGGGCCGATCACCCGGTCCACCATGCGGGGATTCATGACCATCCCCCCGTTCGCGATCCCGGCCGACACCATGGCCATCTGCAGGGGCGTCGCCGTCACCTGCCCCTGGCCGAAACCGCTGAGCGCCGTCTGCGCGTCGTCCTGGATGGTGCGCGGGTAGCCCGAGGGTGTCGACACGAGCGGCAGCTCGAACGACTGGTTGAAGCCGTACTTCTCGGCCTCTTCGCGGATGGCGGTGTCGCCCAGCTCTACCGCGAGCTCGGCGAACGGGATGTTGCAGCTCAGGCGCAGTGCGTCGGCGATCGTCACCGTGTCGCCGCCGCCGCAGGTGCCGCCGCTGGCGTTGTGCACGACGCTGCTCGACTGGGGCAGCTGATACGTCGCCGGGTTGGGAAGGGTCGACTGCGGCGTGTAGTCGCCGGAGGCGAGGGCGGCCGAGGCGACGACGAGCTTGAACGTCGACCCCGGCGGGTTGAGGTCGCCGGCGATCGCCCGGTTCGACAGCGGCTTGCTCGGATCCGCCACCAGCGTGTCGTAGGTCGCGTTGACCTCGGAGGTCGCGTGGGAAGCGAGCAGGTTGGTGTCGTAGCTGGGGCTCGTGACGAGGGCCAGCACCCGGCCGGTCGACGGCTCGATGGCGATCACTCCCCCCTCCAGATCGCCGAGCGCGTCGTAGGCCGCGCGCTGCACGGCGGCGTCCAGCGACAGCACGACGTTCGAGCCGCGGGGCGGCTGGCCGGTGAAGATCCGCTCGACGCGGGAGAGGAACTGCGATCCTGCCGTGCCGCTGAGCTCCTGGTTCATGGCCAGCTCGATCCCCGTGGCGGAGTTCAGTGCGGGGTTGATGTACCCGGTCACGGGCGCCCACATGTCGGCATCCGTATAGACCCGCTGCCAGCTGTACAGGTCGCCCGAGGGCACCGAAGACGCGATGGCCGCCCCGCTCGCGATGATCGAGCCGCGCTGCACCTCGTAGGAGTCGTAGAGCGAGCGGCGATTCGCGGGGTTGGCGGCGAGCTCATCGGACTGGATCACCTGGATCCAGCTCGTCGACGCGAACAGCGCGAGGAACATGACCAGCATCAGGATGCTGAGACGGCGTAGCTCTTTCGTCACTGCCTCCACCTCCCCACAACGTGGGACGAGGCGGTTCCTGAGTAGGTCGCGAAGCGACCGTATCGAAGGGCCTTGGTCATCAGCCGATCACCACCCGGGGACGGCTCCGCACCGCGTCCGAGATGCGGAGCAGCAGCGCCACGATGATCCAGTTCGCCACCAGCGAGGAGCCGCCGGCCGCGAGGAACGGGGTCGTGAGGCCGGTCAGCGGGATGAGGCGCGTGACGCCGCCGACCATGATGAACACCTGGAGGGCGATCGTGAACGACAGGCCCGTCGCGAGGAGCTTGCCGAAGTCGTCCTGCCCGGCGAGGCCGATGCGGATGCCGCGGCTCGTGAACACCATGTAGAGGCACAGGATCGCGAAGACGCCGATGAGACCGAGCTCCTCCCCCAGGGCGGGGAGGATGTAGTCGCTCTCGGCGACCGGCGTCAGGTAGGGCCGGCCCTGGCCGAGGCCGGTGCCGAGGAGGCCGCCGTTCGCCATGCCGAAGAGGCCGTTCACGAGCTGGAAGCTGGAGTTGTCCATCAGCTCGGGGTTGAAGGCGTCGAGCCAGTTCGTGAACCGCGCCCCCACGTACGGGAGGATGCGGGAGGCCAGGAAGGCGCCCGACAGGGCCAGCAGCACGCCGATGAGCACCCAGCTCGTCTTGCCGGTCGCGACGTACAGCATCGCGACGAACATGCCGAAGATGAGCACGCCGGTGCCGAGATCGCGCTGCAGCACGATGATGCCGAGCGAGATGAGCCAGATCACGAGCAGCGGTCCGAGCTCTCGGGCGCGCGGCCAGGTGATGCCGAGGAACCGCGTGCCGGTGGAGGTCAGGCTCTCGCGGGTGCGCACCAGGTAGCCGGCGAAGAAGATGCCGAGGGCGATCTTCGCCAGCTCACCGGGCTGGAAGGTGAAGAAGCCGAGGTCGACCCACACGTCGGCGTTGCCACCGCCGCTGAGCCCCGGGATGACCGGCAGGATCAGCAGCACGATGCCGACGAAGCCGAAGATGTAGGTGTACCGGAAGAGCACGCGGTAGTTCTTGAGGAACATCACGACGAGGAGCCCGGCGATGAGTGCGATGGCGGCCCACGCCAGCTGCCGGGTGGAGTAGGCGTCCCAGCCGTGCCGCTCCCAGTACAGGTCGAGCCGGTAGATCATCGCCAGGCCCAGCCCGGTGAGGAGCGTGGCGATGGGCACGACGAAAGGGTCGGCCGAACGGGCACGCAGGCGCAGGAGGATGTGCAGCGCGATCACGAGGGCAGTCAGGCCGCCGCAGTAGACGAGGAACGTCCAGTCGATGGCGCCCGACGCGCCGAGCTGGACCAGGGCCACCGCCGAGCCGTTGATCGCGAACGCGAAGACCAGCAGAGCCAGTTCGCGGTTGCGCTGCGTCTGCGGAACCCGGATGCGCCGCAGCGCGCGGACCACGGCCGTGTCGGCCGACACCGCGTCGGTGGGCGTGCTCGTGGACGCGCTCATCCGCTCCCTCCCGCCAGGTCGCTGATTCCCGTGACGATCTGCCGCGCGTGCGACAGCGAGTCCGCCGAGATCGTCCCCTTCACCTGGACGCGAGCGAACTCCGGGAGCGAGTCGAGCGGTATCCCGGTGTCTTCATACGGCGTCGAGAGCGAGATCGGCCCGATGTTCTGCTGCACCCCTTGGTAGATGACGACGGTGTCCTCGTCGGCGCCGACGTAGTAGCGCGTCTGCGTCCACTGGTAGCCGACCCAGGCGGCTCCGGCCAGGATCAGCAGCACGAGCGCCAGGCCGGCGATCCAGCCGATGCGGCGCCGCCGCGCGCGCCTGCGGTCCTCCTCGATGAGCTCCTCGAGGAACTCCGGGGCGGGCTCGAAGTGCGTGGGCTCGTTGGCCGCCTGCCGGTTCGGGTGCAGCCAGCTCGAGCGGCGAGGTGCGGCGGCCGGCACCTCCACCCCGACCGGATTCGATGCCGAGCCGACGATGGTGGCCGTTCCGGAGAAGAGCGGATGCTGTCCGCCCACGTCCACGATGACGATCGTGACGTTGTCGGGCGCGCCGCCGTCGAGCGCCTGCTTCAGCAGGCTGTCGGCGGTGCGTCCCGGAGCGAGCCCCAGCCCGAGTGCCTTGGAGGTGTGGGGATCGTCGACCACGCCCGACAGGCCGTCGGAGCACAGCAGCCACCGATCGCCCGGCTGCGTCGGCATGATGAACGTGTCGAGCTCGGGGTCGGTGTCCATGTCGCCGAGCACGCGCATCAGCACGGAACGGCGCGGGTGGAAGCGGGCCTCCTCGGGCGTGATGCGGCCGGAGTCGACCAGGCGCTGCACGAACGTGTGGTCGGTCGTGATCTGCGTGAGGGCGCCGTCGCGGAAGAGGTAGATGCGCGAGTCGCCGATGTGGGCGATCACGGCGTAGTCGTCCACCATGATCAGCGCGCTGACCGTGGTGCCCATCCCGGCGAGCTCGGGGCGCACGTTGACGGTGTCGACGAGGTCGACGGCGGCATCCGCGATCGCGTCCCGCAAGGCGCGCTCGGCCTCGGCGGTGGACTCGAACGGCCGGTCGAGGGCCTGCAGCCGGGAGATGGCGAGGCTCGAGGCCACATCGCCGCCCGCGTGACCGCCCATGCCGTCGGCCACGACGAAGAGGTTCGAACCGGCGTAGCCGGAATCCTGGTTGTTGGAGCGCACCTTGCCGGTGTGCGAGATGGCGGCGCTCGAGCCCTGGAAGACCATGTGAGAGGGGTCCGCCCGCTACTTCCGCAGCTCGAACGTCGTCGCACCGACCTTGATCGGCGCGCCGAGGTTCACGGGGACGGGAGCCGTCACGCGCGCGCCGTCGTGCCAGGTGCCGTTGGTGGAGTCCAGGTCCTGGATCATCCACTGGTCGCCCCAGAGCACCAGACGTGCGTGGTGGCTCGAGGTGTAGTCGTCGCGGACGACGAGCCCCGACTCGCTCGAGCGCCCGATCGTGAGCGGCTCATTGCCGAGCGGCAGTTCGAGACCGGCCTTCGGCCCGCTCGTGATGACGATGCGTGCGGCGGTGGCGGTCGTCGCGGGGCCGCCCGGCTTCGGGGAGGGGGCGGCACGTGGCGGGACGACGGCCGCGGTCGCCGCAGAGGCGGCGGCGGGGGCGGATGCTGCGGACGCGGCCGCACCGGCGGTTGCGGCATCCGGCATTCTCCGCACCTTCACGCCGAAGAGGTCTGCGCGCAGCGAATAGACGACGGCGAAGACGAACGCCCACAGCAGCACGAGGAACCCGATGCGCAGCAGCAGGAGGGTGAGCTCGCTCATGCCAGCGGTCCCCTCTCTCGCGGGTCGTACGCGCTGTGGGCGTCGAAGACGCGGGTGGCGTCGTCGACCTGGGCCGGCGGACGGGTGGCCTGCGCCTGCGCGACAACGCGGAAGACGATGTCGGTGCGGCCGATGCGCACCGTGGAGTCGGGAGGCAGGGCGGCCTCGGTCACCTTGCGGCCGTCGAGCTGGGTGCCGTTGGTCGAGTTCAGGTCGCGGACCATCGCGCGCTCGCCGTCCCAGAGGATCTCGACGTGCTTGCGGCTGGTTCCGGAGTCGGCGACCGTGATGTCGGCAGCGCTGCCCCGGCCGATGACCGTGCGCGACTTCGAGAGCGGGATGCGCCGGCCCTCGACGTCGAGCACTCCGCGCCAGGCGACGCGGCCGCCCTGCGCCGTCGACGACTCGACCCGCAGGGTTCCCGTGGCCAGCTCGTCATCGCGGAGCAGGCCGATCGTGACCGGTCCCGCGAAGGAGTAGCCCTGCGCTTTGGCGTGCTTGTGCACGAGCGTGTCGAGCTCGTGGATGAGGGCGTCGCCCAGCGCCGAGATGCGCTCGTCGTCGGCCTGCGACAGGTGCACCGTGAAGGTGTTCGGAGCGAGGATCCGGTCGCGGCTCACGACCGCGGCCTTCTTGTCGAGTTCGCTGCGCAGGGCCGACGCGATCTCGACAGGCTGGATGCCGCTGCGGAAGGTCTTGGCGAACGCGCTGTTCACAGCGCGCTCCAGACCTTTCTCGAAGCTGTCAAGTAGTCCCACGAAGCTCCTCTTGAGGGGATGCCGGTTTGCTACATGCTAATTGCACACGCTGTGCCGGTCATGGACCGTGCGCCTGCAAGGTGAGTTCGGAGCGGGCCGCCACGCATGATATCCTCGGCAAGTTGAGTTTCGCGGGATCTCCGGATGCCGCGGCTCGCGCGAGTGGCGGAATAGGCAGACGCGCTGGCTTCAGGTGCCAGTGCCCGAAAGGGCGTGGGGGTTCAACTCCCCCCTCGCGCACAGCGAATCGACGCAGGAGCCGGTCGGAGGCGAACAGCCCCGGCCGGCTTCTTCGTTTCACACGGCGCGGGCGCGCTCCACTCCGTTGACCTCCTGAACGCGGTGCGACACGGTTCGTTCACTGCTCGAATTGCTTGGCGAACGCCGGGGCCGCATCGATATCCTGGGTTCCAGGTCGCGTTTCCCCGGCGCGCAGCGACATCCCCAGTGTCGTATCCCGTCCCCAGCGGGTCTGTCGCCGGCGCGAGCGGCTCAGGTTCTCGGACGCCACAACCGCTGTTTGCGGCGTCCGAGAACCGTCCATGCGCCGGGGGGTGCGCACGGGGACGTCAGTGGCCCCAGCCCCAGATATCCCCAGTGGAGTCGCGCCGGCTCCGGTCCCAGCTCCGGTTCGCTCCCACGCTCAGGCTAGCGTGTCCCCCGTTCGGGGGACAGAGCGAGTCCGTGGCGATCGTTCCTGAACGCGGCTCAACCGCCGCCGAGACCGTCGAGGGCCGGGACGAGGGTGAAGACGATCTCCTCCACCTCGCGCCCGACACCCGGGGCGAAGTCGACGTTGCGCGACACCTCGGTGAATCCGACCTTCTCCAGCACGGCGATCGAGGCGGCGTTGTGCGCCGCCACGCGGGCGAAAAGGGGCCGGATGGGCTCGTGCGAGATCAAGAGGCGCAGCGCCGCGGTGGCGACACCGCGGCCCCAGGCATGGTGAGCGATCCAGTACGTCACCTCGCGGTCGCCGTCGGTCGTGAAGGTTGCCGCGGTGCCCGCGAAGCCACCGTTCTCGGTCACCACGAACGAGAGGACATCCGCGGCGGCACGCTGGCGGGCGATCCAGCCATCGAAGGCGAGGCGATCGTCCGGGTCTTCCGCCGTGAACGCGGCCATCGCGATCGCCTCGCGGTCGCGCATCATCTCGAAGACCGCGTCCAGGTCGTCGTCGTCGAGAGGCCGCAGCTCGATGTGCTTCACGGTCTCACGCTAGCCACGGCATCCGTCACTGAGAAGGGTCCGCAGCCGCCGCGACGTCAGGCAAGGCCATGGATGTCGCGCAGCAGCTGCTCCGCTTGCTCGCCGTCGCGCGCGGCGAACGCCTCGGCGAACGCCTCGTACGCGGCCGTGCGTCCGAGGGGGCACTCGATGAAGGGAAGCCAGGCGAGGAGGTCGCGCCGGATCGCGATCTCGTAGTCGCGAACGAACCTCAGGAGGGCGGCGTTGCCGCTCGCGCGGGTCACCACGGTGAAGAACGCGTGACTGGCGGCTCCGAGCTCGGCGTGGTCGTCGACGCGCGACGCGGCGATCACCTCGCCGAGCCGTTCGCCCGCAACGGCCATGGCGTCGTCGGCGGCGCGATCACAGGCCATGCGCACGGCGTGCCCCATGTTGTAGGCGACCAGCTCGATGGTGTCGCTCTGCTGACGCGGCTGCGAGACGCGGGTATAGCGGTGCGGTGACACCTCGACCAGGCCGACCCGCTCGAGCCGCTGGAGGGCTTCGCGGACCGGAGTGCGCGAGACGCCGAGCCATTCGGCGAGCTCCTGATCGCGCAGTCGCTCGCCGGGTGCCAGCCGCCCGTCGAGAATCGCCTCACCCAGCCGGGTGTAGACCTTCTCGGAGAGGATGACTCGGCTCGGCTCGAGGGGGACGAAGGGTGCGGTCATGAGTGGCACCAGTGTACGCCGGAAGATTCACGTGCATAGAGCCCCGTGATGCGCCTCCGATCTGGGCCTTTTCCCCGTGCGCGATGCGCTTCACGCGCAGATCCCGCCCTCGCCCTGGCACTGATATATCGGTACCATGTTCGTGTCCACGTTTCGACGTGGCCTATCCGGGGGGATCCGTCGACGCCCGGGCTTTCGAGCCACGTTCAGCCCGGGCGGACGATGGGCACTCGTTCACCACGCGGCTGTGCAACGTTTATGTCACCATCCGACAAGGGTCTCGCCGTGCGCGCTCCTCTTCACTACGTTTGAGGCAATCGTCGCAACTGCGGCGAGATCAACGAAGAACGGCAAGTAATGAGCACGCAGGGCACCGTCAAGTGGTTCAACTCGGAGAAGGGCTTCGGCTTCATCGCTCCCGATGAAGGCGGCGCTGACGTCTTCGCGCACTACAGCGCGATCCAGTCGGGCGGCTACCGCTCCCTCGAGGAGAACCAGCGCGTCGAGTTCGAGATCGCGCAGGGACCCAAGGGCCTCCAGGCCGAGAACATCCGCCCGCTCTAAGGCGAGCGGACCGATCGCATCAGCGGTCGAAGCCGCGGCATCCTGATTCTTTGGGGCGGGTGCCGCGGCTTCGTCGCGCGCAGATCTCTCGCGCAGCGCCCGCGGGTTTCTAGGATCGACCGCTGACCGTCGTCAGCCGCGGTCGCCCCGCACGAGCTCGAGCCCCGCGCCGGCGAACTGACGCAGCGTCGCGTCAGGAAGGAACGCTCGCGTCAACGCGCCGCCGATCCGGGTGAGGTCGCTCTCGTCCCGGTACAGGAGGTAGAGCGTCTCGTACCGCGGGTGGAACTTCTCCTTGAAGCGGTGGAGCGACCGGAACCCGTAGACGGGCTCGAGGGCGTCGGCGAGCCGGTCGCTCAGCGCGGCGATCACGCCGGCGTCGGGCGGGTAGTCGTGGGCGAGCGGCGCGCCGGAGAGTGACATGATCTGGGCGCCCTCCTCGGAGAAGAGCCGGGCCGACGAGCCGATGAGGAACTCCATCACCGGCCCGAAGCCGCCGTCGCGCCGACGCATGAGGTCGAGCGTCCAGCCCCGGATGACCCCTTCGTCACCGTAGACGGGCAGCCACGAGAGAAACCCGTCGACGTCGCCGTTCGGCGCGATCGCCAGGGCCAGGCGCACCTCCGGGTCTTCCGCCTCGACGAGCGTCCCCAGCGTGAATCCCATCTCGGGCAGCCCCTTGTCGCCCACCCACATCTCCGAGATCGCGCGGAGCTGCTGCTGCACCCCCCACGGCTCATCCTTCAGCCGGGTCATGTGGAACACCATGTCTTCGCGGCCCGCGCGGTTCAGCGACGAGCGCACCGAGTTCCACCGCTTGCCCGTGAACTCCAGGCCGGGCAGGTCGACGATCGTGTCGTCGGCCACCACGATGCTCCGCCAGCTCGCGGGCACGGCCGCGCGGGTCGCCTCGTCCGCGCTGAAGAAGCACGGGACCAGCCCGGCGTGCTCTGCTTCGTCGATGAACTCCCGGACGGATGCCGCACGCGACGTCTCCGGGCCGAGCGGGTCCGCGAGGGCCAGCGCGACGCCGGCGCGCCTCTGGTAGGCGACGATCCCGTGGGTCGTGCCCGCGTACGTGTTCCCCTCCCAGGTCGTCATCCACGAGAGGGTGCCGCCGCCGTGGGCGCGCAGCATCCGTTTCACGTCGTCGACGGCAGGGGAGGGGTGCCGGCCGATGCGCGAACGGCGCCGGGCGCGGAAGGCCCGGCGCACGAAGATCAGGTAGATCAGCATCAGGAGCCACATGGCGCCGCTGGCCAGCGCCAGCTCGGTCTCTCCGTCGATCGTCGCCTCGACCTGGGCCTCGGAGGCGATGACGATGAGCGCCGCGACGAGGAGCGCGGTAACCACGTTGAAGACGGCCAGGATGACGGCGAGCACCCACGCCCATCGCCGCCCGCGCCGGAGCCCGTTGGCGATGATCAGGATGATGACGACGTCGATCGCGAAGTCCCAGAAGCCGCCGGATGCCGGCTCGGTGGGGCCGAACGGACCATCGGTGGGCACGAGCAGCGTGACGACCTCGATCGCACCGAGCAGGATCACCGAGATGAACGCGATGAGCCGCTGCTCGCGCACGGTGGTGCGCCGCAGCCGCAGCGACCTGTCCACGAAGAGCACGAGAAGCACGGCGAGCAGGTGCTCGAGGTCGGCGAGCGTGCCCCAGAAGAGCATCGCGACGGACACGGACCCCAGCAGCACGAGCCACGCGCGCACCCGCCAGGGGCTGCGGAGGAGTCCGACGGCGGCGGCGAGGCACGCCATCGTCCCGCCGGAAGCGCCGACGTCGAGCGCGGCGGCCTGAGCCTCGGCCCACGACCACGGGAGGAGGGCGAGCACCGAGAGCAGGAGAGCCGTCGCGAAGATCGCGAACAGCTGGCCGACCCAGTAGTAGGCGAGTGCGACGCGCGATCCACGGCGCCACTCGAGGTACGCCATTCCCACGAAGCTTGCGACCGTGAACGCGTACACCCACGGCACGTTGACGAAGAAGGTGCCGGTGACCGGCGTCCACCAGCGGCCGGCCGCGAAGGCCGGGAGGCCGTACGCGACGGTGCCGAAGAGGTCGGAGTCCTCGAACGGGCGCCAGAGCCCCTGCCACACGACGCCCGCCACGAGGATCAGCGCGACCATCGTCAGCGTGGCGGGAATGCGCCGTGCCGTCGCGAGCACGCGGTTCGGTCGCTGAGTCGCCCCGTCGCTCATGCCCTCACCATAGTGGCGGGGTCGGTCGCGGTGGGGTGGGTCAGGCGGGCGGACGCGACGGGAGTGCGGCGTAGTCGGCGAGGGCCCGGGCGTCCTCGGCGTCGCGCAGCGCGCGGCGGGCGGCGTCGAGCGCTGCCACCGGGTCGTCGGCCTGCCGCGCCTGCGCCAGCTCGTGCTGCGCCGACAGCAGACGCGATCGAGCGTCGGCACCGGCCCGGGAGCGGGAGACGGATGCCTCGGCCTGTGCGAGTGCGCCGCGTGCGGCGGCGAGGGTGCCGGGCAGCGCGGTACGTGCGCCCCGCAGCCGCTGCTGCGAGGTGCGCGCGTCGCCCAGCGCCAGGTCGAGGCGGCCGCGCAGGCGCGCGATCGCGCTGATGGTGCGGGTGGGATGGCGGGCAGCATCCGCCTCCACGCGCTCGAGTTCGCCTTCGATGGCGTGAAGCTCGGTGCCGAGCCGGTCGGCCTCGAACGCGCCGAGATGCTCGCGGGCTGCGGACGCCTGCCGCAGCGCCGTGCGCGCCGCCGCTATCTCGTCGGGCACGGCCTGGGCGGCCTGTGTCACGAGGCGGTGGGCTTCTTCGAGGTTGCGGGAATCCGACTCGGCCTGACGGAGCGAGCGCTCGGCGGCCGCGAGTTCCGCGAGAGCACTCATCGTCGGGTCCGCGGCACGAGACGCGGCCTCGTCGAGGTGCTGCTGAGCCGCTGCCGCCTCGGCCAGCGCGGCGGGCGCCGAGCGCGACGCCTCGCGCCACTCGTCTTCTGCGAAGCGCGACGACAGCTCGGCGACGAGGGCGGCGGGGTCGCCCATCGAGGCGTGGAGCTGGGCGAGCCGGCGCCGGGCGGCGTCGACCTGGCCGGCGGCCGACACGTTCGCGCGCACCCATGTGGAGTGCTCTGCCCGGGCCGACGCGACGATGGCGAGCGCCTCGTTGGCGCGGCGCTCGATGCGGGCCGAGACCCGGCGCACCTCATCGGCGGCGACATCGGGTTCGCTGATCTCGCGATACTCGTCGAAAGCCTCGTCCCTGGCGTGCTGCGCGGTGAGCCGCGCTCGCCGCAGCGACGCCGGCGCGTCCCCGCCGTAGAGCGCGCCCGACAGGCCGACCTCCAGGTCGAGCTCGGCCACCTCGTCGTCGAGCCGCACCAACGCCGCGCCGGCGTGCGCGCGCACCTGCTGGGCCGCGGCGCGCGCCCGGGGTGAGCGACGAGCGCGACGGACGGCCCACGCGATCGCGGCGATGGCGATCGCAGTCACGCCGAACACGACCAGGGCGGGGAGCACCCACCCCAGGATCGCGGCGACGAGTTCAGGCATCGGCGACTCCGACGGCCGGGCCGGCGACCCCGGCGGCTTCGGCGACCCCGGTTGCGTCGGCGGGCGCGGGGCTCTCGCCGAAGAGGAGGAGCGCTCGCAGCTGGTCGACGTCGTCGACGACCGCCTGGGCGCCCTCCGACTCGTGCGGCCAGCTGAAGCCCCACCGGACGAAGATGACCGGAACGGCGTGCACCGCACCGCCCTCGACGTCGTGGTGCCGGTCGCCGACCAGCACCGGGCGGCTGATGTCGACGCCGGCCGCGGCCAGGCGCCGCAACGCCTCCGCGACGATGTCGGCCTTCGCGCTCAGCGTCTTCTCGTCGGGGGTGGCGCCGACGATCGCGGTGAGCGAGGTCGAGAGATCGAAGTGATCCATCAGGGCGACGACCTGCACCTCGGGCTTCGAACTCGCGGTCGCCTGCGGAATGCCGGCGGCTGCGACATCCGTGATCAGATCGGCCATCCCCGGAAACAGCTTGGCGCCCGTCGTGTACCCGTCGGCCTTGCCCAGCGTGCGGTAGAACGCGACCGCCTGGGCGGACTCCTCGGGCGTCATGCCGACGTTCACCTGGAACGACTCGTACATCGGCGGTCCGATCCAGTGCACGAGCTCGGCGCGGGTGGGTGCACGCTTGCCGAAGTGCTCCAGGCAGATCTTGAGGCGGCGGAGGATGCCGTCGGACGCGTCGACGATCGTTCCGTCCACATCCCACAGCACACACGTCCACGGCGATCGGCTCGGCATGCAGACCAGCCTATTGCGAGCGCTGCCGGGGGACGCCGCGGGCGATCAGAAGAGGCGTGGCGCTCCGGACTCGATGCCCTTCATGCCCTCGTAGTCGAGGGTGACGCAGCGGATGCCGCGGTCCGCGGCGAGCACCTTGGCCTGTGGCTTGATCTCCTGGGCGGCGAAGACGCCGCTGACCGGCGCGAGGTGCGGGTCGCGACCGAGCAGCTCGAGATAGCGCGTGAGCTGCTCCACGCCGTCGATGTCGCCACGGCGCTTGACCTCCACCGCGATCGTGCCGCCCGCCGGGTCGCGAAGGAGGAGGTCGACCGGACCGATCGCCGTGGGGAACTCGCGCCGTACGAGCGTGAGGTTGTCGCCGATCACGTCGACCTGCTCGGCGAGGAGCCGCTGCAGATCGGCCTCGACACCGTCCTTCTGAAGACCGGGATCGATGCCGAGCTCGTGCGACGAATCGTGGATCACCTCGTAGATGCGAACGAGCAGCGCGTCGCCGGTCTTCGCGTGGGTCACGCGCCAGTGCTCGATCACGCCTGCCGAGGCGGACTCCTCGTCGGGAACCTCGACGTCGAGCCGGCACGGCGGGCTCATCCAGTTGAGCGGCTTGTACGAGCCGCCGTCCGAGTGAACGAGCAGCGATCCGTCACCCTTGTGCACCAGCAGCCGCGTCGCGAGCGGCAGGTGGGCGTTGAGCCGCCCGGTGTAGTCCACGGAGCAGCGGGCGATGACGAGACGCACCCGAAGAGCCTAGCCCGCGCCAGCCTGCATCGGTTCGGCGCTGTCTGCGGGTCACGTGACGGCGCGCCGGGCCGCCGTCGACTAGCGTGGGAGGGCAGAGCGGATGCGACACGCCCCACATGTCGCACGGCGCTCGACGCTCTCGCCCGTCGCGCGCTGATCCGCCCGCCCGGCCGCCGCCCCGCTGGTCGCCGACGCCCGAAATCGCCGCCCCCGAGGAGGACCGATGAACCCGCGCCGTCCCGATGCGACCGTGCACATCATGTCGAGCACCGTGGCCGAGGTGCATATCGGTGGCGAAGTGGCGGAGGTCGTCGCGCCCGACACACCCGCCCTGCGCGATCGCGTGGTGGAGGAGATCCGGCTGCTGGCCGCGTCGTCGGGGGAGCCCGCGCACGCGACCCTCGTCGAGGGATCCACGAGCTGGCCGATCGTCGTGCACCCCGACGGAACCTACGCAGAGTCGCTGGATGCCGGCGCCCCGGCTGCGCCCGCTGCCCCGGTGGCCGCCGCGCCTGCCGCACCCGTCGCCCCGGCCGCGCCTGCCGCCCCGGTGACCGCTGCACCGGTGCCCGCTGCCCCGGTGTCGCCCGCGCCGATCCCGGCCGCACCCGTGGCGGCAGCATCCGCCGCGATCGACGCTCGCGAGTCGGAGCCCGCGCGCCGCGATCCCCTGACGCTGCCGCTTCCCGACTCCCACGGTGCGACGAGCGGTCAGGCACACGGGCCGGCGCGCCCGACGGTGCAGGACCTGCTCGACTCGCGCAACGGCGGCAGCGATCGGGCGCGCGCGACCGCCGGCTGGCAGGGCGTCGTGCGCCGGGCGACGGGAGGCCTGGTCTCGCCCGCACCGGGCAAGACCGAGCGCGCGCGCATCGACCGCATCAAGCGTGTGCAGCGACGCCTCGACGCACCGCGCACGATCGTGGTGCTGAACCCGAAGGGCGGGGCTCACAAGACGACGAGCACGCTGCTCCTCGCCGCGACATTCGGCACCCTTCGCGGGGGCGCCACGCTCGCGTGGGACAACAACGAGACGCGCGGCACGCTCGGGTGGCGGGCGCAGAACGCGCCGCATCACCGGACCGCTGTCGACCTGCTGGAAGACCTCGACGAGTTCTGGAATCCGCAGGGCTCGAGCCTCGCCGCCCTCGACACCTATGTGCGCACACAGGTCGACGCGCGCTTCGACGTGCTGGCCTCGGATGAGGACGCGGCTGCCTCCTCGACGATCGATGCGGCGGCGTTCGACCGGCTGCATACGCTGCTGCGCCGGTACTACCGGCTGATGATCGTCGACACCGGCAACAACATGCGCGCCTCGAACTGGGTGGCGGCCGTCGCCGCGGCGGATCAGCTGGTGATCGTGTCGACGGTGCGCGAGGACACCGCGGCCAGTGCCGCCTGGCTGCTGGACGGGCTGCGGGAGAAGGGCTTCGGCGACAAGATCGACGAGGCGGTGACCGTGCTCACCGCACCCTCGTCGCGGCCTGACCGTCGTCTCGAGGCGCGACTGTCGCACCATTTCGAGCAGGTCACGTCGGCGGTCGTCAACGCGCCGTTCGACCCCTCGCTCGTCGACGGCGGGCCGATCGACTTCGAGGCGCTGGCCCCCGAGACCCGCGACGCCTGGCTGACGGTCGCGGCCACGGTGGCCGACCGCCTCTGACCCGCGCCGGCCGAGCGTCCTGCGAAACGTTGACCTGAAAGGGTCAGCGGTCGTGTCGCGCCGTCAGCAAGGTTCCAGCGGCTACTACTGCGTTCCCGAAAGCGAGCAGCGACAGGACAACGAACGTCGCGACGCTTTCGGCAGCATCTCTGTTCAGCAGTAGCAGAAAGAGCAGTACAGTCTCGACGCCGAGCAGGAGAAGCGTCGCCACGAGCCATCCTCGGATCTTCCGCATGGGGGAAGCGATGAACGTGCTCGTAAGCACGATCAGCAGGCCTGCGATCAGTGCAGCGTCTGTCACCTTGGTTAGCGTGTGTGCCTCCGATTCATCCAGTTCTGGGGGCCTGACTGATTCGTCGGATCTGGCCCTCTCAGCTAGCCGTTTCTCACCCGTAGGTTCACCCCGTCAGGCGTTGGAGGTCGGCGATTCTGAGCGAGCGCCCACCCCATGGTTGAGGTGCGCACCTGCCGTTACGGCAGTTGGTCTTGGACGTCTTGCGAGACGAGACGTGAGTGTGGCGAAGCCCGGGGCACGAGGGTCGGTTCTACCTGTTCGCTTGACGCCGGTCCGGCGTGTCCGCGACATGGATGCGGTCACGGTGCGACTGCTCCTGCAAGCTCAGTGGTGGGCGTGCCCCGCGCCGACCTTCGAGCCGGCGATGGGCTTCGCCGCGCCAGAGGCCAGTCCCGACATGGCGATGAGTCCCACGATGATCCAGAGGGTGGGCAGGATGCCGATCTGGTGGCTGATCCAGCCGAGCACCGGGGGTCCGCACAGGAACGCCAGATAGCCGATCGTCGCCGCCGCGGAGACGGATGCCGCCGCCTTGGTCGGGTCGTCGGCTGCGGCGGACATCCCCAGGGGGAAGCCGAGCGACGCACCCGCGCCCCACAGGGCGATGCCCACGAAGGCGATCGGCAGCGACGGCGCCAGGATGAACATGATGAGGCCGATGCCGGCAGCCACCGAAAGGGCACGAAGGGTCCAGACGCGTCCGATGCGGTCGACGAGCGGGCCGCCGAGGACGCGGAACACGGTCATCGCCACCGAGAAGACGGTGAGCGCGACGGCGCCGACCGCGTCGGTCTGGCCGTGCCCGTCGACCATCGCGATGGTGAGCCAGTCGTTCGCACTGCCCTCGGCGAACGCCATGCCGAGCATGATCGCCCCGATGGCGTACGTTCGCGGGTCTCGCCACACGGCGACGACCTCCGCGAAGCGCTCACGCCGCGTCGCCGTGGTGGCGGGGTCGTCGTGCGTCACCTCTCGGGTCGGGACGGCGCCGAGTGCGATCACTCCGGCGGCCAGCATGAGGATGCCCGCACCCCACAGGTGCCACGCGACGCCGACGTTCCACGCCGCCATCGCGATCCCCAGACCCGCGCCCGCCACTGTGCCGAAGCTGAAGAACGCGTGGAAGAGGGGCATGAGAGTGCGCTCGAAAGCCTGCTCCACCGCGGCCGCCTCGACGTTCATCATGACGTCGGTGGCACTCATGCCGACGCCCATCAGCACCAGCGCGACGCAGACCACCGCGTAGGACTGAAGGATCTGCACCCCGAGGCCCGCGACCAGGATGCCCGCCGACAAGGTGATGATCGTCGCGAACATCCCGCGCCGAGCGCCCCACCGCGCCACGATCACGTTCGCCAGTGACAGGCCCACGATGGACGCCGCGCCCATGACGAACAGGAGGACGCCGATCTGCAGGTCGTTGATGCCGAGGTCGGTCTTGACGGCGGGCAGACGCGAGGCCCACGACGCGAAACCCAGACCCGTGACGAAGAAGATCGTGAAGATCGCCGTGCGCCAGCGCACGAGCTGCGTCCGAGTGAGCGCGGTGTCCATCCGCACACTCTACGACCCGGAGAACGCGCTCGCCGAATCGATTCGACACCGCCACATGCGCAGCGGCTACGATCGAGTCGACATGACCCGTCCCGACAGCGGCAGCCGCCGTGCCACCATCTCGGACGTCGCCCGCAAGGCCGGCGTCTCGCCGTCGACCGCCTCCGTCGTCTTCAGCGGCAAGACGCCCGTGTCGGACGCGACCCGCGGTCGCGTGCTCGAGGCCGCCGCCGCGCTCGGCTATACGGGCCCCGACCCCCGCGCCGCCTCGCTGCGCCGGGGACGCTCCGGCATCGTCGGAGTCGTGTTCGAGGAGCACCTCGGGCGGGCGTTCCTCGATCCGGTCAAGACGCTGATGATGGACGGGCTGGCCGACGCGGTCGCTCCGCTCGGAGCCGGGCTCCTGCTCCTGCGCGACCACGATCCGAGCGGAAGCGGTCCTTCGCTCACGACCGCACCGCTCGACGCGGCGGTTCTCATCGGCTGCAGCGGACTCATGCGCCAGTCGCTCGAAACGGTCAATGCGCGTGGCATCCCGGTCGTCGTCATCGAGGGCGATGCCGGAGACGACGTGCCGCGCATCGGGCTCGACAACCGCGAAGCCCAGCGCCAGGCCGCCAGTCACCTCCGCGCGCTCGGGCACCGCGACGTGGCCGTCGTCACCCTCCCCGTCGATGTCCGGGCCGAGCGGGGCTGGGTGCGCGACACCGCGATCACGGTGGACGTCACGCGGGACCGGCTCGCGGGCGCGCGGGACGTGTTCCCGGATGCCGCGATCTTCGCGTCCGCCGGGAGCTTCATCGACGAGGGCCTCCTGGCCGGCCGCGAGATCTTCGCCGACCCCGGACGGCGCCCGACCGCCGTCATCGCGCAGAGCGACCTGCTGGCGGCGGGGGTGATCCGCGCCGCCGAGGAGGCGGGCCTGCGCGTTCCCGACGACGTCAGCGTCACGGGATTCGACGGGATCGTCGTCGATGGGCTTTCGCCGTACGAGCTCACCACGCTCGTCCAGCCGGCGGCCGACAAGGGACGCGCCGCCGGAGCGGCCGTGGCCGCGATGCTCGAGGGCGGGCCCGCCGCATCCATCCGCTTCACCTGCACGTTCCGGGACGGCAACACCACCGGTCCGGCGCCCGCGGCGCCGGCCTGACCGGAGTTTCCGACGTGTGAACATATGCCGCTCCGGGCAGGGGCGGGGAACGCGGCGGCTAGGATGATTGCGACACCCCGATCGCCTGGGCACTGCGCCGCCTATCGATGACGCGCGTGGGCCGACGACCCCGAGGAGGCACGAATGCTCCTCGTGCTCGGCGCGTTCACGGTGGTGCCGATCCTCCTCCCGTGGCTCGTCGGGCGCATCGGAGCGCGGGCCTTCTACGTCGCCGCCGTGCTGCCGATCGCGGCGTTCGTGCAGGCCGCCGTGCAGACCCCGGCGATCCTGGCCGGAGACATTCCGTTCGAGTCATACGCTTGGATCCCGCCCCTCGGCATCGACCTGTCGATGCGGATGGACACGCTGTCGTGGCTGATGACGCTCGTGGTCACGGGCGTGGGCGCGCTCGTGATGATCTACTGCCGCTGGTACTTCCGCGGCAAGAAGGACAACCTCGGTCAGTTCGCCGCGGCGCTGCTCGCCTTCGCCGGCGCGATGTACGGCCTCGTGCTCACCGACGACCTCGTCGTGCTCGTGATGTTCTGGGAGGTCACGAGCGTGCTGTCGTACCTTCTCATCGGGTACTACAACCGTCGCGCGTCGAGTCGTCGTGCGGCCCTCCAGGCGCTGCTCGTGACGACACTCGGCGGTCTCGTGATGCTGATCGGCGTCGTGCTGCTCGTCGTCGACGCCGGCACCTCGAGCATCTCGGCGATCCTCGCCCACGCGCCCACCGGGCCGGTCGTGGACGCGGCGCTCGTCATGATCCTCGTCGGGGCTCTCAGCAAGTCGGCGATCTTCCCCTTCCACTTCTGGCTGCCCGGCGCCATGGCAGCGCCCACCCCGGTGAGCGCATACCTGCACGCCGCAGCGATGGTGAAGGCGGGCATCTATCTCATCGCGCGCTTCGCACCGGCCTTCGCCATCGCGCCGACGTGGCGCCCGATCGTCGTCGCGCTCGGCGTCTTCACGATGCTGCTCGGCGGCTTCCAGGCGCTCCGCGAGACCGACCTGAAGCGTGTGCTCGCCTTCGGCACGGTGAGCCAGCTGGGCATGCTGACAGTCGTGCTGGGATATGGGACGAGGGATGCTGCGCTCGCAGGTCTCGCACTCCTCCTCAGCCACGCGCTCTTCAAGTCGGCCCTGTTCCTCGTCGTCGGCGTCATCGACCGCCAGCTGTCGACGCGCGACCTGACCGAGCTGTCGGGTGTGGGTCGCCAGGCGCCCGTCATGGCGACTTTCTCGATCGTCGCGGTCGCGTCCATGATCGGCATCCCGCCGACGATCGGCTTCGTCGCCAAGGAGGGCGTGCTGACCGCTCTGCTCCTCGAGGCCGAGGGCGGCGCGCTCTGGGGAATCGTCGCCGTGGCGGGAATCGCCGTGGGGTCGGCGCTGACGGCCGCGTACGGCATCCGATTCGTATGGGGGGCCTTCTCGACCAAGCGCCAGCCGACCGGCGATCGTATGCCCGATACGGAATGGCCGGACCCGCCGATCGGATTCCTCGTGCCGCCGATCGTGCTGTCGGGCCTGACGATCATCGCCGGATTCGCCACACCATGGCTGGACGAGGCGCTCTCCCCGTACGCCGACCAGGCGCCGCTCGCGACGCCCGACGTGACGCCGGCGGAGTACTCCGCGCACCTCGCCCTCTGGCACGGCCTGGTGCCCGCCCTCTGGATCTCGCTCGCCACCATCGTCGTCGGCGTGCTCGTCTTCTGGCTGACGAGGGACTGGCGACCCGCGAAGCGTCTGCTGCCCTTCACTGCAGCCGATGCCTACAACGGCGCCCTGCGTGGCATCGCGCGCCTGTCGGTCGTGACGACGAGCCTCACGCAGCGCGGTTCGCTGCCGGTGTACGTCGGCACCATCTTCGTGGTGTTCGTCGCCGCCGAGGCCACATCGCTGGTCGCAAGCGACGAGTGGCGGGCCAAGCTCGACGCGTATCAGACCCCGATGCAGCTGCTGGTGGCGCCGGTCATGATCGCCGCAGGGCTCATCGCCATTCGGGCGCGCAAGCGCTACACGGGCGTCGTGCTCGTGTCGGTCACCGGACTCGGCATGGTTCTGCTCTTCGCCACGAGCGGAGCGCCAGACCTCGCGCTGACACAGATCCTGGTCGAGACGGTGACGCTCGTCGCGTTCGCCCTGGTGCTCCGGCGGATCCCGTCGCGCCTGGGCGAGCACAACGCCTCGGTGTGGCCGGTCGCGCGTGCGGTGCTCGGCGCCGCCGTCGGCGTGACGATGGCCCTCGTGGCGATCGTGGCCACCGGGGCACGCGTGGAGGAGCCGATCTCCGACGCGTTCCCCGAGCTGGCCTACCAGCTCGGCCACGGGAAGAACGTGGTCAACGTGGCGCTGGTCGACCTCCGCGGCTGGGACACCATGGGCGAGCTGTCGGTGCTGATCCTCGCCGCGACGGGCGTGGCATCCCTCGTCTTCGTCACCCATCGAGCCGACACGCTCTCGCGCGGCATCGCACCGCTGCCCGCGAGCGCCGGGCGCACGCGACGTCCGCTCGTCGAGACGGCGGACGGCATCAAGCCGCGCGGTGCGGGCGGGGGGCGCATGGCGTGGCTCGTGGGCGGTCAGCGCGTGCGTCCCGAGAACCGCTCGATCTTGCTCGAGGTGATCGTGCGCGTGCTCTTCCACACGATCATCGTCGTGTCGCTCTACCTGCTGTTCGCGGGCCACAACCTGCCCGGCGGAGGTTTCGCCGGCGGCCTCGTCGCCGGTATGGCGCTCGTCATGCGTTACGTCGCCGGCGGGCGCTACGAGCTCGGTGCCGCCGCGCCGACAGACGCCGGGAGGCTGCTCGGCACCGGCATGACGATCGCGGTCGCCTGCGCGATCGTGCCGCTCTTCTTCGGGGCGCCGCCGCTCACCAGCTTCTTCTTCGAGGCGACCGTGCCTGTGCTCGGGCACATCGAGTTCGTCACCTCGACGCTCTTCGACATCGGTGTCTACCTCGTGGTCATCGGTCTCGTGCTCGACGTGCTCCGCAGTCTCGGCGCCGAGGTAGACCGCCAGGCGCAGGCCCTCCGGGAGGCCCAGCTACCGGGCTCCGGCCAGGAGGTGAGCGTCCCGTGAACGTCTCGCTCGTCCTCATCATCGTCATGGCCGTGCTCTTCGCCTGCGGTGTCTACGCCATGCTCGAGCGCAGCCTGACCCGTGTGCTGATCGGGTTCCTCCTGCTCGGCAACGCCACCAACCTCCTGCTCCTCATCGTGATGGGAGAGCCGGGCGTCGCGCCGTTCTTCGGGGCGGCAGCATCCGTCGACGACATGTCGGATCCGCTCCCGCAAGCACTCACCCTCACCGCCATCGTCATCACCTTCGCCGTCTCGGCGTTCCTCCTCGCCCTCATCTACCGTTCGTGGCAGCTCGGTCAGGCCGACACCGTCACCGACGACGAGGCCGACCTCGAGGTACGCGAGCGCGGGCCCGAGGACGAGGAGACGATGGACGAGGAGACCGAGATCGAGGCCGTCGACGACGACGCGACGACGGACTTCGTCGGCACCGACACCGCCCCCATCACGATCCTCGGCACCCGCGACTTCGCGGGCCTCCGCGACGACGCTCCCGTCGACCAGCCCGACGCGGGCCGGCGCGAGAACGGCGACGACGCATGATCGAGTTCGCCCCCGCCCTCGTCCCGCTTCTCGTGACGCTTCCGCTTCTCGGTGCGGCGATCGCCCTGATCGCCGGCCGCCATCGCAAGACCCAGGTCGCGGTGTCGGTCGTGACGCTCAGCGCCGTCACCGTGATCGCGGCGATCCTCCTGTACGTCGTCGACGTCGGCGATCAGCCCATCGCCGTGTCGGTCGGAGGGTGGCCGATCCCGTTCGGCATCGTCCTCTACGTCGACCGGCTCGCCGCACTGCTCGTCGTGGTCTCGAGCATCGTGCTGCTCGCCGTCCTCCTGTTCTCGGTGGGCCAGGGCGCGGCCGACGGCGATGACGACACCCCGGTCTCGATCTTCCACCCGTCGTACCTCATCCTCGGCGCCGGCATCTTCAACGCCTTCATCGCCGGCGACCTCTTCAACCTGTACGTCGGTTTCGAGATCCTGCTCGTGGCCTCGTATGTGCTGATCACCCTCGGCTCGACCGAGTCCCGCATCCGCACCGGCGTGGTGTACATCGTGGTGTCGTTGGTGTCGTCGATCCTGTTCCTCGCCGCGATCGCGATGATCTACGGTGCGCTCGGCACGGTGAACATGGTGCAGATCTCGGAGCGCATGGGCGAGCTGCCGCAGGAGACGCAGCTGATCCTGCACCTCATGCTGCTGCTCGCCTTCAGCATCAAGGCCGCCGTCTTCCCGCTGTCGTTCTGGCTCCCCGACTCGTACCCCACCGCGCCCGCGCCGGTCACGGCGGTGTTCGCCGGCCTGCTGACGAAGGTCGGCGTCTACGCGATCATCCGCACCGAGACCGAGCTGTTCCTCGACAACGACGTCAACCAGCTGCTCATGTGGATCGCGCTCGCGACGATGATCGTCGGAGTCCTCGGCGCGGTGGCGCAGGCGGAGCTCAAACGCATCCTGTCGTTCACGCTGGTGAGCCACATCGGCTACATGATCTTCGGGCTCGCGATCGCGACGCCCGCCGCCATCGGCGCGACGATCTACTACATGGTCCACCACATCGTGGTGCAGACGACCCTGTTCCTCGCCGTCGGCCTCGTGGAGCGGCGTGCGGGCTCGACCTCGATCCTGCGTGTGAAGGGCCTGATGAAGGCCGCGCCGATGATCGCGGTGCTGTACTTCATCCCCGCGATCAACCTCGGGGGCCTGCCGCCCTTCTCGGGATTCATCGGCAAGTTCGCCCTGTTCGACGCCGCGGCGCAGGTCGGCACGCCGATCATGATGGTGCTCATGGTGGGCGGCATCCTCACCTCGCTCCTCACGCTGTACGCCCTCATGCGCGCATGGAATCTGTCGTTCTGGCGTGAGGACGAGGACTCCGCCGAGACAGAGGCCCGCATCTCTTACCTGGGTGCGGCGCCCGCTGCCGGTGTCGAGACCGAGCGCCGCGTCATCCCCCGGATCATGACCGCCGCCACCACCGGCATGGTGGCGATCACGGTCGCCCTCACGGTGTTCGCCGGTCCGCTCTACGACGTGTGCACGCGCATCGGCGAGGCGCTGCTGCAACCGGTGTCGCTCACGCAGCTCGAAGACGACGCGGCCGGATCGGAGAAGGCCCCGTGAGCCCGGACATGCCGCAGAGCCCGGTGCGCCGCGCCGCGGCGACGGCGTGGCGCCAGCTGCCGTTCTTCGTGTGGCTCATCGCGCTCTGGATGCTGCTGTGGGGCCAGTTCACGTGGCTGGCGTTCCTCACCGGACTCGTCGCGGCGCTCGTGGTGACCCGCGTCTTCCGCCTGCCGCCCGTGGAGCTCTCGGGTCGGGTCAACCTGTGGTGGGGGTTCGTCTTCGTCGTCGAGTTCCTCGTCGCGGTGGTGCACGGCTCCCTCCTGGTCGCGTGGCAGGTGCTCGACTTCCGCCGGCAGCCCGGCGGGGCGATCATCGCGGTTCAGCTTCGGACCGACGACGACCTGATCATGACGCACGTCGGGGTCACGGCATCTCTGATCCCCGGCTCGCTCATCGTCGAGACCGATCGTGACCGCCGCATCCTGTACCTCCACGTCATCGGCGTGCGCAACGACGCCGACGTCGAGAAGCAGCGGGCCAGCGTACACCACTGGGAGGCCCGCATCGTTCGGGCCGTCGGCTCGCGCGCGCAGCTGCAGGCCGTTCGAACGGATGCTGCGACCCGGCGCCCCTCGACCGGCCCGGGCACCGGTGCACGGGGCTCGGGGACCGAGAGCCGAGGGGGTGCGAGATGAACGTTCTCCTGTTCGTGATCTTCGTGATCTTCGCGCTGGCGGCGCTGCTGACCCTGTGGCGCATCGTGATCGGGCCGTCGATCCTCGACCGGGCGGTGGCCTCCGACGTGCTGCTGACGCTCGTGATGTGCCTGCTCGGCGCCGAGATGGCGATCAACCACCACACCCGCACACTGCCGGTGCTGCTGATCATCGCCGCCGTCGGCGTGTTCGGGTCGATCTCGATCGCACGGTTCGTCGCGAGAAGGGACCAGGACCGATGAACCAGATCCTCGACCTGATCGC
This sequence comes from Microbacterium sp. E-13, assembly GCF_049912955.1. Classification (GTDB taxonomy): domain Bacteria; phylum Actinomycetota; class Actinomycetes; order Actinomycetales; family Microbacteriaceae; genus Microbacterium. The sequence goes on from NZ_CP183973.1 coordinate 43,568, forward strand.
GCTGCTGCTGATCCTCCTCGGTGCGCTGCTGTGCCTCACGGCGGCGATCGGGGTGCTGCGGTTCCGCGACGTGCCCAGTCGCCTGCACGCCGCGACCAAGCCGCAGGTGCTGGGGCTCATCCTCATCTGCCTCGCGATAGCGCTGTCGCTGCGGTCGTGGCCTGTTGTGGCGTTCCTGGTGCCGGTCGTGCTCATCCAGCTGGCGACGGCCCCGCTGTCGGCTCACATGGTGGGCCGGCAGGCCTACCGCAACGGCACGATCGACGAGGGTGCCCTGCACGTGGACGAGCTCGCCGAGTCCAAGCGCACACCCCCCGCCGCCGGCGGCTGACCTGCGCTTTCGCCGGCGCACAGGGGGAAGGGGATCAGGGGATGAGGGTGAGGGTGTCGGTCGTCGCGGCGGCGACCGCCTCGGGCGAGAAGGCCCAGGGCGTGAGCTCGGCACGCTGCCAAGACTCGACCTGGTCGGCGTAGTTCGTGTGGAACGCGTGGCCGCTCTCGCCGGTGAGCTGGTTCCAGCGGGAGTCGTCGAAGTCCGACAGGTCGACGATCATGCGCATCGACGGCACGGTCACGGTCTGGAAGCTCGCACCGAGGTCCCAGCCGGTCGCGTTCACCACCGACGAGCCACCGCCCACCGGGAAGGGCCCGCGGTTGAACAGCCACTCGATCGGCGCGATGCCGGATGTGCCGAAGCTTCCGTTGGCCAGCGGCAGGGCGTGCAGGCTGCCCCAGTTCCAGCGCGAGGGGTCGTCTCCCTGCTCGTCGACGAGCCGCTCGTAGGCGTCGACGGCGGATCGCCTCAGCATGTCGTCCATGCCGCCCACGCCGATGCCGTCGTTGGTCCACCACGGCGACGACTCGTCGTCGAGCATCGAGTCGACGACGAGGAAGAGGCGCCCCTGACCGCTCAGGGGCGCGGCGCTCTCCCGCCCCTCGGCGAAGATGTTGCCGGCGAGGGTGTCCCAGAGCACGTTGGCGTACGCCGCGGCGGGGGAGTCAGCGTCGTTCTGGGCGTCCCACTGCTGCAGGAGTTCGAGTGCGGCATCCGTGTCGTCGTCGCCCGTGTCGATGTCGGCGTAGGCGGCCGTCAGGCGCATGCCGATATAGGAATACTCGTCCGCCTGGAAGCCGTTGAGGTCGGCGGCGGTGAGCGGTCCCTTCGCGATCGCCCGCTGGATCAGCTCGTCGATGCGCGCGGCGCGCCATCCATAGTCCCAGTCGCGTGTGAGCGAGTAGCGGTAGTCCGACGCGACGATGGCGTTGTTCGCCGTGACGATGTAGCCCTCGGTGGGGTTGTACGACACCGGAAGCTCCTCGAACGGGATGTAGCCCTTCCAGGCGTAGGACGAGTCCCAGCCGGGCTGCGGCAGGGAGCCGTCGCCCGCACCCCGGATCGGCAGCTTGCCGGGAGTCTGGTAGCCGATGTTGCCGTCGATGTCGGCGTAGACCAGATTCTGGGCCGGCACGTCGAACAGCGACGCGGCGCCGCGGAAGTCGTCGAAGTCCTTCGCCGTGTTGAGTGCGAAGAGGGCGGATGCCGTGGTCCCAGGCTGCAGCGCGGTCCAGCGAAGGCTCACCGCGTACTCGCCGCTCGCGGGTGCGCCCGACACCGGCTGCACGGTCCCGCCGGTGCCGGAGTACGGGTTGTCGGCGATGGCGGTGAAGTCGCCGGTCAGACCCGACACGATCGGACCGTTCGCGGTGGAGCGCACCTCGAGCTGGACGTCCTCGCCGCCCGCCACCTCGAAGGTCTCGGTGCGTGTCTGGAGCGGCGCCAGCGCCCCGTCGTACCAGTACGAGTCGCCCTCGATCTTCTCGAGGTAGAGGTCGGTGACGTCGGTCGTGAGGTTGGTGAAGCCCCACGCGATGCGGTCGTTGTGCCCGATGATGACACCGGGGAGACCCGAGAACCCGAATCCGGCGACGTCGAAGGGGCACTCCTCGTCGACGGTGGCGCATTTGAGTTGGATCTGATGCCAGACGCTCGGAAGCGATGCGCCGAGGTGCGGGTCGTTGGCGAGCAGCGGCATCCCGGTGTCGGTGAGGCTCCCCGAGACGACCCACGAGTTCGAGCCGATGCCCTCGCCGGCATCGCCGACCAGCTCACCGACCGCCTCGATCACCCCGCTGACCTCGGTCCACTCGATGGCGGCGGCGGCCGACGGACCGGGAGTCGCCGACGAACCCGGACCCGCGGATGCGTCCGGCGACGTATCGAGGTCATCCGTCACGCCTGCCGCATCGCCCGCCGCGTCGCCGGCGTCATCGCCCGCGTCGCCCTCGCCGTCTGCGGGAGCGTCGGGCACCGTGCCGACCGCCGGAACCGCGGAGATCTTCGGCACGATCACAGGGTTCCGGTCGAACGGATACCCCGGGTAGATGCTGTCGATCTGAGCCTCGGTGAGGTCGGGGGCGAGCAGCGCGCGCTCGGTCTCGCTCTCGAGATTGCTGCGGAGGTCCCAGGCCATCGCCTTGAGCCATGCCACCGAGTCCGCCGGGGTCCACGGCTCGATCTCGTAGCCGGGGTTCTGCAGGCCGAGGACCGCGTACTCGAGCGACGCGTCGGCACCCTTGTGGTCGGCGAGGTAGGCGTTCACGCCCTCGGCGTAGGCGTCGTAGTAACCGCGCTCGGTCTCGCCGAGCGCGTCGACCTCCTGCTGGGCGATGTCGTGCCAGCCCAGCGTGCGGAGGAACTGGTCGGTGCCGAGCTGCGACTCGCCGAACAGCTCCGCGAGGCGTCCGCTCGTCACGTGCCGGCGGAAGTCCATCTCCCAGAAACGGTCCTGCGCCTGCACGTATCCCTGAGCGAAGAAGAGGTCGTGCGCTGACGCGGCGGTGATCGTGGGGATGCCGAGCACGTCGCGCTGTACCGTCACCTCGGCGTCGAGTCCCCGTGCCGTCACCTCGCCGTGCAGCTGCGGAAAGGACCGCTGCGCGGTGTACGTGACGAACCCCACGCCGATGAGGGCGAGCACCACGATGCCGGCCACGATGCTGTACAGCGTGATGCCGACCGTGCGCCCCACCGACCGACGCGGCACGCTGTCGTCGGTGGCGTGAGGAGGGGCGGCGGGCTTCGGCATTGAAGGACTTTCCGGGCGGGCTAGAGGGGATACGCGGTGCCGTGCGCCGCGGGACTCGGTGTCGCGCCGTCGGGTCCGGCGCGCACCAATCCGCATGCTAACCCTCGTCGCCGGGTTGTGCCGAATCACACTCGCTTTTACGAAGCGGCTGACCGGAATCGGATGGCGGGGGGCCCACCGGAACAGGATGGCGGGGCTCAGCCGATGACGCTCGGTTGCAGGTCGCGCAGCGTGCGGAAGCGCGTCATGCGGGTGACGCCGATCGCTGCGACGATGCCGGCGCCGACCAGCCAGCCGAGCAGCACGGTGAGATCCACCCAGACGCGGTCCGCGCTTCCGCCGTACATGACCTGCCGCATCGCGTCGACGACGTAGCCCATGGGCAGCACGTGGTGGAGGGTGGCGAGCGGCGTCGGCAGCGTCTGCCACGGGAAAGTCCCGCCCGCGGTCACGAGCTGCAGCACCATGAGCACCAGCCCCAGGAACTGCCCGACCGAGCCGAGCCAGACGTTGAGCGCGAGCACGATCGCGGCGTACGTCGCGCTCGCGAGCAGCAGGATGCCCAGGGTCGCGACCGGGTGGGCGAAGGAGAAGCCGAGGGCGAGTGCCAGAACGCCGAAGAGTCCGATCATCTGGACGCCCCCCAGCAGGGCGGGAGTCGCCCAGCCGGCCAGCGTGATGCGGACCGGAGAGTGCAGGGCGGTGACGGCGCGCTTCGACACCGGCTTGACGATGAGGAACAGCGCATAGATGCCGATCCATCCGGCGAGGGCGGCGAAGAACGGTGCCAGGCCGGCGCCGTAGTTCTGCGCCAGAGTGAGCGAGGACCGCTCGATCTGGACGGGCGCCGCGAGAGTGTCGGCCTGCGCCTCCCGGGTCTCCGCGTCGTAGGCGGGCAGCCGGGCGGCTCCCTCCGCGAGTCCGTCGCGCAGCCGGGTGGCGCCGTCCTCGAGCAGGCCGAGGCCGTCGTCGAGAGCCGTCGCTCCGTCGCGCACCTGCGTGGCGCCGTCCGCCGCGCTCGCTGTGCCGGCTGCCAGCGTCGCGGCTCCCGACGCGACGGCCGCGGCGCCCGCCGACACCTGCTGGGCGCCACCGTTCAGCCGGTCGATCTGCCCGACCGCTCCCTGCACCCGGTCGTCCACTTCGGTGAGCCGCTCACCGACGGGGTCGAGCGCTGCCAGCACCTCGTCGACCTGCGCGTGATCGAGGCCCGCCTCTGCCAGCCTTCCGGCGATGTCGTCGCGCACGCGCGGCAGGGTCGAGATCGCGTCGGCGGATGCTGCGCCCACACGGTCGGCGACCGCATCGAGCTGTGCGGTGCCCGCGGCGACCTGGGCGGCACCCCCGGCCACCTCGTCGGAGCCGTCGGCGAGTGCGGCGGCACCGTCACGTAGCCGAGCGGTGCCGTCGGCGAGTTCCGACGCCCCGGTGGCGAGGCGTCCTGCCCCCTCGTCGGCTTGCACGAGCCCGTCGGCCAGCGCGGCCGCGCCGTCCGCGGCATCCGTCAACTGCACCCGGATCGCGTCGAGGGCGTCGAGCATCGTCAGCCCCGCCTCGGCCACCACCTTCTCGGTGATGGCCGACCGGATGCGCTCGACCGCCTGCGTGCCGATCGTCGAGGCCAGGTAGTTGTTCGCGTCGCTGGTGTGCAGCACGATGTCGGCGGTGCGCGGCTCGCCGGTGGTGATCGAGGCGATGGCGCCCGTGAAGTCGGACGGCAGCTCGACGGCGAAGTCGTACGAGCCGTCATCGAGGCCGGCGTCGGCCTCGTCTGCGGTCGCGCGGTGCCAGTCGAAAGCGCCGTCATCGACGAGGTCGTGCGCGACCTCTTCGCCGAGGTTGCGTGCGGTGCCATCGAGGTCGGCACCCGTGTCGGCGACGACGAGCGCCACCGGCACCTGGTCGAGCTGCGCGTAGGGATCGCGGTTCGCCCAGAGGTACAGGCCGCCGTAGAGGATGGGCACGACCATCAGCGCGACGAGGGCGATGAGCGACATGCGGGTGGAGGTGAGGCGGCGGAGTTCCGCGACGATCATCTGCGGGACCTTCATCCGCGGCCTCCCCTCGTCGCTGCGGTGAGACGGCGGATACGGGGTCGCGCGATGACCCGCGGCGCTTCGGCCGCCACCCCTTGCGCGGCCCGGCCGGCGATGACGAGCACGGCGTAGCCACGGGTGGCGAAGTCGCCGGCGACGGACCACCACGCTGCGGGTTCGCCGCCGTGGCGGTCGGGCGCCACGAGCACGATGCCCTCGACGCCCGCGCGCAGCACCGCCAGCTCGCACAGCGCGCGCACGCGGTCGGCGGGGTCGACGTTCGACACAGGAACGGATGCCGCGGCCGCGAGTCCGTGGTCGGCGAGCCACCGGCGCACGGCGAGAGGATCCGAACGGCGGCCGGCGAACATCAGCTCCTCGGCGGCGACGCCCGCGAGCGTCACGTTCGGCTCGGGCTCGGACACGTCGGGCGCGTCGACGAGGGCGACGCGGCGGCGGAGGCCGGCGGCATCCTTTCGTCCGTCCAGGTCGACCCGCCCCGTGTCGGGACGCATGCGCCCCGACGCGATGAGGCCCAGCACAGTCGGGCGCTGCGCGGTCTCGGCGGAGGTGAGCGTCACGCGGCCGGACTCGAACACCGCCGACGTCGCGGGGAGCGCGTGCTCGCGACGGCCCTTGCCGACGGCGTCGAGCACCACCCTCATTCGGTCGCCGCCGACGTGGCGGTCGAGGCCGCGAGGATCTCCGGCTGTGCGGCGAGAAGGTCGGCCGCCTCGCGCCAGGAGAGTCCGGCGATGCTGAGCACCGCGCGCACGGCGAGAGAACCGGCCTCGGGCGACGACGCGTCGATGCGCGTGATGACGGTGCGGGCGGTCTCCTCGATGAGGCGAGCGAGGGTCGGCGCGGCGACGTCGGTGCGCAGCACGTCGGCGTCCTGGCCCTCGCGGACGATGCGCACGACGGTACGACGGAGCGGTGCGAGCGCGGTGGCGGTCTCTTCGAGGTGCGCCTCATCGAGGGCGATCGCCGCGAGCACCTGTACGTGGGCGGCGGCCCGCCACAGCGCGGACGCCAGGCGCGCGAGGGCGACACGTGCGTCGGCGTCGTCGATCGCCTCGGCGATCGCGTTGAATCGTTCGGCCCCCTGCGCGACGATCTCGCGCACCAGCGCATCGCGATCATCGAAGTGGCCGTACAGCGCGCGGCGCGACAGGCCGGCCTGTCGGGCGATGGCGTCGACCGAGGCGCGAGGGTCGTGCGCGAGCGCGATGTGCGCGGCGGCGAGGATGCCGGCGCGGTTCTCGAGGGCGTCGCGCCGAGGGCGCCGCGGCGCGTCGGTGGAGGTGGTCATGCCTCCAGGTTAGGTAACTTGCACAGTTGTGTGCAAGTTAAGGGAAAATCTGTCAGTCCGTTCCCAGGTCGAACGCGGAGGCCTCGTTCGCGGCATCCGTCGCCTCCGCGAGTTCTTCCTGCTCGGCGCTGACGTGCTGAGCGTGCTCGGTGATCTCGCCCGCCTCGCCCTGCGTGAGGTGGCCGACGAGCTCGCCGGTCGCGCCGCCGATCAGGCCCTTCGACGCGTAGTACTCGAGCCGCACGCGCGAGTCGGCGATGTCGAGGTTGCGCATGGTGAGCTGGCCGATGCGGTCGGTGGGACCGAAGGCGGCGTCGCCGACGCGCTCCATCGAGAGCTTGTCGGGATGGTACGACAGGCGCGGCGCGGTGGTGTCGAGGATCGTGTAGTCCTCGCCGCGGCGCAGGCGAAGCGTCACGGAGCCGGTGATCGTGGACCCGACCCACTTCTGGATCGACTCGCGCAGCATGAGGGACTGCGGCTCGAGCCAGCGGCCCTCGTACATGAGACGGCCGAGGCGGCGGCCCTGTTCGTGGTAGGTCGCCAGCGTGTCTTCGTTCAGGATGCCGTTGACCAGGCGCTCGTACGCCGTGAAAAGCAGCGCCATGCCCGGCGCCTCGTAGATGCCGCGCGACTTCGCCTCGATGATGCGGTTCTCGATCTGGTCGCTCATGCCGAGTCCGTGCCGGCCGCCGATGCGGTTCGCCTCGAAGACCAGCTCGACGGGGTCGGCGAACTCGACGCCGTTGAGCGCGACCGGTCGGCCGGCCTCGAAGGTCACGGTGACGTCTTCGGTCTCGATCTCGACCCCCGGGTCCCAGAAGCGCACACCCATGATGGGCTCGACCGTCTCGAGCGAGACGTTCAGGTGCTCGAGCGTCTTGGCCTCGTGCGTGGCGCCCCAGATGTTCGCGTCGGTGGAGTAGGCCTTCTCCGCGGAGTCGCGATAGGGGAACCCGTGCTCGACGAGCCATTCGCTCATCTCCTGACGGCCGCCCAGCTCGGTGACGAAGTCGGCGTCGAGCCACGGCTTGTAGATGCGCAGGGCCGGGTTCGCGAGCAGGCCGTAGCGGTAGAACCGCTCGATGTCGTTGCCCTTATAGGTCGAGCCGTCGCCCCAGATGTCGACGCCGTCCTCCTTCATGGCACGCACCAGCAGCGTTCCGGTGACGGCGCGGCCGATGGGCGTCGTGTTGAAGTACGTGCGCCCGCCCGAGCGGATGTGGAACGCTCCGCACGCGAGGGCGCCGAAGCCCTCCTCGACGAGCGCGGGCTTGCAGTCGACCAGGCGCGAGACCTCGGCGCCGTACTCCAGCGCGCGGTTCGGGATGGCGTCGATGTCGTCTTCGTCGGGTTGACCGAGGTCGCCGGTGTACGTGCAGGGGACGGCGCCCTTGTCGCGCATCCAGGCTACGGCGACCGACGTGTCGAGCCCTCCGGAGAAAGCGATGCCGACGCGTTCGCCGACGGGCAGGGACTGGAGGACCTTCGACATGGCCTCCAGTCTAGTTTGAGCGCGCCGGAGAGCCCGGCTCGGTGACCCTCCCTCACCGAGCCGGGCTCGCCCCCCGCTTCTCCCCGGTCGCCCCCGCTTCTCCCCGGTCGCCCCCGCCCGTCCGGGTTGCCCCCGCTCGCGCCCGCTTGTCAGACCGGCAAAGGCCCGTGAGCCGCGGATGCGCCGTGGCGCGTGGCCCGCCGTTCGCGGTAGCGGCCGATCATGACGATCATCGTGCCGATGGCAAGGAACCCGACGAGGATCGCCCCGATGTAGAGGAACGCCGACGCGTAGCCGCCGGGCCCGTGCGGGTCGAGGAACGGATACGGGTACCACCACGGTGTGGTGCCGTCGGGGTTCCCCACGCGCTCGCCGCGGACCATCGTGTACGTCGCCCACAGCAGCGGGTAGCCGACCAGCACGGCCAGCGACCACCAGGGCAGTGCGCGTCGGCGCGGTGCCAGCAGCAGGTCCAGAACGAAGTAGATCGGCAGGACGACGTGCAGCACCTCCACGGCGTACTCGTCGAGCATCGCGATGCCGGCGGAGTCGCCGAGCGCGACCGCCGACGGGAGGCCGCGGAGCAGGATGTTGTAGACGAGGCCGAGGAGCAGCACGGGTGCTGTCACGGCGGCGATGGCGAGCGCGATCCCCAGCGGTTCGCGGCTCGAGCCCGGGTGCCGCATCGCCCATGATGCGGCCACGAGGAGTGCGGCGACGCTGAGCGACGTCGACACGATCGTGAACAGGCTGAAGTAGTTCGCGAGCACGTCGCCGAGGCCTTGCCCCTGACGCGCTGCTCGATCTACATTGACGATGAATCCGGCGACGACTCCTGAGAAGCCGGTGATCGCGGCTGCGATCCGAAACCATGCCCAGTGCATGCGTTCCTCCCCTTTCGACACCACGCTGTTGGCGTGTCGTTTCCCCTGACCCAGGTGTACTCCCGGGAATCGGGGAGCAGGGAGAACCTTTGTGTCGCGGAATGGCGGAAAACGTGCGCCAAAACGCCCCTATTGTGGCGGATCTACAACGTGTCCCCCGTTTGGTGGACATGATCCACAAACGGCTTTCGGGTGTCATCCGCGGGGGTGAAGGTCACTGCGCAGCGTCCACCTCGGCGGTGGGTGCACCCGACTGCTTCCATGCCGGAAAGCCCCCGTCGACGTGCGCGACGTTGGTGAACCCCTGGGCACGGAGCTGCTCGGCGACCGGACCGGAGCCGTTGATCGTGCCGCAGACGATGACGATGTCCTGGTCCCAGTCGGTGATCTCGGCGAGCTTCTCGGGTGAGTCGATGACGAACTGCGCATCGAGGTTGTTGCGGTCACCCCGGATCGAGCCGGGGATCACGCCGTCGCGCGCACGGCCGGCATCGCTGCGCACGTCGACGACGAGGGCACCGGCGGCGGCGCGGTCGGCGGCTTCCTGGGCGGTGATGAGCGGTGCGTCGAAGGTCGGCTCGGCCGCATCCTCGGTGGTGTCCTGTGTGGTGTCGGTCATCGTGTGATCCTCTCGGGTGCGCGTCAAGCCGGAGCGTCAAGGAAGGCGAGCGGATGCTGCTGCCCCGCGTCAGGCTACGACCAGGGCGGCTGCGGGGAGGGATGGTGGCGTCACACGGCGCCATGATCCGTCACGCGACACCCCGCTCAGGGTCGGGCGAGCACCGGCGCGTCGTCAGAAGGGTGCGTCGTGGTGGTCGGTGGGGCGGAAGACGGGCACGGCGCGTTCGGGCTCGACGAGGTAGTGCCGGCCGGTGGGCGAGGTCCAGAGGATGGCGCCGCCCGAGCCGGGGACGTGTTGGATGGTCCAGTCGGTGTGGTGTTTCACGGTGTGGTGGCCTTGGCAGAGGGGGCCGAGGTTGGTCAGTGCGGTTCGTCCGCCGTGGGCCCAGTCGATGTGGTGGTCAGTGTCGCACCGGGTGGCGGGGATGCCGCAGCCGGGTGCCATGCACCGGTCGGCCCGCCATTTCACCAGTTTCTGCAGCGCCGCCGGTGGCCGGTACTGGTCGCGTCCGACGGAGAGCACGATGCCGGTCTCGGGGTGGGTGAGCACCCGCGTCCACCCGGCCGCCCCACCGGTCAGCTCCTTCGCGACCGGCAGCGGGATCGGGCCGACACCTTCCACCACCGCCGGGTCGATCCCCGCGGCGGCCCGCTCGGTGTCGGTGTCGTGGAGCAGGGCGAGCACGGGGACGGTGACGAACACCGTCGCCCGGATCCCGCGCGCCTGCTCCGGATGCGCGGCGACCGTCCCCTCGACGAGCAGGTCGAGCAGCACGTCCGCGCGCGCCTGATCCAGGGTGCGCGTGTCGTTCTCGTCGGCGGCGGTGACCGTCGTGGCCATTGCGGTGGCGCGGGAGTGCACGGCGTGGATCGCGACCATCGGCGCGTACAGATGCAACCACCCCATGGCGTCCTGGTCGGGCTCCACGACGATCCGCCGCTTCGTCACCGCGTGCGCGTATCGTTCGGTGAGCGTCGCCGACCGCACCGTGTCGATGAGCGACCGCAGTTTGCGGCGGAACGTGCCCACCGGCTCCGCCTCCGCCAGCGCCAGCCCCGGGCCCAGCACCTGCCCGCGGAGCTCCGGTTCCAGCTCGTTCACCGCAGCGACCAGGAGCTGCGCGTGCCGCTCGGTCACCCGCGCCCGCTCCAACGAGGCCAGCACCGCCGGATAGTCGTGCACCATCGCCTCCGCGAACCTCAGCAGCTCCCCGGCGGCATGCTCGGTGATCCGCAACACGGCCGCCAGCTCCAACCGGATCCCCCGCTCGACGACTTCGGTCAGCACCCGACCCCGCACCGCCGCATCCGCCAGCGCCTGCCGCCGCATCGCCTCCACCCGCACCAGCCGCTGCGCGGCGAACACCGACATCATCTCCGCCACCTCGACCACCAGATCCACCTCATCCGGGATCACCGGGTCGGGAAGGTCGCTGTCGATGAACATGCCTCGACAATAGAACATACCTACGACACGCGAACCGCTCACACCGGTGCAGCGCTGGCATCACGCGTTAATGCGAGACGGCCGGAGGACGATCGCCGCCGGCATCCGCTTCACGAGAGACCGGAAGGGCGGGCGTGCCAGCGCAGCAGCTTCGGCCGACTCGACGATGCGCGGTAATGACACCGAGCGCGTCGCACCAGACCTGGTGAGCTCGGCTGACCCGGCCGCGACGACGTTGCGGGCCCAGTTCGTGTTCCGGCCCCACGGCAGACCGATCAGGACGATCTCGGGGTCCACCGTCGGCAGCACGGCGACGGGAGTCCTGTACGTTCTGCCGCTCTTGCGTCCGCGATGGTGCAGGATCGCCCACAGCGGAAACCAGCGCCGCCCCGCGAGGGCGTTCGCGATCGGCTCGGTCAGCTTCACAAGCACGCGCGGTGGACCCGAGCCCGCGGATCGCCTCGCGAGCGTGCCCCGAAGTCCGCGTCCGCCGTTCAGCACGTCGCCGAAGTGGTACGAGATGGTCACCGCCATAGAGATGGCCCCGGCCACGGCCGCGACGGCTTCGCCGCGGGAGCGGATGCCTCGCCTCAGCAGCAGCGCCCCCACGATCGCATTCGCGGCGCTCCAGCCGACGTTGACGCCGGGCGAGGACATCCCCACACCGGGGGGATCGGCGAACGGACTGGGGAACGGCCGGCCCCGCACACCGCTCACCCCGTGGGGGACGGCGTTGACGAGCAATGCGGCGCCGACGGCGCTCCTGACGACCGATCTGATCGACACAGCCCCACACTACGTCGTGCGGTCGTGGCATCCGTCCTCCTGATCTGAGGAAGGCGGCCGATCCCGGAGCCCGGCCATGCGTCCGTGCGTTCCGCCGTGTGACGCCGCGTTGCACTGGGTCACGGTCCGTGTCGGCGTCGGTCGTTCCCGGCTGGGAGCCACGCGACCCGCCGCCCTAACGTCCTCGTACCGGCGCACCGCAACCGCTGATCCGCGCCGCCGATCGAGGAGTCCTCATGACCGACACACTCCCGCGCCAGGCCGGCGTTGCAGGGGCGGCGGCGCTGCCGTCCGCGCCGTCGTCGCCGCGCGTCGACCTCGGCGACCTGCCCGTCGTCCACACCCGGCACTGGTTCCGCTGGTCGATCGGCGCCGTCGTGCTCTTCGTGGTGGCGCAGTTCGCGTGGTCGCTGGTGACGAACGAGAACTACGAGTGGGACGTCTTCGCGCACTACTTCCTGTCGGAGCCGGTGCTCCAGGGCGTGGCGCTGACGCTGCTGCTCACGGTGATCTCGGCGTCGATCGGCTTCGTGCTGGGCACGCTGCTCGCCCTCGCCCGCCTGGCCAAATCGCCCCTGCTGAACTCGGCCGCGTGGGTGTTCATCTGGTTCTTCCGCTCCGTGCCGCTCGTGGTGCAGATCATCGTCTGGTACAACCTGGGCTACCTGTACCCGACCCTCGGCCTCGGCACCCCGTTCACCACCGACTTCTGGATCGTCGAGTTCCCGACGGTGCAGCTGATCAGCGCGTTCGCCGCTGCGATCCTCGGCCTCAGCCTCAATCAAGCCGCATACTCGGCGGAGATCATCCGCGGCGGCCTGCTGTCGGTCGACCAGGGCCAGCTCGAGGCGGCCTCGGCCCTCGGCATCCCTCCCCGCCGCCGTCTGACGCGCATCATCCTCCCGCAGGCGATGCGCTCCATCGTGCCGAACGCCACCAACGAGGTGATCGGCCTCGTCAAGGGCGCGTCGGTGGTGTTCGTGATCGCCCTGCCCGAGGTGTTCTACGCCGTGCAGGTGATCTACAACCGCAACAGCCGCGTGATTCCGCTGCTGCTGGTCGCGGTGGTCTGGTACACGATCATCACCACGCTCCTGAGCATCGCGCAGTACTACATCGAGCGGCACTACGCCCGCGGCACGGTGCGAGTGCTGCCGCCGACGCCCGTGCAGCGCGCACGCCACTGGATCGCCGTCCAGTGGGCCCGCCTGGGCGACAGCGACTCCACTCTTCCTGCTTTGCAGGGAGCGGATGCTGCCCCCCTGCCCCCTGCGGCATCGCAGAGTTCGGGCAACGACGCGAAGTTCGGAGGGCGCTGACATGAGCACCACGATCGTCCAGCACCCGGCGGAGACCCCGACGAAGGGGCTCGTCGAGATCCACAACGTCCACAAGAGCTATGGCGGTGTCGAGGTGCTGCGCGGCATCGATCTCACGGTGCAGCCGGGCGAGGTCGTCGCGATCCTCGGGCCGAGCGGCTCGGGCAAGTCGACGCTCCTGCGCACCATCAACCATCTCGAGAGCGTCGACCGCGGCTCGGTCACGGTCGACGGCCAGCTCATCGGCTACGAGCTACGACACGGCAAGCTCCACGAGCTGCGCGAGCGCGAGGTGCTGGAACGCCGCACTCAGATCGGCATCGTGTTCCAGAACTTCAACCTGTTCCCGCACCTGACGGCGCTCGAGAACGTCACCGAGGCGCCCATCGCGCTCGGCCGGCTCCCGAAGGACGACGCCCGCGAGCTCGCGCTCGGCCTGCTCGACCGTGTCGGGCTCGCCGACAAGGCCGGCCACTACCCCCGGCAGCTGTCGGGCGGCCAGCAGCAGCGCGTCGCGATCGCCCGTGCCCTCGCCCTCAAGCCCAAGGTGATCCTGTTCGACGAGCCGACCAGTGCGCTCGACCCGGAGCTCGTGGGCGAGGTGCTGGACGTCATCCGCGACCTCGCACAGCTCGGCACGACGCTCGTCATCGTCACGCACGAGGTCGGGTTCGCCCGCGAGGTCGCCGACCGCGTCGTGTTCCTCGACGGCGGCCGCGTCATCGAGCAGGGCCCGCCCTCCGAGGTGCTCGTCACGCCGCAGCATCCCCGGGTCCAGGACTTCCTCGCGAAGGTCCTGGCGTAACCCGCGGTCTCGCAACCCCGAGCCCTCACACCCGAAGAACCTCACCCGAGAAGAAGGAAGCATCACACCATGGCACTCAGCAAGAAGCAGGGCATCGCGATCGGCGTCGGCGTCGTCGCGGTGGCCGCGATCGTCGGCGGCATCGTCTGGGGCGTGAACCAGAACGCCCCGGCCGAGGCGGCAGCCCCGGCGCCCTCCCAGACGTCGGCGAACGTCGCGACGGACGACATCCAATGGGTGCGCCTCGACGAGCCCGTGGCCGAGGCGGTCGCCGCTCTCAAGGCCAGCGGCTTCGAGCCGGTCGAGCCCGGCAAGCTCACTGTGGCGCACTCGGCCTACGTGCCGCCCCTCGGCTACATCCCCGAGGGCGCGACGGAGGCCGCCGGCACCGAACCCAACATCGGTGCACTCATCGCCGACGCGCTCGGTCTCGAATACAACCCGGTGATCGTCGCTTGGGCGGACTGGCCCCTCGGCATCCAGTCCGGCAAGTACGACCTCATCACGTCGAACGTCACCGTCACCGAGGAGCGCAAGGAGCTCTACGACTTCGCCAGCTATCGCGAAGATCTCCTCGGCTTCTATGTGAAGTCCGACAGCGACATCGAGAAGATCGAGGAGTCCGCCGACATCTCGGGGCTGAAGATCGCGGTGGGCTCGGGCACGAACCAGGAGCAGGTGCTCCTCGCCTGGAACGAGGAACTCGAGGCCGCAGGCAAGGAGCCGGCCGAGCTGCAGTACTTCGACGACAACGCCGCGACCGTGCTCGCGCTGCAGTCGGGCCGCATCGACGCCACCTTCGGCCCCAACGCCACCTCCGCGTGGGCCGCACGTGAGACCGGCGACACCAAGCTCGTGGGTCTCGTGCCCGGCGGCTGGCCGCTCACGGCCAACATCGCCGCCGCGACGGCCAAGGGCAACGGCCTGATCGAGCCCGTCAACATCGCACTCAACTACCTCATCGAGAACGGGCAGTACGACGAGGTCCTGAAGATCTGGGACCTGGAGTCCGAGCGCGTCGACGAGAGCCTCATCAATCCGCCGGGGCTTCCCAAGTCCTGACCGGATCGGCGCCGGCCGGACCCCTCCCCGGGTTCGGCCGGCGCCGCCGCGTGCCCACGCGGAACAAGCCCCCGCTTGGGACAGCAAGTCCCAATGCTGCATGATGGAGCCACCCTTCCCGTCAGGAGATCGCCATTCCGTCGCAGCCGCCCATCGACGAGTTCGCCGATCTGCGGGAGCTCATGAGCGACGACCGCGAGTTCGACCCGGAGTGGAACGAGGTCGAGTCCGCGAAGCGCCGACGCCGACGCCGTGTCGGAGTCGTCGTCACGGCGATCATCCTCGTCGCGCTGCTCGCGTCGGTGGGCGGCTACACGGGCTGGGCGCTGTCCGCGCCCCTCCCGGCACCGGAGGTCGCCTCGCAGGAGCCCGCGGCTCCGTCACCGGCCGCGGCTGCCGTCGCCTTGCCGGGCGAGGGCGCGTGGGCCATCACCATCACGGGCGGCGACGACTATCTCGGCTCCGGAGCGAGCGGCATCTGGGCGGCGAGCGGCACCGACGAACCGCGATCGATCGCGAGCATCAGCAAGCTCGTCACCGCCCTGGTCGTCCTCGACGCCTACCCGCTCAGCGACATGAACGATCCCGGGCCCACGCTCACATTCGACAAAGCCGACCACGACCTCTACGACAAGTACTACGTCATGGGCGCGACCATCGCCGCGATGCCGATCGGCAGCACGATGTCGCTGCGCGATGCGCTGGCGACCATGCTGATCCCGTCGGCGAGCAACTACGCCGAGGCGGTGTCGACGTGGGCGTTCGGCTCGCAGGGCGCCTTCATCGGTGCGACACGGCGGTGGCTCGATGCCCACGGGCTCGGCGGCACCACCATCGTCGAGCCCACGGGGATCAGCCCGCGCAACACCAGCACGCCGGCCGATCTCCTCGCCATCGGCCGGCTGGCGGCCGCCCATCCGGTCATCGCGAGCATCTCGGCGACCCGCTCGCTCGCCCTTCCCGGCCCGGGCGGCATGGTCAACACCAACGACCTGCTGGGAACCGGCGGGATCACAGGACTCAAGACCGGCAACCTCGGACCCGGCACGTACAACCTGCTCTACACGGCCTCCGTCGATCTCAGCGCATCGCAGCGGCTCAGCGTGACGGGTGTGATGCTGGGCGGCGCCTCGCGGGAATCGGTGAATGCCGGCGTCGTCGCTCTGCTGGGCAGCATCCGTGACGGCTTCCATGACGTGCCGCTCGTGACACGCGGTCAGGAGCTGGGGTCGTACTCGACCCCCTGGGGCGGATCGGCACGGATGGTCGCGGCGAGGGATGCCTCGATCTTCACCTGGTCCGACACCCCGATCACCGTCGAGATGACGACGACGACGCCGACCGACTACCGGGACGGCGAGGTCGTCGGAAGCCTCACCTGGACCGCAGGGCCGAACACGGCGACCGTCCCCATCGAGATCGAAGGCACGATCGCGCCTCCGACGGACTGGTGGCGGCTCACGCACCCCGAGGCTCTCCGCGGCCCGTAGCCGGCGCGCGGCGGGCTCAGCCCCCTCTCTCTCATGCGGTCGGCCGGGTGGAGGAGGGCCCTTCCGCGCGCGCGGGAACGCGATCAGTATGGAGGTATCGGCATCCAACGATGGGGGTCAAGATGAGCGTTTACCGAGTGATCGACGTCATCGGCACGAGTGCCTCGTCCTGGGAGGAGGCTGCCCGGGAGGCGATCACCACCGCCGCGGGATCGCTGCACGATCTTCGCATCGCCGAGGTGACGAAGCAGGACATCGTCGTCGGCGACGACGGGGGACTTCTGTTCCGGGCGCGCGTCCAGCTCTCGTTCAAGTACGTGCCGGACTGAGCCGAAGGCTGATCGGACACCGCGCGGTGCGGGTGCCGCGCGGCCGTGCTGCCGCGCCGGCGCGGTCTCAGGCGTGCCGGCGGGTCGTCACGGCGGGCAGCACGGTGTAGAGCGCCGCGACCACGAGCACCGCGATCCCCATCCCGACGAAGGACGGATCGATGTTGAGTGCGGTCGCACCGTTCTCATCGGTGGCCCAGACGCGGGTCAGGCCGGGGATGCCGACGGCGGTCGACGTGAAGAACGACAGCATCACCGTTCCGATGACGCCGATGAAGACGACGCACACGCCGACGATGAGTCCCGTGATGGCGCGCGTCAGCACGCGGAGGCCGTTGATCATGCTGCAATATATTCACCATATATTCGACATGTCAACGATGATATTCGACAGACATGCCCGAATCCTTATCAGCTCGCAACCGGCACGGCGACGCCGAGCCGGCTGGCGATGGCCCCCGCGACGGTGTCGGTCTGACGCAGCGACAGCGAGTTCGCGGCGGGCCGGGTGAACGCGCCGGCCTCGGTCAGCGACGTGAACGGACCCAGCGCGAAGAGCGTGTCGTGCGCCGAGCCGTCGGCGCGCAGCACGCGCCCGTCGTCGGCGACACGCACCCGCCCGAGGGACCCTTCATACTCGGCATCCGTCACGCGCAGCTCACTGCCGTGCACAGTGACGAGCTCGCGCAGCGCGGCATTCGTGCTGAGGGCGGCATCGGATGCCGGCAGCCACGCGTCGACGAGCGCTCGGGCGACCGTCTCGCCGGGAACGTGGGAACTGGATGCCGCGAACCCGCGTGCGCCGATCGACACCTCGACGTCGGGCCCGAGGAAGCGCACCACCCCGGCGTCGGCGAGGGCGAGCAGCTCCTCGAGCCGATGGGGCGGCGGGCCGCTCGCGAGGTAGCTGAAGAACGTGTGCCATCGCACCGGCAGGGTGTGCGCCCGCGACCTCGCGTTCCAGCGCTCCGCCGGGATCTCGGCCAGGGCCATGAAGGACAGCAGTGCGGCCAGGAACAGGCCCTGCGCCGGGCTCCGCTCCTGCGTCGTCCGCAGCGCGAGGTCGTCGACGATGTGGTCGTACACGCTGCGCTGCATCTCGCCGGCGTCGGCGAAGCGGACGTCGGCGAACGGCCGGTCGAATATGGCCACATCGAAGCGATCGAGCGGATCTGGCACGGCGTCCGCGATCGCATCCCGGAGCGCCGGGTCGTCCCACGCGTACGCGCCCAGCACCGGGCGGAACTCCTCCCACGTGCCGACGACGCGCTCGGGGTGCCCGGTGAACAGCTCGCGGTAGTGGCCGTGCAGCAGTTCGGCGGCGATGAGCGGCCACACGTCGCGGTCGAAGTCGAGCGGGCGGCCGGACGCGACGAGCGCCGCGACCGCATCGGGCGTCAGCACCTCGCGCCGCGGCGGATCGCCCTGGAGCACCGACGTCACCTTCGAGCGGTACGGCACGCCGCGCCGCGAACCCAGGTGCAGTCGCGGCTCGCGACCGGACGGCAGGTACCGCAGAGCGCCGTCGGCGCCGCGGTCGAACCGTCCTCCGCGACCCTGCGTGAGAAGCACCACCAAGTCCACGGCAGCAAGCCCCATGCCGCGCACGATCACGTCCGCACCAGGGGCGAGCCGCGAGAGGTCGGCGTCCGCGGTGTACGCCGGAGGCACGTACACGAGCCCCCCGCCGGCAGCGGCCGCCGCCAGCCGGGCCGACGCAGGATCGGGCTCGCGCTCGTTATGGCCGAGGCAGTAGGCGACGGCATCCGTCACGATCTCGCGACCGCTCTCGAGCAGAACGCCGTGCCGTCCGTCGACGAGCGGCCGCACCGACGCCACCGTGTCGACGTGGCACCGGATCGTCACACCCGCCGGCGCGCTCGCCGCCGCGCGGCGGAAGCACCAGTCCAGGTAATGACTGTGCAGCCGTCGCGTCGGGAAGCCCTCGGCATCGAGCACGCGCGCTTCGGCGGCCGACAGTTCGTCGAGCTCCACATCGGGCAGCTCACCGGTCCGCCACCGCTCGAGCCATTCGTGAAGAGAGGGCCCAGGACGCACCGGCCCGTCGATCGTGCAGCTGTCGTCGGTGAACACGGTGACGTCGCGCGTCATCGAGTTCAGTTTCAGCAGCGGCGACTGCGCGTGACGCCAGATGCGGCCGGCGCCCGCCGGGTGCGGATCGACGAGGTCGATCTCGAGACGCGTGTCGTCGTCCGCGCGCGCGAGCAGACGCTCGAGGAGCATGGCGGCTCGCGGGCCGGCTCCGACGAGCACCAGGCGCGGACGGTCGGTCATGCCGTCGCGAGCGCCGAAGCGGGACGTGCTCGAGCTGTTCGGGGCGCCGGCAGGCCGAGCAGGTCGCGGAGCGTCGCGCCCTCCTCGTACGACCGGCGGTACGAGCCCCGCTCCTGCAGCAGCGGCACCACGCGCTCGGCGAACTCGTCGAGGCCGTGCGGCGTGAGGTGGCCGACGATCGTGAAGCCGTCCGTGGCGCGCTCCTGCACGTACCGGTCGATCTCGGCGGCGATGCGATCGGGCGTGCCGACGAACGTGTGCTGAGCGGTGAGGCGGATGACCAGTTCGCGGATGCTGAGGCCCTCGCGCTCCGACAGCTCGCGCAGCTTCGCGATGCGGGCGCGCACCGCCGCGTGCCGGTTCGCCCAGCCGCGCGCGGTCTCGGACCCGGTGTCGGGATCGACGTCGGGAAGCGGACCGTCGGGGTCGTAACCGCTCAGGTCGCGGCCCCACACCTGCTCGACGTAGGTGAGAGCGACCTCGGGACGCACCTGCTGCAGCGCGATCTCGCGCGAGCGCTCGCGGGCCTCCGCGTCGGTGTCGCCGATCGCGAACGTCGCCGCCGGCAGGATCTTGAGCGAGTCCTCGTCACGGCCGTACCCGGCCAGCCGGCCCTTGACGTCGTCGTAGAACTCCCGCGCGTCCTCGAACTCCTGGTGGAGCGAGAAGATGACCTCGGCGTGCTCGGCGCCGAACGTGCGGCCATCGGCAGAGTCCCCGGCCTGCACGATCACCGGGCGGCCCTGCGGCGAGCGGGGCACGTCGAACAGCGCGTCGACGTCGAACTGCGCGCCGCGGTGGCGCACGCGTGCGGGCACGCCGTCGTCGAGGAACACGCCGGTCGCGGCATCCGCCCGCACGCCGTCCTCGGGCCAGGAGTCCCACAGCTCCTTGGCGAGCTGGGCGAACTCACGTGCCCGCTCGTAGCGGTCGGCGTGGTCGAGGTAGCCGCCACGCCGGAAGTTGGCGCCGTGGAAGGCGTCGGAGCTCGTCACCGCGTTCCACCCGGCACGGCCGCCCGAGAGGTGGTCGAGGGTCGCCAGCTCTCGCGCCAGCTCATAGGGCTCGTTGAACGTGGTGTTGAGCGTGCCGACCAGCCCGACGTGCTCGGTGATGGCGGCGACGGCGGCGAGGATCGACAGCGTGTTCGGGCGGCCCAGCACATCGAGCTCGTGGATGCGGCCCTTGTGCTCGCGCAGCCGCAGCCCCTCGGCGAGGAAGACGTAGTCGAACAGCCCCCGCTCGGCCGTCGCGGCGAAGTGTTCGAACGACGCGAAGTCGATCTGGCTGCCGGCGCTCGGGTCGGTCCAGACGGTGGTGCTGTTGACGCCGGGGAAGTGCGCGGCGAGGTGGATCTGACGGGGACGGCTCACAGCGAGACCCTCTCTCTGACGTAACGGCTCTCGGGGCGGGCGAGGTCGAGGCGCGCGCGCAGCGTGCCGGCGCCGTCGTCCTCACGTAGGGTGCCCGTGGACCGCAGCAGCGGCACCACCTTCTCCGCGATCGCCACGACGTCGGCGGGCTGCCGCGCGGGCCGCAGGCGCACGCCGTCGACACCGGCCGCGGCGAGCTCGCGCACAGCATCCGCCACATCGGCGGGGGTGCCGACCACGATGCGCGCGTCCGACGTGAGAGGCGCACCGTCCCACTCGTCGAGGCGCTGGGCCGTGCTGCGCGCCGCCGCCTCGGTGTCCTCGATCAGCACGAGCAGGTCGGCGTGAACGCGAAGACGCTCGCGGCCGGTGCGCAGTTCGTCGGCCGCTGCATCCAGCTCGGAAAGGATGCCGGGCAGCGCGAAGCCGGGGCGGCCGTCCGCGTCGTGCGGGGTGATGAAGACGAGGTCGGCGTGCTCGGCCGCGAGCCGGTACGGCACCGTCTGATGGGCGAGCACGGTCAGGAGGGGGCGGCCCTGCGGCGACCGCGGCACGATCGAGGCCCCGGTGACCGAGAAGAACTCGCCCTCGAACTCGATGTTGTGCACGCGGTCCGCGTCGAGGAAGCGGCCGGTCGCGGCATCCCGGATGATGGCGTCGTCCTGCCAGGAGTCCCACAGCCGCGCGAGCACGTCGGCGAACTCGCCGGCTTCGCGGAAGGCGGCCAGGATCCCGGCCGAGTCCTCGACCCGGCCCGACGCCGGGATCGCGTCGACGCCCGACGATCGGCGGCCGAAGTTGGCGCGCTCGGCCGCCGAGGCTCCCGCGACCAGCCGCACGCCCGCGCGGCCCCGGCTGGCGAAGTCGAGGGTCTGGATGCCGGTCGCCACGTGGAAGGGCTCGGGGTGGGCGGTCGTGACCGTCGGCACGAGGCCGATCCGCCGCGTGAGCGGGGCGGCGTACGACGCGATGAGCACCGCGTCCAGACGGCCGCGGACACGATCGCGGCGCAGTGCGTCGACATCCTCGAACCGGTCGGTGAGCGCGAGGGCGTCCTCGATCGTCGCGAGGGCGATTCCCGCGTCGTCGGCCGTGCGCAGCAGGTCGCGCCAGTGACGGGCCGAGGTGAGATCGCGCGGGCGGGCCGAGGCCTCGCGCCACGCGGCGGGGTGCCAGCCCGACCGTTCGAGGGCGATGCCGAGATGCACCTGTTCGGTCACGGGATCCGTCCTTTCCGTCGCACAGGGCGATTCGCATTTCACGATCCCCTCGCCGCTGCCGGCGCGTCCAACGCGTGATGACACAGGAGGACTCACGGCGCCAGAAGGCGTAACGAACCATCCCGATAGGATGGGGTGTAACCGTCACATAACGGGGGAGTAGCCCATGCCAGGCATCGTGATCGTCGGAGTCCAGTGGGGAGACGAGGGCAAGGGCAAGGCCACCGATCTCCTCGGTGAGCGCACCGACTGGGTGGTCAAGTTCAACGGCGGCAACAACGCCGGCCACACGGTCGTCATCGGCGACGAGAAGTACGCGCTGCACCTGCTGCCGTCCGGCATCCTTTCGCCCGGCGTGAACGCCGTCATCGGCAACGGCGTCGTCGTCGACCTGGAGGTGCTGTTCGCCGAGCTCGAGGCGCTGCACGCGCGCGGCCTCGACACGTCGCGTCTGCGGGTGAGTGCGAACGCGCACATCATCACGCAGTACCACCGCACGCTCGACAAGGTCACCGAGCGCTTCCTCGGCAAGCGGCAGATCGGCACGACCGGCCGCGGAATCGGCCCGGCCTACGCCGACAAGATCAACCGCGTCGGCATCCGCGTGCAGGACCTCTTCGACGAGAACATCCTGCGCCAGAAGGTCGAGGGCGCCCTCGACCAGAAGAACCATCTGCTGGTCAAGGTCTTCAACCGTCGTGCGATCACGTGCGACGAGATCGTGGACGACCTGCTCTCCTACGCCGAGCGGCTGCGGCCGATGGTCGCCGACACCGGGCTCATGCTCAGCGAGGCGCTCGACGCCGGGGAGGTCGTGGTGTTCGAGGGCGGCCAGGCCACCATGCTCGACGTCGATCACGGCACCTATCCGTTCGTGACGTCGTCGTCGGCGACGGCGGGCGGTGCGTCGACGGGCTCCGGCATCGGACCGAACCGCCTTGACCGCATCGTCGGCATCGTGAAGGCCTACACGACCCGTGTCGGCTCGGGTCCGTTCCCGACCGAGCTGTTCGACGAGAACGGCGACTACCTGCGCTCGCGCGGCTTCGAGTTCGGCACGACGACCGGTCGCCCGCGCCGCGTCGGCTGGTACGACGCGCCCATCACGCGCTACGCCACGCGCATCAACGGCATCACCGACCTCGTGCTGACGAAGCTCGACATCCTCACAGGGCTCGATCGAATTCCGGTGTGCGTCGCGTACGACGTGGAGGGCCGCCGCTTCGACGAGGTGCCCGTGAACCAGTCGGACTTCCACCACGCGCAGCCGATCTACGAGTACTTCCCGGGCTGGAAGAAGGACATCTCGGGCGCACGCACCTTCGAGGACCTCCCCGTCGAGGCGCAGGAGTATGTGCTCGCGCTCGAGGCGATGAGCGGCACGCGCATCTCGGTGATCGGCGTGGGCCCAGCGCGCGACGCCGTCATCGTGCGCCACGACCTCGTCGACTGATGTCGTCCGCGGTGCGCCGGGGGGCGGCATCCGGTTCTGGGATCACGGCATCATGAGGTTCTGGCTGGGCGGCTACACCGCCGATATGGACGGCACCGCGACCGGATGGGGGATGCTGCTCGCCGGCGCGGCCGACGACGCCTCGGCAGGCGGAGCACTGGCGTTCGCGGGCGACGTCGCGGCGGCAGATTCGCCGTCGTGGCTGACGGCGCACCCGGGTTCGGTCACCGTCGCGCGGGGCGACGTCGTGTACGCCACGCTCGAGGCGCGCGGGCAGGTGCAGGCGTTCCGTCGCACGGGCGACGCGACGTTCGTGCCGCTCGGCCCGCCCGTCGACGCGGGCGAGGCCGCGTGCCATGTGGCGGTGGCGCCCGACGGCCGCTTCCTCGTCGCCAGCTGCTGGGGCGACGGGCGAGTGGTCCGGATGGACCTGGATGCCGCGGGCCGCCCTTCGTCGCCGGTGATCGCTCCTGCGGCGGTCGACCCGTACGGGCCGGGCGCCGCGGCTGAGCCTCGGGCCGGCGACATCGACCTCGCGGCGGCGGCACGCGCGCTGCGCGAAGCGGCGGGCGCCGAGTTCGCTCACCTTGTTCCGGACCACGACGCCGACGAACCGCCGACCGAGGCGACCGGTGGGGACGAGGCATCCGTCCGCCCGTCCCGTGCGCATCAGGCGGTCTTCCTGCCCGGCGGGCTCATCGCGACGACCGACCTCGGGTACGACGCGGTGCGCCTCTGGCGCGACGGCGCGAGCGGGCTGCGGCAGGTGCAGGAGGTGGCGCTGCCGATGGGCAGCGGGCCGCGGCACATGGTGTGGCACCCGAGCGGGCACCTCTATGTCGTCACCGAGACGTCGTGCGAACTGTTCGTGCTTGCGCCCTTCCCCCCTGCCACCGGGTCGGGGCCCGAGGTGTGGCGGCTGGTGGGCGGCACGCCGCTCGGCGCGGGCACGCTCCCCGGCGACAGCGCCGCGGAGCTGGCGATGTCACGCGACGCCGAGTTCCTCTATGCCGGGGTGCGCGGCAGCAACACCA
The DNA here is from genome assembly GCF_049912955.1 of Microbacterium sp. E-13. Classification (GTDB taxonomy): domain Bacteria; phylum Actinomycetota; class Actinomycetes; order Actinomycetales; family Microbacteriaceae; genus Microbacterium. Next base: position 67,615 of record NZ_CP183973.1, read on the forward strand.
TCGCGACGCTTCGCGTGCGCGGCGCCGGCGAGCTCGTGCAGCCGGTCGCGCTGGTCGATGCCGGCGTCGACGGGCCGCGGCATCACCTGGTGGTGCGTGACATCCTCTTGGTCGCGGGTCAGCTCTCCGAGGAGGTCGCCTCGCTGACGCTCGACCTCCGCACCGGCGTTCCCGGCCGGGTGCGCCGGCGCGCGGCGGCGCCATCCCCGACCTGCCTCCTGCCCGCCCGCTGACGGCGGGACGGGCGCAGCGGGCGCAGCGGGGGCCGAGGCAGCGGAGGGGCGAGGCGGCGGAGGGGCGAGGGCGGCGGAGGGGGAAGGGCGCGGAGAGCCGAGGCGGCGGAGGGGCGACGGCGGCGAAACCGCGGGCCCGATCGGTGGCACCGCTGGGACTCCACACTTTCCCAAAACCCCGATGAACTTCCGGTTCACATGGCTCCCCTGGTGAACTTCCGGTTCACAGCGCCCCTGATGAACTTTCGGCTCACACAGCGCCCCTGATGAACTTCCGGTTCACAGCGCCCCTGATGAACTTTCGGCTCACACAGCGCCCCTGATGAACTTCCGGCTCACACAGCGCCGCTCATGGCTTCCGGTTCACATGGCCCCCTGGTGAACTTTCGGCTCACACAGCGCCCCTGATGAACTTCCGGCTCACACAGCGCCCTTGATGAACTTCCGGTTCGCACAGCGCCGCTCATGACTTCCGGTTCACACCGGGGCGCAGGGGACGTTCTCTGCAGAGGAAGGAGCGTGAACCGGAAGTCACATGGCCTTTTTGGCAACTGTCCGCGCGCGAGACCGCACGACGACACTTCCGCTGGCGGGTTGAGCGTGCTGTTGGGCGGTCTCGCCGGATCACGCGGCGACGGATGCGCCCTGCCGGGTGGCCGCGCGGCCCGCGCGCGCCGCGCGCGCCGACTCGAACAGGCACGACACGACGTGCGCGGCATCCCGCTCCATTCCCATGAGGGTGGGCGAGGCGACGGAGTACTGGAACGGCAGCCCGACGAAGGCGAGCCCGGGCACGCGGGTGGCGATGCCACGCTCGTGGGCGACCTCGCCGTCTTCGCCGAACGCGGCGGGGATGTCGATCCAGCGCAGGTCGGGCAGCGAGCCGGTGCACCACACGACGGTGGCGGCATCCATCCGCTCACCATCTTCGAGCACCGGTCGGCCGTCAGCGCCCAGCCCCGCGATGCGTCCCACCTGACGCACGCCCGCACGGGCGAGGTCGGCGAGATGGTTGCGCACGAGGTTCACGCCGTGGCCCCGGTTCGCGGCCGCGAAGCGGCGGCCGCGGTCGGTGTCGAGAGTCAGGCCGCGCAGGCGCCGGATGAAGACGCTGCTGACGAGATTGCCCACCGGGGTGTCGATGCTGACCGGCACCTGCCCCGGGTGGCGGCCGGCGAGCGTGGTCGCGTGACCGGATGCCGCCGCCTCGAGCGCGATGTCGGTGCCGGAGTTGGCCGCGCCGACGACGAGCACGGGTCCCGGCGCGAGGTCCTCGGGACCGTGGTAGTCCAGCGAGTGCATCGCCCGGATCGCCGGGTCGAGGTCGGCGGCGAACGGCGGAAGGACCGGCCGTTCGTGAGCGCCGGCTGCGACGACCACGCGCGTCGCGACGATGTCGTCGCCCGTCGACAGCGTCAGGCGGAACCTGCCGTCGTCGGTGAGCGAGAGCCGCTCGACGCTCGTCGAGAGGCGCACGCGGGCGCCGATCGCTGCGGCGCACTGCTCGAGGTAGTCGGCGAACTGCTTGCCGGTGGGGTAGTCGAAGAAGCCGATACCCATCCGGATGCGGGGAAGCTCGGCCCAGCGGCGCGGCGTGAACAACCGGAGCGAGCGGTAGCGTTCCCGCCACGCGTCGCCGACGCGGGCGTGACGCTCGATGACCTCGACGTCGATGCCTCGTTCGGCGAGCAGCCGCGCGGTGTGAAGGCCGGCAGCGCCTGCGCCGATGATGACCGTGTCGAGTGTTGTCGTGTTCATGATGACCTCCTTCCGCTCACGGTAGAAGCGGGGACGAGGCGCCCGAATCGGCAGAAATGACCAATTCCGCGGGGCCGTAGCATCCGTCCTCCGCTCCGCTCGACTCGGCGCGAATCCTCAATTGAGGAACGCGCCGGCGGCTCAGCGGGCGGCGGCGAGATCGTGCGCGAACGCGTACGCCGTCGCCGCGGAGCGGCTGGGCACGCCGAGCTTCGCGAGGATGCTGCCGACGTGCCGTGCGACCGTTCGCTCGCTGAGGAAGAGGTGCTCGGCGATGCGGCGGTTCGACCAGCCCCGGGCGACCAGGGCGAGCACCTCGCGTTCGCGGCGGCTGAGACCCGGATCGGATGCCGCCACCGGCGCCGCGGCCGCCACCCGCTCCAACCGCGCGAGGTCGGGGATCGCGCCCAGGCTCTCCAGCACGCCGCGCGCCGCATCGAACTCCAGCTCGGCGCCCTCCACATCGCCGATCGCCCGGATCGCCGCACCGATCGCCACCCGCGTGAGCGCGGCCTCGTACGGCGCGTCGATCCGCCGCCACGCTGCCCACGAAGCACGCAGCAACGGCAGCGCCTCAGCCGCGCGACCCTCGGCAAGCGCCAGCTCGCCGTCGGCCCGGGACGACAGCCCCCGCAGGTACAGCGTGTCGAACGCGGTGGCGCAGGCTGCGAGCTCCTGCGCGGCGGCGGCCGCGTCCGAAAGGCGGCCGCGGTCCAGCGCCACCTGCACCGCCGCGGCGAGCACCTCGGCGCGTACAGCGGGCTCCACCGCCGTGGCGCGCGCCCCCTCGAGTCCCGCCCACGCGCCCGCCAGGTCACCGGCGTCACGATTCAGCAGGGCCAGTCCGGGCTGCACGTCCAGGCCCAGGGCGGCAGCGCGGCGCAGCGCAGCCCGAGCGGGGCCCGGCCGGCCGGCGACCCGGTGCAGGTCGGCGGCCCGGTACCAGGCGTGCGCGAGCGTCTCGGGCCGCTTCTCCGTGGTGCAGACCTCCTCGGTCGCCGTGGCGGCGGCCTGCCATTCGCCCCCCAGCTGCAACACGCCCGCCCGGTGCAGCGTGCACTCGCCGCGGAAGGGCTCCAGGCCCTGCTGAGAGTCGCACCAGGCGCCGAGCTCCCGCGTCCACACGCGCGCTCGCTCCACGTCGCCGCGGCCGAGCAGGCTCGCGATCACGGCGCAGTACGCGGGCCCGGCCGCCCGGTCGCTCACGCGGCCGTCGGCGATGAGCAGCATCACCCGGTCGAGCTCGACGATGGCCTCGTCGATCCGGCCCGTCATCATCAGCGCGCGACCCAGGCTCATCGTGGCGAGGGTGAACGTGTCGGCGTCGGCGGCAGCATCCGCTCTCTGCACCGCCTCACGGAAGAGCGGGACGGATGCCTCGACCTCACCTCGCGCGAAGGTGGCGACGGCGACGCAGAGGGCGCGGACCGCCTCGGTCGCCGGCGTCGCGTCGTCGCGCGCGCAGAGTTCCATGAGCCGGCCCATCCACGCGCCGCCGCGGACGTCGTCGCCCTCCTCGCTGAGCGTGAAGCCGAGCCAGAACACGCAGCGCACGGCCGACGACAGATCGCCGTCGTCGAGGTACCGCAGGTGTGCGCGCTCCCACGCGCGCACCGAGACGTCGTCGCGCCCCACGAACCACGCCGCCTGCCCGAGCTCGTCCAGCTCGTCGCCGGCCAGCGCGGCCTCGTGGGCGACGAGCTGTTCGAACCGGCCCGTCCAGTCCACGACGGCGGCGTCGCGGATCGCCATGCGCACAGTATGGGCGCGGGCGGGCACGCCGACAAGTCCCGTGCCTGCCGCCGGGGCCGGTCAGGTCTTGGCGTCCTGCTTGGGGATGAAGACCTGCTTGATGATGAGGAGGATCGACGCGGTCACGGGGATGGCGACCAGGGCGCCCAGGAGGCCGAGCAGCGTGCCGCCGACCATCGCACCGATCACGACCAGCGCGCCGGGCACCGAGATCGCCTTGTTCATGACCTTCGGCGTGAGCACATAGGCCTCGAGCTGCATGTAGATCAGGTAGATGATCGCGAAGATCAGCGCCGGCACCCACCCGGTGAAGAGCGCGATGGTGGTCGCCGTGATCCAGTACAGCACCGAGCCGATGAGGGGGATCAGCGTGATGCAGAACGCCAGCACGCCCATCAGGGCCGGGAAGGGCAGACCGAGGAAGAGGTGCAGGAAGAACGCGACGACCGAATTGCAGAACGCCAGCACGACCATACCCATGAGATAGGCGCCGATCGAGTCGGTGATCTGGTCGGTCATCGCCGCCGCCTTCGCCCGGTTGCGGGCGGCGACGAAGCGGTTGAACGCGACCTTCATCGCGGGAAGGCCCGCCAGGAAGTACAGGCTCAGCACCAGCACGATGATGAGACCCGAGATCGTCGTGCCGACGCTGACGGCGAAGTTCACCACGCCGCCGCCGATCGCGGCGATGTTGGCCGGGTTGGTCAGGAAGGACTCCACCTGACCGGTGATCTGACCCACCTGGGAGCCGAAGGTGTCGCTCAGCCACCCGTAGAAGTCCGACTTCTGGAAATCGCTGATCGTCTGCGGCAGGTCGCTGAAGAACGCGCCGATCTGCTTCACCAGGGCCGGGATGACCAGCAGGAGCACACCGGCGAGCACGACCGCGAAGGCCGTGTAGACGATCACGATGGCCCAGGGCCGCGAGACGTTGTGACGCCCGAGCCAGCGCACGACGGGGTCGAGCCCGAGCGCCGCGAACAGCGCGAAGACGATGTAGATGATGATCGTCGAGAGGTTCCAGAACGCCAGGCCGAGTGCGATGGCGGCGAGTCCCCCGAGCGTCAGCACCAGACCGAGCCGGAACGGACTGTTGAGGTTGGCCCAGAACGTCTTGCCGGCAGGGGCCTCCCCGGTGAACACCGGGTCGGCGTCCAGCGGCGCGACCGCGTCGGCCTCGCGAGACACGAGCTGGCCGTTGGTGCCGGCCCCGGATGCCGCGGGTCCCGCGGGAGGGGGTTCGGCGGCTTCGGGAGCGGCGGCGCCGGGCGAGGGCGAGGTGTCGGTCATGGGACACACTCTAGGCCCGGGGTACCCGCGGGCACAGAGGCGTCACACCGCCGGAGCGCCGCGGTCGCTCGGGTATCGTCGAGGGGCGAGGAGGACCGCCATGACCGAAGATCCCACGACGACGCTGGCTCGGCTGCGCAGCAGCATCGACAACATCGACGCCGCCCTGGTGTATCTGCTGGCGGAGCGCTTCAAGGCGACCAAGCAGGTGGGTCATCTGAAGGCCGATCACGGCATGCCCCCCTCCGACCCCGCGCGCGAGGAGCAGCAGGTCGCCCGCCTGCGCAGCCTCGCCGAACAGGCCGACCTCGATCCGGCGTTCGCCGAGAAGTGGTTCAACTTCGTCGTCGCCGAGGTCATCCGCCACCACACCGAGGCAGCCGACAGCCGCTGACGGCACCTTCCCGCGGGATCGGGCACCGCACCGCAATAGGGTGTGGACATGACGGTGGCGTTCGTCCTCGGCGGCGGTGGCGTCCGGGGCGCGGTCGAGATCGGCATGCTGCGCGCCCTCCTCGAGTCCGGCATCCGGCCCGATGTCGTGGTGGGCACGTCGATCGGCGCCATCAACGGCGCGCTCGTCGCCAGCGACCCGACCCCGACGGTCGTCGAGCGCCTGCTCGACGCGTGGACGTCGCCCGAGGCGAACGCCGTGTACGGCGACTCGCTGTTCGCCCAGTTCACGCGGCTCGTGAAGACGAAGACGCACCTCAACTCTCCGGCGCCGCTGCGGCACCTGCTCGAACGCGCGCTCGGCGCTGACGCCACGTTCGAAAGCCTCCCCGTGCGGCTCCGCGTCGTCGCGGCGAGCATCGAGCGCGCTGCGGAGCACGTGTTCGAGTCGGGTCCGCTGGTCGAGGCGATCCTCGCGTCGGCCTCCGTGCCAGGACTCCTGCCGCCGACGCGCATCGGGGACGAGCACTTCATCGACGGCGGGATCGTGAACTCGATCCCGATCGAGCAGGCGGTGCAGGCCGGGGCGGGAACCGTCTATGTGCTGCAGGTCGGTCGCATCGAGACGCCGCTGGTCGCACCCAGGTCGGCGGTCGACACGGCCCGCGTCGCGTTCGAGATCGCGCGCCGCCATCGCTACGCGCGCGACGTCGCGACGCTGCCCGAGGGGGTCGCCCTGCACGTGCTGCCCAGCGGGGGCGGGCTCGACGGCGACGACTCGCTGCTGTCGTACCGCCGCATGGACACCGTCCGCCGCCGCATCGACCTCGCGTATGAGGCGAGTCGCGCCTTCCTCGCCGACCGCGGCCTCGGAACGCGGGAGGGAGCATGATGCGCCTGCCGCCGACGTGGGTGCGCCGCATCCTTCTCGCACCCCTCGTGATCGTCGCCGCGGTCGTCATGCTGGTGCTCACACCGCTGTGGCTGATCGTCGCCCTGGCGCTCACCGCCCTCGTGCCGGGGCGTTTCCGGCTGCCGCGCGTGCTCTGGCTCGTGACCGTGTACCTGCTCTGGGACGCGATGCTCGTGATCGCGATGTTCGCGCTGTGGATCGCGTCGGGTTTCGGCGCCGCCCTCCGGCGACCGGGGTTCGTGACGGCGCACTACGCACTCGGCGGGTGGGCGCTGCGCGCGCTGTTCTGGATCTTCGGCGGCGTGCTGCGTCTGACGATCACCACCACGGGACGCGACGAGGCCGACGACCTCGTGCGGCTGCCCTGGCGCAGAAGGGACCGGGATGCCGCCGTCCCGGGTCGCGCCGCGTTCGACAGCCTCTTCGCGCCCGGCGCGCCGCTGGTGGTCGCGAGCCGTCATGGGGGGCCGGGCGACTCGTTCGTGCTCATCCACACCCTCCTCAACCAGGTGGCCCGCCGGCCGCGGATCGTGCTGAAGTACACGCTCCAGTGGGACCCGGCGATCGACATCCTGCTGCACCGCATCCCGGCGCGGTTCATCGTGCCGTCCGGCTTCGGCAACGGCCGTGCCGGCGGCGGCGCCTCGGTGGAGGAGGCGCTCGGCGACCTCGCCGCCGGCCTCGGCCCCGAAGATGCGTTCGTCATCTTCCCCGAGGGCGGTCAGGTCAGCCCCTCGCGCCGCCGCTCGCGCATCCAGAGGCTGCGCGCCTCGGGACGGGTGGCGATGGCCGAGCGCGCCGAGGCGATGGTGCACGTGATGGCACCGCAGCCCGGAGGCATGCACGCGGCTCTGGATGCCGCCCCCGACGCCGACGTCGTCTTCATCGCCCACACGGGGCTGGAGAAGCTGGTGACGCTGAGGGACATCTGGCGCGAGCTGCCGATGGACAAGAGCATCACGATGCGGGCGTGGCGCGTGCCGCGGGCGGAGATCCCCGACGGGCTGGACGCGCGTGCCGCGTGGCTCTTCGACTGGTTCGCCCGCATCGACGCCTGGATCGACGCCCACCCCGAGCTGTCCTGAGGGACGAGGTTCGTCCCGGCTTGCGGACCGTCAGCGGTGGGGCTTGGGATGGGTCACGCGGCCCGGGGAGTCGCCGTTTGTGCGGGACGGCACCGGCCAGGTGGCCGTCGGCGGGGTCGTGCTGGGGCGCTTCGGCGCGGGGATCGTCTCGGGCTGCAGCCCGGGTTCTGCGGCCGGAGTCGCCGGACTCACCGGAGCCTGCGCACTCGCGGGGGGAGCGGCATCCGTCGCCGTCGTCGTCGGGGCGACCGGCCCGAGTTCGAGCATCACCTTGTTCTCGAGCACCTCGATCGCCTCGTCGGAGATCGAGATGAGGCCGTCGAGCTCCTCACGCACCCGGCGGTAGGCGAGCTGGCGCTCGGCGGGCGTCGCGGCCTCGTCGATGGCGACCGTGAGGAGCTTCTTCGCGGTGTCGAGGCGCTTGCGCTCGTCGTCGGTGAACGACGAGTCGCGGAGGCGACGGGCATCGCGCTCGGCGACGTCGAAGGCGACCTCGAAGTCGGCGACCGCGTTGCGGTACTCCGCGAGCTGCTCCTTCGACAGCCGGGCCTTCGGCGAGGCGGGCCGCAGGCCGTCGGCGATGCGCTTGGCGCGCAGGAAGGCAGCCGTGAGCGGCTGACGGCCGTCGCTCATGGCGGGGAAGGCGATGATCTTCGCGACGTCGAGCTCGTACTCGAGCCACCGCGCCGTGACCGCGTCGTGGGTCGCGAACAGGCGCTCGAGCTGTGTCGCCTGCGTCTCGCGTGCGGCTGCCGACGCGGCGCCGGGGGCCGTGGTCGCCGTCGGCGCCGTGATGGGAGGAAGGGATGCGGCGGGCACCGCCTTGCCGCGGGCAGCGGCCTGGGCTACCTTCAGCTCCGCCTTCGCGTGCATCACCTCGAGGCGGCGCTTGTGGCGCATGCGCGCGCCACGCTCCCAGGCATTGCCGACCATGCCCAGGACGCCTATGAACGGGAAGACGAGCCACCAGAAGCTCCCCGCGAACTCCCAGAACTGCACAGTGTCATGCTAACGGCCGCTCGCGGTCAGGTGGCGGCCTCAGGGCACCCTGCCAGCGGGAGGTTCGCCGGTGCGGGGCGGCGGTATGCGCGCGATCAGCGCCGGAAGCCGGTCGGCGATCTCTGCGAGCACCGCGGCGGCGGCCGTCAGCCCGGCGGCCGTCGCCGCTCCGGGCGACGCCGGGGCGCGGGTGGCTCCGGGGACCCCTGCCGCCCGCTCGGCGTCGTCGAACGTGGCCTCCAGGTGGCGCACGGCGACGCGGTACTCCAGGTACTGGTGCGGCGTCACGCGGTCACGCAGGGTCGGACGCTTCGCGAGCGCCTCGCGCTGGGCGCGCAGGAAGACGACGGTCGCGGGATGCCGCGAATCGGTCATCTGCGGATACGCCAGCGCTTTGTCGACGTCGGTCTCGTACGCGAGCCACCGGGTGTTGACCGCGTCGTGGGCGGCGTAGAGCCGGTCGATCGGGAGGGGATCCTGGGACGAGCTGGCTCGGTACTGCTCGTACCCGGCCCGCACGCGCGTCCTGCTGGCGCGGAGGGCGAGGGATGCCGTCCTCTCATCCTGCTTCGCCGCCTGCAGCTCGCGCCGCACGTCGGCGGGAGGGAAGGGGGACCCGCCTCGCGACTTCGCCGTCAGCATGTCGGCGTGCGCCGTGCGCACGCGCGCCTTCGCGGCGACGAGGTCGCGGTACGCCTGCGACTCCTCGGCGCGGGCAGCATCGAGCTCGAGGCGGCGGGCCCGGCGCGTGCGCGTCGTCAGGCCGGCATAGGTCGCCGCTCCGGCGCCCGCGGCGGCCGGGGCGACCCACCACCAGCTCGCGACGATGAGGAGGATCGGCTCCACCCTGCCATGGTAATCGCGATATAACGCTTTGTCCCCGGGAGTCTGCTGATACCGCGCGCGACGGCAGCGGTGCGCGGAGGGGCCGGCCGGATCTCTCGCCAGAAGATCGGCAGGACCCCCAGGGCGGTCGCTGCCAGGCAGGCACGTCCCGTAGGCCCTGTGTGAGTTCCGGCTCACACGGCTCTCCCGCTGTACGGGATCGGAGACCCAGTGCGTGTGTGAACCGGAAGTTCATCGGGGTTTTCGCGGAGTGCCGTCCCCGATCACGGATGCCGGGCACACAGCGAGCCGCAAACGGCAAGCCGAATGCAGCAGGCGCCGGCAGCCAAGCCCGCGAATTCTCGCGCCGGAGCCGCCCGAGAGGTCAGCCGAAGAGGAGGGCGAAGACGGTGGCGCCGCCGCCGACGAGGATCAGGGCGACGATCGTCACCCACGCGATGATCTTGACGCGGCGCTGCCGGACGTCGTTGAAACCGCTGTACTCGTCGTCGTCCGCCGCCATGCGTCCTATCCTACGTTCGCCCCGACCGCGGTTCAGGCGGTGTGCTCGGTGATGATCGGGCCGAACGCGTCCGGGAGCGTCGACGTCGAGAGGTCGCGCAACTCGGTCAGCGGCACCGTGAAGAGGCCCTGCACCTCGAGCGCCGGCTCGTCGCCGTGCGCGGCCGAGTCCGTCACGCCGATGCGCAGCACAGGGTAGCCCCGGCCCTCGCACAGCCCGCGGAACTTCACGTCGTCCTCGCGGGGCACCGACACGATGACGCGGCCCGTGGACTCCGAGAACAGGGCGGTGGCAGCATCCACCCCGTCCCGCTCCTGGATCTCGTTGAGCCACACGCGAGCACCCACCCCGAAGCGCATGACCGACTCGGCGAGGGCCTGCGCGAGGCCGCCCGACGACAGGTCGTGCGCCGACGACACCAGCGACTGCTGCCCGGCCGCGTGGAGCAGCTCCGCGAGCTTCTTCTCCTGGCCGAGGTCGACCGCCGGCGGGCGACCGCCGAGGTGGTCGTGGATCGTGCCGGCCCACTGCGAACCCGAGAGCTCGGTGGCCGTGACGCCGAGCAGGTAGATGTTCTCGCCCGGATCCTGCCAGCCCGACGGGATGCGGCGCGCCACGTCGTCGATGATCCCGAGCACGCCGACCACCGGCGTGGGGAAGATGGGCTGGTCGCCCGTCTGGTTGTAGAACGAGACGTTGCCGCCGGTGACGGGTACGCCGAGTTCGAGGCATCCGTCCGACAGGCCGTCGACGGCCTGCGAGAACTGCCACATCACCTCGGGGTTCTCGGGCGAGCCGAAGTTGAGGCAGTCGGTGACGGCAGTCGGCTCCGCGCCGGTGACGGCGACGTTGCGGTACGCCTCGGCCAGCGCCAGCTTCGCGCCCTGGTACGGGTCGAGCTGGCAGTAGCGCCCGTTGCAGTCCGTGGCGATCGCGAAGCCGAGACCCGAGTGCTCATCGACGCGGATCATGCCGGCGTCGTCGGGGAACGACAGGGCGGTGTTGCCCATCACGTAGTAGTCGTACTGGTTCGTGACCCACGACGTGTCGGCGAGATTCGGGCTCGCGACAAGCCGGGTGAACTGCGACCGCAGCGTCTCCGCGTCGTTCGAACGCGGAAGAGCGGATGCCGAGTCCTCGCGCAGCGCGTCGATCCAGGTCGGGTAGGCGACGGGGCGCTCGTAGACCGGGCCGTCGACCGCCACGGTCGACGGGTCGACGTCGACGATCTGCTCGCCGTGCCAGAAGATCTGCAGGCGCCCGTCGCCGGTCACCTCGCCGAGGACCGAGGTCTCGACGTCCCACTTGCCGACCACCTCGAGGAACGCGTCGAGCTTCTCGGGCGCGACGATCGCCATCATGCGCTCCTGGCTCTCGCTCATGAGGATCTCCTCGGGCGTGAGCGTCGGGTCGCGCAGCAGCACCTTCTCGAGATCGACGCGCATGCCCGAGCCGCCGTTGGCGGCGAGCTCCGACGTGGCGCACGAGATGCCCGCGGCGCCGAGGTCCTGGATCGCCTCCACCAGCTCGTCGCGGTACAGCTCGAGGCAGCACTCGATGAGCACCTTCTCGGCGAACGGGTCGCCGACCTGCACCGCGGGCCGCTTGGTCGGGCCGCCGTCGGCGAAGGTGTCGGAGGCGAGGATGGATGCCCCGCCGATGCCGTCGCCGCCCGTGCGGGCGCCGAACAGCACGACCTTGTTGCCGGCACCGGTCGCATTCGCGAGCTTGAGGTCCTCGTGGCGGAGGACGCCCACCGCGAGCGCGTTGACGAGCGGGTTGCCCTGGTACACCGAGTCGAACACCGTCTCGCCGCCGATGTTCGGCAGGCCCAGGCAGTTGCCGTAGAAGCTGATGCCGCTCACCACGCCGTGCACGACGCGCGCGGTGTCGGGGTTGTCGATGGCGCCGAAACGCAGCTGATCCATCACGGCGACCGGGCGCGCACCCATGGAGATGATGTCGCGGACGATGCCTCCGACGCCGGTGGCGGCACCCTGGAACGGCTCGATGTAGCTCGGGTGGTTGTGCGACTCGACCTTGAAGGTGACCGCCCAGCCCTCGCCGATGTCGACGACGCCCGCGTTCTGGCCCATGCCGACCATGAGCCGCTCGCGCATCTCGTCCGAGACCTTGTCGCCGAACTTGCGGAGGTAGATCTTCGACGACTTGTACGAGCAGTGCTCCGACCACATGACGGAGTACATCGCCAGCTCGCCCGACGTGGGGCGGCGGCCGAGGATCTCGCGGATCCTGTCGTACTCGTCCGGCTTGAGACCGAGCGCCGCATACGGCTGTTCCTTCTCCGGCGTGGCGGCGGCGTTCTCGACGGTATCGGCGACAGCGGTCTGGGAGGGGGTGGTCACGCGGCTCAACTCCAGGAAATCGGGGATGCCGGACCGGAACAGTCTAGTTCGTCCGCGCGGGCATCCCTCGTTCGCACGACGCACGGTGGAGCTGCGCAGGCGGTGGCTACAGCATGGGGAGCCTGCGCGGCCGCGGGCCGAGCGGGAACGCCGCGTCGATTCGAGTGAGCTCGGCATCGCTCAGGCGCAGCGCGCCCGCGCCCGCGTTGTCGTCGGCGTGCTCCGGGCTGGATGCCTTGGGGATCGCGAACATCGACGGCCGCCGCGTCAGGAAGCGCAGCGCCACCTGGCGTGCGGTGGCGCCGTGGCGAGCCGCGATCTCCTCCAGCACGCGGCCACCCGGCGTGCGCGGGCCGGGGAAGTGGCCATGGCCGAAGGGACTGTAGGCGACGACGGCGACATCGTGGTCCTCGCACCAGGGCAGCACGGCGTGCTCGATCGCGCGCTCGCCCAGATGGTAGAGCACCTGGTTGCAGGCGATCCGGCCCTCGCCTCCTGCTCTCCAGGCGGCATCGAGATCGGGCACGTCGAAGTTGCTCACTCCCCAGGACAGGATCTTCCCCTGTTCACGGAGCCGCTCGAAGCCGGCGAAGGTCTCTTCGAGCGGGTGCGGGCCGGGCCAATGCAGGAGGTAGCAGTCCAGCCTGTCGGTGCGCAGGCGCGAGAGCGAGCGCTCGCAGGCGGCTACGGTCCCGCGCCGCGAGGCGTTGCCCGGCAGCACCTTGGAGACGAGGAAGACGTCCTCACGCCGACCGGCAATGGCCTCGCCGACCACGATCTCGGCATCGCCGTACATCTCGGCGGTGTCGATGTGGGTCATGCCGAGATCGAGGCCGTGGCGCAGGGCGGCGACCGCCGTCGGCCGGTGCGCATCGTCGATGTACCAGGTCCCCTGGCCGATCACCGCGACCTCGCGCGACACGGGGCCGAACGGGCGCTGCTCCATGGTCTCTGATCCCGGCGAAGACGGCCCGTGCTGTCCGGCGGCGGGTGTCACGCGGTCACCGCTTTCCGCAAGCGCCACCCGCTCTACGCGGGCTGCTTCTCCGCGACGACATCGACCGGCTCGATCGTGGGCTCCGCGAACAGCACACCCGTGTTCTGACCGAGCGCTTTCCCGACCTCTCCTGACAGGTGCGCCTGTCGCCCGTCTTCGTCGGGGAACGCGTCGAAGATGCCGAACGACGAGGGTCCGAACTGGACTGCGAACCACCTGACGGTCTTGGGCTCGCCCTGGACGATCGACAGCCCCTGGTTCAGGAAATCACGGACGTCCCCCTCCTTGCCGGGCAGTGCTTCCAGGCGTACAAGAATCGCTTTGCTGACCTGTGTGGCCATCTGGGTCTCCCTTTGCTCGGTTCATGTCGTCGTGAGACGAGAACGCGGCTGCGGCAGCCCCGGCGACCGTCTCATCCTGCTCGCCCCCGCCCGGCACACTCCTAACGCCTTGACGCGGGAACGGGCACCTGCTACGCCGCTGACGAAAACAGTTGACGGATGCCGCACCCCGGCGTAACCTACAACCAAATGGTTGTAGGAATTGAGCTCAGCGATGACGAGATCGACCGCGTGTTCCATGCACTGGCAGCGGCGACCCGGCGCGACATCCTGCGTCGGACGCTCGCGGGCGAGTACTCCGTATCGACGCTCGCCCGCGAGTACGACATGTCGTTCGCGGCCGTGCAGAAGCACGTCACCGTGCTCGAGGCCGCCGGCCTCATCGTCAAGCGGGCCGAGGGCCGCGAGCGCCTCGTCCGGGCGGACCCCGAGATGATCGCCCGCGCCCGCGCGCTCCTCGCACGCTACGAGGACATGTGGCGCGCCCGCATCGACCGGCTCGACGCACTGCTCGCCGAGCCCGCCGGCAGCCCCGGCACCCCCACCACCGAAGAACCGAAGAACGAACGCAGGAACGAAGGAGAATGACGATGCCCGTCACCGACGTCACCACCGACCCCGAGGCGCTCACCCTGACGCTGACCGCGGACTTCGCCGCCCCGGTCGAGCGCCTGTGGGGGGCCTTCACCGACCCGCGGCAGCTGGAGCGCTTCTGGGGCCCGCCCGGATACCCCGCCACGTTCACCGAGTTCGACCTCGCCGCCGGCGGTCGGGCGCGGTATCACATGACCAGCCCGAAGGGCGAGGAGTTCCACGGGGTGTGGGAGTTCCTCGAGATCGAGGGCCCGCGCTCGTTCACGGCGCTCGACTCGTTTGCGAACGCCCAGGGCGAGATCCTCGCCGAGATGCCGACGTCGCGCATGGTGTTCACCTTCGAATCGACGCCCACCGGCTCCCGCCTCGTGAACACCACGCACTTCGATTCCGCCGAGGCGCTCGAGAAGGTCGTCGCGATGGGTGCGGTCGAGGGCTCGACGCTGGCCATCAACCAGCTCGACCGGGTGCTGGCCGGCCTGCGGGAGTACGCCGGCGGCAAGGGCACGCAGACCGAGATCCTCGATGACACCCACGTGCGCATCACGCGTCTCATCGACGGGCCCGTCGACCTGGTGTGGCGCGCGCACCAGGAGCCCGAGCTCATGCAGCAGTGGCTGCTCGGACCCGACGGCTGGCGGATGTCGGTGTGCGAGGTCGACGGCTCGGTCGGCGGTCGCTACCGCTACGAGTGGGAGCCCCTGGAGGGCACCGAGGGCGAGCGCTTCGGGTTCGACGGCGAGACCCTTCTCTCGGAGGCGCCGCGCCGGGCGGTCACGACCGAGCACATGACGGGCACGGACTTCCCGTCGACGCTCAACGACCTGAACCTCGAGGAAGAGGACGGAGCGACCCTGATCACGCTCCTCATCGAGTACCCCGACAAGCAGACCCGCGACATCGTGCTCGCCACCGGCATGACCGACGGCATGGAAGCAAGCTACGGCCGCCTGGAAGGCGTGCTCGCCGGCGTCTGACGCGTGCGCCCGGCAGAACTCCACGGATCTCGCGCTCGCGCCCGCCATCCCGCCCCCGGCGGGGGCCGGACGGTGCGGATCCGTGGAGTTCTGCATGCGATCGAGAGGATCCGCCCGCGTCAACCCCGCAAACTGGGCGGCGAGTGGCCTCTACGATGACGAAGGTGGACTTCTCCCTCGAATTCACCCCCGACCTCATCGCCGTCTTCATCACGCTGTTCGTGCTCGAGATCGTCCTCGGCGTCGACAATGTCATCTTCATCTCGATCCTCGCGTCCAAGCTTCCGAAGGAGCAGCAGGCCAGGGCCCGCAACCTCGGTCTGACGCTCGCGATGGTGATGCGCGTGATCCTCGTGCTCTTCGCCGGATGGATCATCACGCTCAAGAACGACGTGTTCTTCATCGGGGAGATGGGCTTCTCGTGGAAGGACCTCATCCTCATCGCGGGTGGTCTCTTCCTCGTCTACAAGGCCGTGACGGAGATCCACCACAAGCTCGAGGGAGCCGAGGAGGAGCACGGCGGCGTCGGCCGCAAGACCGTCACCTTCGGCTCGGTCCTGCTGCAGATCCTGCTGCTGGACCTGGTCTTCTCGCTCGACTCGGTGATCACCGCCGTCGGCATGACCGAGAACCTGCTGGTCATCATCACCGTCGTCGTGCTGTCGTTCGGCATCATGCTCTTCGCGTCGCGCTTCATCTTCGCGTTCGTCAACAGGCACCCCACGGTGAAGATGCTGGCGCTGTCGTTCCTGCTGCTCATCGGCGTCTTCCTCGTCGCGGAGGGCTTCGAGATCAAGATCGACAAGGCCTTCATCTACGGGCCGATGGCGTTCGCGATCTTCGTCGAGGCCCTCAACCTGGCCTCCGCCGCCCGCAAGGCCAAGCGTGAGAGGCGGGAGCAGCACGCGGTGCAGCTCCGCCCGCAGTACCCCGACGCCGACGAGTCGGTCGCCGTCGCGGCGGCGCTCTCGAAGGACTCGCGCGCGGGCTCGGTGGGCCTGTCGTCGAAGCCCGTGGCGGGCGACGCCGCCTCCCTGGCCGAGGAGCGCCAGGGCCTCGGCTGATCCCGGCCCGGGAGGCCGCGGGTCAGGCGGCGGTGTCGGCGAGAAGGCGGTATCCCATGCCGGACTCGGTCAGCAGGTGCGCGGGGCGGCCGGGATCGGGCTCGAGCTTCTTGCGCAGCTGCGAGATGTACAGCCGCAGGTAGCCGGTGTCGGCGATCTGCTCGGTGCCCCAGATGTCTTTGAGGAGCGACTGACGGGTCACGAGCGCCCCCGCGTTGCGCGCCAGGAACTCGAGGATCCGCCACTCCGTCGGGGTGAGGTGCACGCGGTCGCCTGCGCGCGTCACGGTCTTGGTCGAGAGGTCGACCACGACGTCGCCGAAGGTGACGACCGGGGATCCGGATGCTGCGCCCGCACGCCGTGACAGGGCTCGAAGCCGCGCGAGCAGCTCGTCGATCTGGAACGGCTTCGTGACGTAGTCGTCGGCGCCGGCGTCCAGCGCCTCCACCTTGTCGCTCGCGCCGGTGCGCCCCGACACCACGATGATCGGTGCCCTCGTCCAGCCGCGCAGCGCCTCGATGACCTGGACACCGTCGAGGCGCGGCATCCCGAGGTCCACCATCACGATGTCGGGATGCTCCTTGGCGGCGAGCGTCACAGCGGCCACGCCGTCGGGCGCCGCGACGACGTGGTACCCGTGCGCGGCGAGGGTGATGCGCAGTGCGCGGACGAGCTGAGGATCGTCGTCGGCGACGAGCACCTTCACCGCGACCCCGCCCCGCCCCGCGCGGTTGCGGCAGCGTCGTCGACCGGCAGCGCGATCACCATCGTCAGTCCTCCTCCGGGGGTCGGCTCGGGGGCGAGCGTACCGCCCATCCCTTCCGTGAACCCCTTCGACAGCGCGAGACCGAGCCCGAGGCCGGCGCTGTTGTCGGTGTCGCCGAGCCGCTGGAACGGCGAGAACATGTCGCCGAGGCGATCGGCCGGCACACCGGCACCGTGATCGATCACGCGGATCTCGGCCGTGCCGCCGATCCGGCTCGTCGACAGGCGCACACGGGAGGCAGGGGGCGAGTGGCGCACCGCGTTCGCGAGCACGTTCACGAGCACGCGCTGCAGCAGCACCGGGTCGGCCAACAGCGGCGGGAGCCGGGGATCGAGCGCGAGCTCGAGCCGCTCCGGCTCGGCACCCAGCTCCTCCACAGCGGTCAGCACGACCTCCGCGCTGTCGACGGACTGCAGCGAGACCGCGAGCACGCCGGCCTCGATGCGACTGACGTCGAGCAGGTCGGTCACGAGGGCCGACAGCGCGGCGAGCGACTCGTCCGCCGTGGCGACGAGCTCCTCACGGTCGGCGGGTGAGAGGCTCGCGCCCGCCGCGCGAAGCCCGCCGACGGCCGCGACCGCGGCGGCGAGCGGGCGCCGGAGGTCATGGCTCACCGCCGAGAGCAGCGCACTGCGCACCTGGTCGGTCTCGGCGAGCACGCTCGCCTTGCGGGCGGTGGCCGACAGGTCGGTGTGCTCGAGGGCGGCCGACAGCTGCGCCGCGATCGCCCGGAGGAGGCGCCGTTCGGACGCATCCAGCACGTGCCCGTGCAGTTCGAGCATCGCCGGCGGCCCGCCGTTGCGCCTGCCGACCGTGACGGTCTCGAAGCTCCCGTCGGGCACCGGTTCGCCGTCGGTCGCGAGCACCGAGCCGTCGGCGTCCACGAGACGCGCACCCGTGAGGCCCAGCGACTCGCGCGTGCGGCTGATCAGCGCCGGCACCGCGGACTCCCCGCCCAGCACGCTTCCGGCGACGTTGGCGAGGAGGTCGGCCTCGGCCTCCGACCGCTGCGCCGCACGGGTGGCTCGCGCGGCGCGGTCGACGACGAAGCTCACCAGCACGGCGATCAGCACGTACAGCACGAGCGCCCACAGGTTGCGGGGATTGGCGATGCTGATGGTCTGGTACGGCTGCACGAAGAAGTAGTTGAGGGTGAAGGCCGACATGACCGCCGCGAACACCGCTGGCCAGATGCCGCCGACGAGCGACACGAGCACCACCAGCAGCTGGTAGGCGAGCACGTCGCTCGTGATCGTCTCCTCGCTGCGCATGGCGACGAGGAGCCACGTCAGCAGCGGGCCGCCGACGATGGCGAGTGCGAAGCCGAGCGCTCGCCGGCGGGCGCTGAGGGCACCGCCCGATGTCGACGGCAGCGGGAACCGATCGCCCGCGTCGGGTTCTCGCTGCCTGCCGCGCTCCATGTGGTCACCCTACGACCCGGGACGGATGCCGCGGCCGCCGTCCTCACGGAATCCGTGCGTCGTGGGCGTGCGGGCTGGCGCCGTCGCGGGCGGGCCGGGGTCAGGCGCGGGCGATCGCGTCCTCGAACGCGACCCACGCGAGCATCGCGCACTTGACGCGCGCGGTGAACTTCGAGACGCCCGAGAGTGCCGCCGCGTCTCCGAAGACCTCTTCGTCGAGCGGGATCTCGCCGCGCGAGCGCAGCGCTTCGCGGAAGCCGTCGATGAGGACGGATGCCTCGGCCCGCGGCATCCGCTCCTCCTCCTCGACGAGCGCGGCGAGCATCGATGCCGACGCCTGCGAGATGGAGCAGCCGGCGCCGTCCCACGTGACCTCCTCGACCGCGCTCCCGTCGTCGGAGAGGCGCACGCGCAGGGTGATCTCGTCGCCGCAGATCGGGTTGCGCTGGAACGACTCCGCGACCCGCCCCTCGGCCGCCTCGGCGCCGAGGCCCTTGCCGTGCGGGCGCTTGGAGTGGTCGAGGATCAGCTCCTGGTACAGGGACTCGAGGCCGCTCATGCGCCGGCTCCGAAGAACGTGCGCACGCCCGACAGCGCGTCGAGGAAGACGTCGACGTCGCCGGCGGTGTTGTACAGCTGGGTCGAGGCCCGCACCGAGGCGGTGAGGCCGAACCGGCGGTGCAACGGCTGGGCGCAGTGGTGCCCGACGCGCACCGCGACGCCGCGCGCGTCGAGGAACTGGCCGACGTCGTGGGCGTGCACGCCCTCGACCTCGAACGACCACAGGCCCACCCGCTCGGCACCCGTCGCATCGCCCAGCAGCCGCACGCCGGGAATGGACCGCAGGCCCTCGCCCATGCGGCTCTCGAGCGCCTTCTCGTGCGCGTGCACCGCGGCCATGCCGACGCCGTCGAGGTAGCGCACCGCGGCGGCGAGGCCGATCGCCTGCGACACAGGCTGGGTGCCCGCCTCGAACCGCTGGGGCGGCGGCAGGTACGACGCCTCGTCCAGGGTCACCGTGGTGATCATCGAACCGCCGGTGAGGAACGGCGGCAGCGCCCCGAGCACGTCGGCGCGGCCGTAGAGTCCTCCGACGCCGTAGGGGCCGAGCATCTTGTGCCCCGAGAAGACCGCGAGGTCGACGCCCAGGGCGGGGAGGTCGAGCGGCACGTGAGGTGCGGACTGGCAGGCGTCGAGCACGGTCACCGCACCCACCGCCTTCGCCAGCCCGACGAGCTCGTCGACAGGGTTCACGATGCCCAGCACGTTCGAGACGTGCGTGAAGGCGACGACACGCGTGCGCTCGCCGATGAGGGCGGCGGCAGCATCCGTGTCCAGGGTTCCGTCGTCGCGGACCGGGATGTGCCGCAGCACCGCGCCGGTGCGCGCGGCCAGCTCCTGCCAGGGGATGAGGTTGGCGTGATGCTCCGACTCGGTCACGACGATCTCGTCGCCCGGTCGCAGTGCGAAGCGGGCGCTCGCGGGCGCGCCGCGCCCGGCGGAGGCGTTGCCGATCGCGTAGGCGACGAGGTTGAGGCCGGCGGTCGCGCCGCTCGTCCACGCCAGCTGCTCGGGCTGCGCGCCGACGAAGCCCGCCACGGTCGCGCGGGCGTCCTCGAACAGCTCGGTGGCCTCGGCGGCGAGGGTGTGCGCGCCGCGGTGCACGGCGGAGTTCGCGCGGGTCAGGAAATCGACCTCGGCATCGATGACCGTCTGGGGCTTCTGGCTCGTCGCGCCGGAGTCGAGATAGACGAGGCGCTCGCCGTTCACGCGGCGGTCGAGGAGCGGGAAGTCCGCGCGCAGCGCGGTGGCATCCAGGGGCGCGACCTGGGAGGGCGAGGGTGCGGAAGTGCTCACCCTTCCAGGCTACGCGGGATGCTGCCACCCGGCGCCGGGTGGTCGGTGGGGGTTCGCGCGCCCGGCGCCGGTGTCAGGGCTCGGGCACGGATTCAGGGCTTCGGCAGTGGGGCGCGCTCGGGTGCCTCGGACGGCTCGGGCGGCCCGGCCGGGCGAACGGCCCGGCGTCCCACGCGGTGCACCTCCGGCGCCGAACCCCGCCCGGCGCGGTCGTCGCCCGGCAGCGCATGGGATCGGCGACCGTAGATGAGCTCCGACGAGTCGAGCAGCCACGGCACGAGGGTGATCGAGACCCCGTGCACGAGCATCAGCTGCTGCGCGATGCGACGGGCGCGGCGGTTGTGGAGCAGCGACTCCCACCAGTGACCGACGATGTACTGCGGCAGGTAGACGGTGACGACGGCCGATCCGTGCTCCTCCCGGTACTTCTTCACGAACTCCGCGATGGGGCTGGCGTACATGCGATAGGGCGACTCGATGATCTTCAGCGGAATCGGCATCCGGTGCGCGCGCCATTCGGCCTCGAGCGCCGCGGCGTCCTCTTTCGTCACCGAGACGTGCACCGCGAAGGTCTTGTCGTGCTTTGCGGCCAGGGCGTAGTCGACCGCCTTGACGACGGGCTTCTGCAGGCGGTTGACCAGGATCAGCGCGACATCGCCCGTCGAGCCGAAGTGCGTCTGGTCGTCCATGGCGATCTCGTGCTCGACGTCACGGTAGTAGCGGTGCACGCCGACCATGAGGAATGACAGGATCGGGATGGCGAGGAAGACGAGCCACGCGCCGTGCGTGAACTTCGTGATGGTCACGATGACGAGAACGGATGCCGTCATCGTGGCGCCCACCGAGTTGATCACGAGGCCCTTGCGCAGCCCGAACAGCTCGGTGCGGGCCGCGGTGCTTCCCCGGTCGCCGGCAGGCAGGCCCCGGATCGCGCGAATGCCGCGCGACCAGTGCCGGATCATGCCGATCTGGCCGATCGTGAACGAGACGAACACCCCGATGATGTAGAGCTGGATGAGGTTCGTGAGATTCGCCTGGTAGACCACCAGCACCCCGATGGCGACGAGCCCCAGAATGATCATGCCGTTGGAGTAGACCAGGCGATCACCGCGGGTGTTGAGGGCCTTGGGCGCGTAGCCGTCGCGCGCGAGCACCGATCCGAGGAGGGGGAAGCCGTTGAATGCCGTGTTCGCGGCGAGCAGCAGCACGACTGCCGTCGCCGCCTGGATGACGAAGAACGGGATCGAGTTCATGCCGAACACGGCCGACGACACCTGGGCCATCAGGCTCGGCTGGGGATTGGAGCAGTCGAAGCCGACGAGGTCGCAGGGGTTCTCGGCGTAGTGCACGCCCGACACGAGGGCGATCGCGGTGAGTCCCGCGAACAGCAGGATGGCGATGCCGCCCATCATCGCGAGCGTCGTCTGTGCATTGCGCACCTTGGGCTTGCGGAACGCCTGGACACCGTTCGAGACGGCCTCGACGCCCGTCAGTGCCGAGCAGCCGCTCGAGAAGGCACGGAGCACGAGGAGGATGACGGCCGCCTGCGTGAGGTTCTCGGTCTGCACTGAGTACGCGGCGCTGGAGGCCACCGGCGGGTTGCCCGTCACGATCTGGAACAGCCCGACGAGGATCATGACCCCGACCGAGCCGATGAAGACGTACGTCGGGATGGCGAACGCGCGGGATGCCTCGCGCACGCCACGGAGGTTGACGATGACGATGAGGATGACGAAGCCCACCGCCAGCTCGACGCGCCACGGGTTCAGACCCGGAAGAGCCGAGATGATGTTGTCGACGCCGGAGGCCACCGACACGGCAACCGTGAGCACGTAGTCGACGAGCAGTGCCGACGCCACGATGACCCCCGGAATCTCGCCGAGGTTCTTGCGAGCGACCTCGTAGTCGCCGCCGCCCGAGGGGTAGGCCTTGATGAGCTGGCGGTAGCTGATCACGACGACGATCAGCAGCACGATGACGGCGGCGGCGATCCACGGGGCGAAGGCCAGGAACGCCAGGCCGCCCGTCAACAGGATCAGCAGCAGCTCCTGCGGCGCGTATGCGACCGACGAGAGCGCGTCGGACGCGAAGATCGGCAGCGCCATCTTCTTCGGGAGCAGGTGCTCGTCGGAGTCGGTCGACGCGAGCGGATCACCGAGGATCAGGCGCTTCGCGATCGGTGTCTCGTCGACCGACTGCTCGCGGCTTTCGTTCGTCACGGCCTGCAACGCTACCCGGCGGTATTCCCCTCTTTTGCGATCCTCACGGAATCCATGCGGGCGTACGTCGGGGGACGCCGCGGCGACACCTCTGGGACACTCTTAGCGTGGACGAGCAGCTCATCCTCGGCGTGCTCGCGATCACGCTGGGAGTGGTCGTCGGGGTGCTGCTGTTCGTGCCTTTCGTCGCGCTCAGCTACCGTCGCCGGGGCGGATTCGGCCTCGGCCGCTTCATGCTGTGGGGAGCGGCCTTCGGCTCCTTCCTGGCGATCTGGATCTGTGCGCTGCTGCCGCTGCCCGACCCCGGCACGATCGTGTGCGCGAGCGCGAACGTGGAGGTCACCGTGATCGCCGACCACGTTCGCACGGCCGTCATGCGACGACGCGGAGGCGCCGCCGCGACCGACCCCGCCCTCCAGCTGCTGCTGAGCATGCTGTTGTTCGTTCCGCTCGGCTTCTTGCTGCGCGTGCTGGGCGGGCGCGGGGTGACCACCGCGCTCGTGGCCGGGTTGCTGCTCTCGGGCTTCATCGAAGTGACCCAGCTCACCGGCGTGTGGGGTCTCTATCCGTGCGCGTACCGGGCTTTCGACGTCGGCGACCTGCTCGCGAACACCCTGGGGGCAGTGCTCGGATCACTGCTCGCCCTCGCCGTGCCACGCCGCCGTCGCGGATCCCCGCGTATGCCCGGTGCCGAACCGCCGCAGCCGGTCACGCGCGGCCGGCGTCTGCTCGGCATGCTGTGCGACGCGCTCGCCGCGTGGGTGCTCGGTCTCACGGTCATGGTCGCCGTGCAGCTTTTCCTCTACCTGCTCGGGGCGGACGCGGCCGTGCGCGACGGGACTGCGGCGGCGCTCATCGGCTCGGTCGTGCCGATCGCGGTGTGGCTCGTCGTCACGCTCGCCACCGGGGGCACGATCGGCGACCACACCGCGCAGCTGCGCTTCGCCGGTGGCGAGCTGCCCGTCCCGCTCGCCCGCTTCCTCCGGTTCATCGGCGGCATCGGCGGCTACCTGGTGCTCATGGCGCTGCCGGGGGCGTGGGCCTACGTCGCCTCGGTGTTCGCGACGGTGTCGCTCGCGCTGGTCTTCCTGACGGACCGCGGGCGCGGTCTTCCCGGCGTCGTCTCCGGCCAGCGCCTCGGCGACGCGAGGGAGCGGGGGGAGTCGGATGCCGCGCCCCCCGGGTCGGCCAGCGCTCAGTGACGCGGGGTGTCGCCGGGTCGCGGCATCCGTCCGTTCGGCTCAGCTCTCGGGGGCGTCCAGGAACTCGCGTGCGGCGACCACGAGCGCGTCGACGCCGCGGCCGAGCGTCGGCTGAAGCACCGGTGCGAAGAACGGCGAGTGGTTGGTCGGGATGTCGCGCTCGACGGTGCCGGCGGCGGTCGCCTCGGCGAACGCGACCGGGTCGACCCCGCCCCAGAACCAGAACACCAGCGGCACGCCGGCCTCGCGGGCGAACCACGACACGTCCTCGCTGCCGGTGAACATGCCGGGGTCGATGACCGTGCCCTCCCCGAACGCCGAGTCGAAGGCGAGCACGAGGCGGGCCGTCGCGTGCACGTCGTTGATCGTCGGCGGCAGCGTGTGGTCGGTGATGATGACCGGCGGCTCCTCGGCGCCGGAGGCCTGGGCCTCGGCGCGGACGATGCGCTCGACCTTCTCGAGCACGCGGGCACGGGCCTCGTCGTCGGGGTACCGGAGGCTGAGCTCGAGCTTCGCCTCGGCCGGGATGATGTTGTTCTTGAGACCCGCGTGGATCGAGCCGACGGTGACGACTGCGACGTCTCGAGGGTCGACCTCGCGCGACACGATCGTCTGCAGGCGCATGACGGTGGCCGCCGCCATGACGACCGGGTCGATGGTCGAGTGGGGGCGCGAGCCGTGGCCGCCGCGACCCAGCAGGGTGACGGTGAGGCCGTCGGATGCCGCCATCTGCGTTCCGCTGCGCACCCCGATCGTGCCTGCCGGCAGCGGCGTGACATGCTGGCCGAGCACGATGTCGGGCTTCGGGAAGCGGTCCAGCACGCCGTCCGCGATCATCGCCTGCGAGCCGGCGCCGTATTCCTCGGCGGGCTGGAACACGGCCACGATCGTGCCCGACCACTCGCTCTTCGTGGCCACCAGGCGCTCGAGGGCGCCGATCAGGGCGGTGACATGCATGTCGTGACCGCAGGCGTGCATCACGGGCACGTCGTTGCCCGCGGGATCGGTGCCGCGCGCCGTGCTGGCGTACTCCAGCCCGGTCTGCTCCGGCACCGGGAGGGCGTCCATGTCGGCCCGCAGCCACACCACGGGCCCCTCGGCCCCTGAGCCTGTCGAAGGGTTGCGGATGACCGCCGCGATGCCGGTCTTGCCGATCCCCTCCTCGAACTCGATGCCGAGCTCGGTCAGGCGCTGCGCGATCACCCCCGCCGTCCGGGTCTCCTGGAACGACAGCTCCGGGTGACGGTGCAGATCGACGTAGATCGCTTCGAGGTCGAGGGCCATGCGGACGAGCCTATCCGCCCGCCGATCTTCGCTCCCCTGTCACGTTGTGTCGCGGCCCATGGCGTGACGCGACAGGTGATCGGCAGGGCGGGAGGCGGGCGAGGTCGGGGCGCGGGGCTATTGGGTGAGCCGTGTGGTGGAGCCGCGCACGATGAGCTCGAAGGGCAGTTCGCCCGGCCGGTGGGCGGGGGGCGCGGCATCCGTCGACTCCAGCGCCTGCAGGATCGCCTCGGCAGCCCGCTCGCCCTGCCCGAGCGGGAACTGGTCGACCGTGGTGAGCCGGAAGAACTCGCCCAGCTCGTGGCCGTCGATGCCGATGACCGAGAGGTCCTCGGGCACGCGATAGCCGAGTTCGCGGGCGGCGAGCATGGCGCCGAGCGCCATCTCATCGGATGCCGCGAAGATCGCCGTCGGCCGCCGCCCCGGCTTGCCGAGCAGCTGCTTGGCCGCCCGGAAGCCGCCCTCGATGGTGAAGTCGGCCGGCTCGTAGAGCGAGGGGCTCACGGGGATGCCGGCATCCGCCAGCGCCTGCTCGAACCCCTGGCGGCGGCGGGTCGGGATGTGGAAGTCGACGTCGAACTCGGGGCTCGCCCCGATGTGCGCGATCTCGCGGTGACCGAGTGCGAGCAGGTGCTCGGTGGCCAGCCGGGCGACCGCCACGTCGTCGACGGTCAAGGTGGGGAGGAGCGGATTGGGCCCGCCGATCGCGATCACCGGGAGGTCCAGCTCGACGAGCCGTTCGCTCTCCTCCCGCCCGAGCTCGAGCGAGATGGCGATCACGCCGTCCACGCGCTGGCGGCGCAGGAACGTGTCGAAGATGTCGTGGCGCTCGCCGCGGTCGGCGGTCAGGCTGTACAGCGTGATGTCATAGCCCCGGCGCATCAGCGCCGAGGCGATGCCGCTCAGCACCGTCGAGAAGAACCAGCGGTCGAGGAACGGCACCAGCACCCCGATGTTGCGGGTGCGCCCCGAGGCGAGACTCGACGCCGATGCCGACACGACGTAGCCGAGGCTCTTCGCCGCCGCCTCGACCTTCGCCTTGGCGGCGGCCGAGACGTGCCCGCGGCCGCTCAGCGCGCGCGAGACGGTCGCCGTCGAGACGCCCGCCTCGCGGGCGACCTCGTCGATGCTGACCACGTCGTCACCTTGTCTTCGGGAAGGAGGGGCTCGTCCGGCGGAAGCGGATCCGCCGAGCGGGACGGATGACGCGGGTCAGACGGTCTCGACCCACACCGTCGTGTCGGCCGGGATCCCGTCGGCGACCGCACCGCTCGCCGCGATCACGATACCGCTCGGGAGCGGGATCGGCGTGGATCCGGTGTTCGCCACGACGGTGACATTCCCATTGCGGAATGCGATGGCCTCCGCGCCGTAGCCGTCGATCCACTCGAGGGAGCCGGCTCCGAGCGCGTGCACGCGGCGCTCCGCGAGCAGCGTGCGGTAGAGCTCGAGCGTCGATCCCTCGACGCCGGTCTGCGCGTCGCGCGCCAGCGTCGCCCATTCGGCGGGCTGGGGCAGCCAGGACGCTCCCGAGTCGTTGAAGCCGTAGGCCGGGGCATCCGCGTTCCACGGGATCGGCACGCGGCAGCCGTCGCGACCGTACCTCTCGCCGTTGGTGCGGAACCAGGTGGGATCCTGCCGCGCGTCGCCAGGGATGTCGATGACCTCGGGGAGTCCGAGCTCCTCGCCCTGGTAGAGGTAGGCCGACCCCGGCAGGGCGAGCATCAGCGCCGTCGCGGCGCGAGCCCGGGCGAGGCCGACCTCGGGGATCGGCTGGCCGGGCGAGTCCGGACCGATGCCGTGACCCTGCGGGTTCTCCGCCGTCAGCGCGAGGCGTGACGCGTGGCGCACGACGTCGTGGTTCGACAGCACCCAGGTGCTCGGCGCGCCGACGCCGGGGAAGGCGCGGAGCGACACGTCGATGACCTCGCGCAGGTCTGCCGCGTTCCACTCGGTCGACAGGTACGGGAAGTTGAAGGCCTGGTGCATCTCGTCGGGACGCACCCACTGCGCGGTGCGCTCCGCGGTCGGCAGCCACGCCTCGGCGGCGAGGGCGCGGTCGCCGGCGTACTCCTCGAGGATCCTGCGCCAGTCGCGGTACACCTCGTGCACGGCGTCCTGACCCCAGTACGGGACGTGCTCCTCTTCGCCGCCCATCGAACCGGCCTCGGGGTCGGGGATGTAGTCCGGCAAGCCCTCCGCCTTGACCAAGCCGTGCGCCACGTCGACCCGGAAGCCGTCGACGCCCCGGTCGAGCCAGAAGCGCAGGATGCGCCGGAACTCCTCGCGCACCTCCTCGTTCGACCAGTCGAAGTCGGGCTGCGAAGAGTCGAAGAGGTGCAGGTACCACTGGCCGAGTTCGCCGCCGGCCTCGACCACGCGCGTCCACGCGGGGCCCCCGAACACGGACTCCCAGTTGTTCGGCGGCAGTTCGCCGTGCGTCCCCTTGCCGTCGCGGAACATGTAGCGTGCGCGCTCGGCACTGTGCGGAGCCGAGGCCAGAGCCTGCTGGAACCACTCGTGCTGGTCGGACGAGTGGTTCGGAACGAGATCGACGATGACACGGATACCGCGCCCGTGCGCTGCGGCCAGCATCTCGTCGAAGTCGGCCAGGGTGCCGAAGAGCGGGTCGACGTCGCAGTAGTCGCTGACGTCGTAGCCGGCGTCCTTCTGAGGGGAGCGCTGGAAGGGGCTCAGCCAGATCGCGTCGATGCCGAGGTGCGCGAGATCGTCGAGGTGCGAAGTGATGCCGGGGAGGTCGCCGATGCCGTCGCCCGTCGCGTCCGCGAAGGAGCGGGGGTAGATCTGGTAGATGACGGCGGTGCGCCACCACTCCCCGGCGCCCCCTTCCGTGGCATGGCCGGGCAGGGGGGCGAGGAACGCGTCCGTGCGCTCGGCGGTCTCTGCGGAAGTCATGCGGCCAGTGTACTGCAAGCGCTTACATCACCGCGGTGGATTACGCGGCATCCTCATGTGGTCCGGCGCGAGGGCGATGCTCGGCGCGAGGACGGTGGTCGCCCGTTACCCGGGCGTAGGGTGGGCGGGTGCTGTCCGTAGCCCTCACGCGCGCCGAATCCCTCATCCGCACGATCCCGGACTACCCCGAGCCGGGAGTGCTCTTCCGCGACATCACGCCGCTGCTGGCGGATGCCTCGGCGGTGCGCACCGTCATCCACTCGATGATCGCGCCCTTCGAGGGCTCCTTCGACGTGGTCGCGGGGGTCGAGGCCCGCGGCTTCCTGCTCGCGGGCGCCGTGGCGATGGAGGCCGGCGTGGGGATGGTGCCGATCCGCAAAGCCGGCAAGCTGCCGTTGCCGGCGGCATCCGTCAGCTACGCCCTCGAGTACGGCACCGCCACGATCGAGGCGCACGACGACATCGCCGGCAGGCGCGTGCTGCTGGTCGACGACGTGCTCGCCACCGGCGGCACCCTCGTGGCCGCGCACGAACTCGTCCAGACGCTCGGCGGAACCGTCGTCGGCACCGCCGTGCTCATGGAGCTCACGGCACTCGGCGGCCGCGAGGTCGTCGGCGACGTGCACACCGTCTTCACGGCCTGAGCGCCGCGGACCGGCGTGCGCTTCAGCGACCGGAGTCGTCCTCCGGGACGACGGGCATCGGACCGGTGCGCGGCACGAAGTGAGGGATCGGGGCGGGGCGCTCGCCGCGCGCCGGATGCGGCGGCTCGGTCGAGACGGACGGCGCCACCGACCCCTCGAACGCCCTGAGGGGGTCGGACCGCCCCTCGTGCAGGCGGAACCGGCGGCCCGTGATGCTGCTCGCGACCACCTTGATCACGAAGAACTTCGCCGTGGGATTCCACGATCTGAGCGCCCGTACACCGCTGTCACGGATCTCGTCGTCCCGCGTCACGCGTTCGGCTCGGCCCCTGATGACGACGCTCCAGTACAAGTCGTCGTTCGTCGCGCCGTCCACCTCGAATGCCACGAGCGGATGCTGCGCGATATGGAGCAGCTTGGCGTCGCGGGCGGTGCGGATGAAGAGCGAGCCCTCGTGCGCGAGGTGGTTCACCGGGAAGATGTCGGGAGCGCCGTCGGCGTTGATGACGGCGAGCCGGCCGAGCTCCGCCTGCTGGAGGTACTCCCAGCACGTCGAGGCCGGAAGGCGTTCGACCTGGGGTGCTCGGTGTGACTCTGACGAATCGTTCATCGTGTGCTCGCTGCTCTCTCCCTCGGTCTTACCCCAGACCGGAGCCGAAGAGAAGAGCGCGGCGCGCCGTTCCTACCGCAGCACGCCGGCGCCCAGGTTGATGGGGCTGCCCTCGATGTTGCCGACGATGCCTCGGATGATGCCCTCGCCGTCGGCGCCGCGCAGGCTCTCGTACCAGGCGGCGGTGGCGTCGGGATCGTAGCCGTGGGTCTCGTCGCCGCGTTTGCGCGCGCGGAGCACCAGTTCCCCGGCACGCTCGGTGCGGCTGCGTTCGTAGCGGCGGAGGGTGTCCTCGACGCTCACCGTGTTGGTCGCCACCGCGATGGCGAGGGCGAAGGTGTCCTCCAGTGCGGAGCAGGCGCCCTGCCCGATGTCGGGCGCGGTGTTGTGCGCCGCGTCGCCGAGGATGGCGACACGGCCGCGCGCCCAGGTGTGGAACGGGTCGATGTCCCAGATCTCGACACGGTTGAGCGAGACCTCCGGGTCGATGCCGCCGAGGAGCGCCTGGACGCCGGGCGCCCACCCCGCGAACGCCTGGACGAGGGGAGCGATGCCGTCGCTGGGCTCGTAGGGCAGGCCGGCCGGCTGCGGCACGTCGAACCAGAAGTAGAAGCGGTCGCCCTCGATCGGCATCACGGCGGCGCGCTTGCCCTCGGCGACGTAGGTGGTCCACTGGTCGGCGGGGCCGATACGCGGGTCGCTGGGGACGAGGCCGTTGAAGTTGGTGTACCCCGAATAGGTGCGCTCGATGCGGGGGGCGTCGTCGTCGCGGGTGACGTGGTCGCGCGTGATCGACCGGGCGCCGTCGGCGCCGATGAGCATGTCGGCGGTGTCGGTGGAGCCGTCGGCGAAGGTCGCCGTGACGGCGCGGCCGTCGTCCGAGACGGCGACCATCTGCATGCCGAGGCGGATGCTGTCCATGCCGAAGGCGCGCATCAGCAGCGCCTGAAGGTCCGCGCGCGCCACCGGGTACGGGCGCTGCCCGGTCTGCTGGGTGACGGGGTCGAGGCTGAAGCGGCACAGCTGCTGACCGGTGCGCCCGTCCAGGTAGGCCATGTGGTCCATGCGGCCGCCGAGCGCGGCGACCTCGCGGCCCAGGCCGAGCCAATTGAGCACCTTGACGCCGTTGGACCACAGCGACAGCGCGGCGCCGACCGGCTTGTTCTCGCGCATCCTGTCGTAGATCACGACGTCATGACCCAGGTTCTTCAGGGCGATGCCCGCGCTCGTGCCGCCGATGCCGGCCCCGATGATGATGATCTTCAACTGTCAGCTCCCTCGTCGCCCTGGTGGCCGTCGTGGATGGCGGCGCGAAGCCGGAGCAGGGCGATTTCGCGGAGCTCGCCGAGGGCCTCGGCGGCCTCGGCATCGTCGTCGTTGCCGAGGCGGCGCTCGAGCTGGGCGAGCATCTCCTCGGGAGACCGTCCGGCCGCGCGGATCAGGAACACTCGGCGGAAGCGCTGCTCGTAAGCCGCGTTCCCCGCGTCGATGCGGGCCGCGACGTCGGCGGCGGCATCCGTCATCGACGCCTGTTCGCGACGGGATGCCGCAGCCTCGGCGCCCGCGCCCACGGGCTTCTCCCCGATCCGGGGGTGGTGGGCGAGAGCGGCGTCCAGGTCGGCGCGTGTCCACCCGGCGGCGAGGTCGGCGGCGCGCGAGGCGAGGGCCTCGACGGAGGCGTAGGGGCGGGCGCCGACGAGATCGTCCACCCACGCCGGGATCGCCGCCCAGACGGCGACGATCGCGCGGGCGGACGCCGCGTCCCGTTCGTTGAACTCTTCGATTCTCACGTCGATCCCCTTGCACGGGACGCTACCGGTGTGCCGTTCGGTGGGGGTTTCGACGTTGTGACAAGCGTGTGACCGTCGACTCGCGCGCTCGATTCACACCCGTGAAACGCGGAGGCCTCGCTTCGGGAACACGGGTGGGGGATGCTGGCGCCACGAGCAGAAGGAGTTCCGATGACCGAGGTGAGCACCCGCCGAGGCGCGAGCGGCCGCATCCGCGCAGCGCAGGCGTGGATCGAGGGCGCGTTCCGGCCCGCCGACGTCGAGTTCGAGCACGGCGTCATCACCGGCATCTCCACACCGGGTTCGGGGATGCGCGGCACGACGATCGTGCCTGACGACGCGGTGCTGCTGCCCGGACTCGTCGACTCCCACGTGCACGTGAACGAGCCGGGACGCACCGAGTGGGAGGGCTTCCGGTCGGCGACGCTCGCCGCCGCCGCGGGTGGCGTCACCACGATCGTCGACATGCCCCTCAACTCCGTGCCGCCGACGACGACCGTCGAAGCTCTCGAGATCAAGCGGGCGGCGGCTGCGGCATCCGCTCACATCGATGTCGGGTTCTGGGGCGGCGCGGTGCCCGAGAACCTCGGGGCGCTGCGCCCGCTGCACGAGGCGGGTGTGTACGGGTTCAAGTGCTTCCTGTCGCCGTCGGGAGTGGACGAGTTCGGCCACCTCGACCGTGCGCAGCTCGCCGCCGCGATGGAGGAGATCGCCGCGTTGGGCTCCCGGCTGATCGTGCACGCCGAGGATCCGCGGCTGCTCCACGACCACGGGGCGCTCGGTCCCGAGTACGGCGCGTTCCTCGCGAGCCGTCCGGCCGCGAGTGAGGCCTCGGCGATCGAGGCCGTCATCGCCGAGGCGCGCCGCACCGGCGCGCGTGCCCACATCCTCCACCTGAGCGACGCCCACTCCCTGCCGGCCATCCGCGCCGCGAAGGCCGACGGCGTCGCGCTGACCGTCGAGACGTGCCCGCACTACCTGACCATCGCCGCCGAAGAGATCCCCGACGGCGCGGCCGAGTTCAAATGCTGCCCCCCGATCCGCGAGGCGTCCAACCGCGACCTCCTGTGGGAGGGCGTCGTCGACGGCACCATCGACGCGATCGTGAGCGACCACTCCCCGTCGACCGTCGACCTGAAGCGATCGGGCGGCGGTGACTTCGGCCTCGCGTGGGGCGGGATCGCGGGGCTGCAGGTGGGCCTCTCCGCCGTATGGACCGAGGCTCGTCACCGCGGCATCCGTCTCGAGGAGATCCTTCCGCTGTACACGACCGGCCCTGCCGCCGTCGCGGGCATCGGGAGCGCGGGCGCCATCGCCGTGGGCGCGCCCGCGCACCTCACCGTCTTCGGCGTCGACGATCCGTTCGAGGTGCACGCCGAAGAGCTGCTGCACAAGAACCCGATCACCGCCTACGACTCCCGCGTGCTCACCGGTCGGGTGCGTCGGACATGGCTTGCGGGCCGGGCGGTCTTCGACATCACCGACGGCGGACCCGGTGAGGCGCCGCGCTTCCGGGGTCGGCCTGCCGGCAGGCTGCTGCGCGCGGAGTGGGCCACGGCCAGGGGATGACGTGTGCCCCCGACGGACGCGACGAAGCCGCTTCCGGGGGGATCAGGCGGGATCAGTCGACGACAGGCGTCCCCGCCCGGACCGCTTCGATGACCTCGGCGATCTCGTCGAGATGCACGCGCATGGCGGCCTCGGCCGCGTCGCCGTCGTGCGCCGCGAGGGCGCGCAGGATCCGCCCGTGCCCGGCGGACGACAGCCGGCGGCCGTGATCGTCCAGATGCGAGTACACTCGCGCCTCCACGGTCCAGGCGACGGTCAGCTCGCTCAGCGATGCCAGAAGCGCATTCCGCGTCGCCCGAGCCACCTCGACGTGGAAGGCGACGTCCAGGCGGACCGATTCGTCCGCGTCGGGAGCCGCCGCGGACTGGCGCAGCAGCTCGGTCAGCGCGGCGATCTCGTCGGCCTGGATCCGCCCCGCGGCGAGCCGGGCGATCTGCGGCTCGACGACGGTGCGCAGCTCGGCCGAGTCGTGGAACCGGGCGGCATCCTGTTCGAGGTGCGCTGTGAAGGTGCTGGTCAGAGGCAGGTTCGCCGACACACGTGTGCCGCGGCCCTGCCGTCGGTCGAGCAGCCCGAGCAGCTCGAGACGCAGCAGCGCCTCGCGCAGGGCGTTGCGCGAGACCCCGAGCTCCGCGGCGAGAGTGCGTTCCGGGGCGAGCCGTTCGCCGGGCGCGAGCACGCCGGTGACGATGAGACGCTGCAGATGACGGACGACGTCGTCGGCGACCGACCCGCCCTCCCGGGCGAGCGGACCGAGCTGCAGGCGGTCGGTCACGGTTGCCCTCCAGACGGGCCACAGGCGGTGTGGGCGCAGCGCGACCCCTCGGCTGCCTCTCCAGTCTGGCACGTCCGCATGTCCCGGCCGCGCGAGGCACGTACAACGCTCCCGGTAGGACCAATCGCCCGACGGTCATCGCGCCGGCACGTGAACATCACGTTTCGGAGAATCGTGGCCATGTAAAAACCGCGTTACGGTCCTACCAATTCGCCCCTCTTCGGGGATCGAAGCTCCTTAGCCTGGTCGCACCCCACGTCCGAGCGTGCTCTGGACGTCAAGCGAGATGGAGCCGACATGAAGAAGACCGTGAAGCACCCGGCGTTCCAAATCGGCGTCGCGGCGATCCTGGGGATCGCGTTCGGCCTCGTCGTGGGCGAGTGGGCGGCGAACCTCAAGTTCATCGGCGACATGTTCATCCGACTGATCCAGATGTCGATCGTGCCGCTGGTGATGACCTCGGTCATCGTCGCCACCGGCTCGATGAGCGGATCCGGGATGGGGAAGATGGCCTTCCGCACGTTCAAGTGGATGATCGGCTTCTCGGTCGTCGCCGCGATCGTCGCGTGGGGGATCAGCGTCGTCATCCAGCCCGGGGCGGGGATCGACTTCACGGGCGCCGTGGACCCCGCGCTGCAGGACGCCGCGGGTGAGGCGACCGGCTGGCAGGACACCCTGCTCAACTTCATCACCACGAACATCTTCGCCGCCATGTCGACCGCGATGATGGTGCCGATCATCATCTTCTCGCTGCTGTTCGGGGTCGCCCTCAACGCGTACATCGCGAAGACGGGCAACCGTCTGGTGCTCGACCTGTTCGACTCCATCCAGCAGGTCGTGCTGACGATGATCCGGTTCGTCATGCTCATCGCTCCGATCGGCGTGTTCTGCCTGCTGGCGAATCTCGCCGGCACCGTCGGATTCGCGGTGGTCACGAGCGCCCTCAAGTACCTCGGATCGACGCTGCTGGGCGTGCTGATCGTCTTCGCCCTGTTCGTCGTCGTCGTCTGGCTGCGCACGGGCCTCAACCCCGCGAAGCTGCCGAGCAAACTCGCAGACCAGACGCTGATCGCCATCACGACGACGAGCTCGGCTGTGACCTTCCCCACTGTCCTGCGCTCGGCGGTCGAGAAGGTCGGCGTGAGCCAGAACGTCGCGAACTTCACGCTCTCGGTCGGGCTGACCATGGGCTCGTACGGGGCGGTGCTCAACTACATGATCGTCGTCATGTTCCTCGCGCAGTCGGGCGGCATGACCCTCGACTTCGGCACGATCGTCCTGGGCATGGCTCTCGCGATCCTTCTGAACATGGGCACCATCACCGTGCCCGGCGGCTTCCCCGTCGTCGCGATGTTCCTCGCGACCTCGCTGGGACTGCCCTTCGAGGCCGTCGGGCTGCTCATCGCGGTCGACTGGTTCGCCGGGATCTTCCGCACCTTCCTCAACGTCAACGGCGACACCTTCGTCGCCATGCTCGTCGCGAACGCCAGCAACGAGATCGATCGCGACGTCTACGACGGCAAGAAGTCCGTCACGACCGACCCGGTCGACCTCGACGAGCTGCAAGCCCAGTTCGAGAAGGCGGATGCTGCCGACTGATGCGTTCGAGATTCGCAGAGCCCGGCGCGGTCGCGCCCGGCATGACGCCCCGACATGCGAACGAAACCTCGGTGGGGTTCACTGACAGCATGTCGACGACGATCCTGCAGCCGGGAACGGGCCCCCGCCCCGGCGACCA
The DNA here is from genome assembly GCF_049912955.1 of Microbacterium sp. E-13. Classification (GTDB taxonomy): domain Bacteria; phylum Actinomycetota; class Actinomycetes; order Actinomycetales; family Microbacteriaceae; genus Microbacterium. The sequence goes on from NZ_CP183973.1 coordinate 102,516, forward strand.
CTACCTTCCGGCGACACCCGCCACGGTGATGTGGGGGCGGCTTCCCTGCCGGACGGATGCTGCGGTCCTCACGATCGCGCCGGGCGACACCGTGACGATCGACACGGTGAGCCACGAGGGCATCCTCGAAGACCAGGGCAAGGATCCGCTGGCGTTCTTCGGAGCGCACGGCGTGGAGCCGGCATCCGTGCTGGAGGACGCCGTGAAGATCGCCGCCGCGCTCGCACGCGACCCGGCGGCCGACGGGCCCCATGTCGTCACGGGCCCGATCCACGTCGCCGGCGCGGCCCCGGGAGACCTGCTGAAGATCACCGTGGAACGGCTCGACCCCCGCGTTCCCTACGGCGTGATCTCGAACCGTCACGGCAAGGGCGCGCTGCCGGGCGAGCTGCCCCGGGGGAGCGCGAACGTCAGCGTCTTCGCTCCCGTCGAGGTCCGCGACACCGGGCTGGTCGGCGTGCTGCCTCTCGTCGACGGCGGCGATCGGGTCGTGGAGTTCCCGCTCGCGCCGTTCCTCGGCACCATGGGCGTCGCCGTCGACTCCGACGACCGTCCGCACTCGGTGCCGCCCGGCGAGCACGGCGGCAACATCGACATCAAGCTGCTCGTCGAGGGCACCGTGCTCTACCTCCCGGTGCAGGTCGAAGGTGCGCTCGCGTACGTCGGCGACCCGCACTTCGCGCAGGGGGACGGCGAGGTCGCGCTCACCGCGCTCGAAGCATCGCTGCGCGCCACGCTCCGGTTCGACGTGGTGCCGCGCGACGAGGCGCTCGCCGCGTTCGGCGAGCTCGCCGGGCCGCTCGTGCACACCGACGAGTACCTTGTGCCGACCGGGCTCGACCCCGACCTGGGCGAGGCGATGCGCAAGGCGGTCCGCGCGGCGCTCGCCCTGCTGCAGGCCCGGTACGGCATGGCCGAGCACCTCGCCTACGCCTACCTCTCCGCGGCGACCGACTTCGACATCTCGCAGGTCGTCGACATCGTCTGCGGTGTTCACGCGCGCATCCGCGAGGCGGATTTCGGGGCGGTGACCCGTGGCTGAGGCATCCGTCCCCGCCGATCTGCTCGCGGCCTTCGAGCGCTACGAGGCGGCGATCGTCGCCGACGACATCGCGGTGCTCGACGACACCTTCGCGCCTGGCCCTGACACTCTGCGCGGCGACGGCGCGGGGCTGCTCGTCGGCCATGACGCCATCTCGGCCTTCCGGGGCACGCGCGGCGGGGTCGCGCCGCGCACGATCGAGCGCATCGAGTACCGACCGGTGGGAACGGATGCTGCGCTCCTGGTGTCCGTGTCGCGCTACGCCGGCGGCGGGCGGGGCCTGCAGACGCAGTTGTGGCAGCGGATCGACGGCGCATGGCGCATCACCGCGGCCCACGTCACTCCGCGGGCGCAGCCGCTCGACCGCACCGTCTGGCGCACCGTCGGCGACCCCCTGTTCCAGGGCGCGTGGGAGGGACCGCTGGCGGGGCTCACGGTGGCCGTCAAGGACCTCTTCGCCATCAAGGGCTACCGGATCGGCGCGGGCAACCCGGCCTACCTCGACAGCGCCCGCCCCGAGACGACGACCGCGCCCGCCGTGTCTGATCTCCTGCGCGCCGGCGCATCGCTGCGCGGCATCGCCCGCACCGACGAGTTCGCGTACTCCATCGCGGGAGACAACCCCCACTACGGCACGCCGCCGAACGGCGCACTGCCGGGCGCCCTCCCGGGCGGATCGTCGAGCGGACCCGCCGCTGCCGTCGCGACCGGTCAGGCCGACATCGGCCTCGCGACCGACACCGCCGGATCGGTGCGCGTGCCCGCGTCGTACCAGGGGCTGTGGGGCCTGCGGACGACCCACGGGCTGGTCCCTCGCCAGGGCATGCTGCCGCTCGCGCAGTCGTTCGACACCGTGGGGTGGCTCACCCGCGACGGCGACACCCTCCAGCGCGTGGCCGATTGGTGCCTGAGCTACGACGGGTCGGACGCGTCGGCGGCGACCGACGAGGACGATCCCGGCCGCGGCCGATGGGGTGAGTCCGGCGAGGACCTGCCGTGGCGGTTCGCCGTTCCTGAGGAGGCGCTCGACGCGGCGGAGCCGACGACACGCGACGCATTCGAGACGCTGCTCGGCTCCCTCGCCGCAGGCCCGGATGCGCCGGCGATCGACCGTGTGTCGCTCGGTGACCTCGACGACTACCTCGTCCCGTTCCGCACCGTGCAGGCGGCCGAGGCGTGGCGCAACAACGGCACCTGGCTTCAAGCCCACCCGGGAGCGGTCGGCCCCGCCGTCGCCGAGCGGTTCCGCGCCGCCGCCGCGGTCACCGCCGAGGAGGAGGCATCCGCTCGCTCCCTTCTCGCCCCGCTCCGCGACCTCGTGCGCGACCGGGTGCGCGGCGCCGTGCTGCTGCTTCCGACCGCACCGGGTGCGGCGCCTGCGAGAGGGCTCGCCGGTGACCGGATCGACGCCGTGCGCACCGCGACCCTGCGCATGACGACGCCGGCGGCGGTGGCGGGCCTTCCGGCCCTGTCGGCACCGCTGCTCACCGTGCCCAGTCCGCTGGGGCCCGCGCCGGTGGGCGTGTGCCTCGTCTCGCGCGAGGGCACCGACATCGCGCTGGTGCGCCTCGCGCGCCGGCTCGCCGACCGACTTTCCGCCTCTGGAGTGAACCGATGACCCTGATCCCCGGCCCGATCGACCCGCCTGCCCGCCTCTTGATGGGCCCGGGGCCGATCTCGGCGTATCCGAGCGTGCTGCGGGCGATGTCCGCGCCGCTCGTGGGGCAGTACGACCCGTTCATGACGGCGACGATGGCCGAGACGCAGCAGCTGTACCGGGGCGTGTGGAGCACGGCGAACGACGCGACGCTGCTGGTCGACGGCACGTCGCGCGCGGGGATCGAGGCGGCGCTGATCTCGCTGATCCGACCCGGGGACCGCGTCCTGGTGCCGGTGTTCGGCCGGTTCGGGCACCTGCTCGCCGAGATCGCCGAGCGGGCGCTGGCCGAGGTGCACACGATCGAGACCGCGTGGGGGCAGGTCTTCCCGGTGTCGGTGATCGAAGAGGCCGTCGTGCGGGTGAAGCCAACGCTGCTCGCGCTCGTGCAGGGCGACACGTCCACGACGATGAACCAGCCGCTGGATGAGGTGGGCGCGGTGTGCGCGAAGCACGGCGTGCTGTTCTACACCGACGCTACGGCGTCGCTCGGCGGCAACGCGTTCGAGGCCGACGAATGGGGGGTGGATGCCGCGACCGCAGGCCTGCAGAAGTGCCTGGGCGGTCCGTCGGGGTCGGCGCCGATCACCCTGTCGGACCGCGCCGTCGAGGTGGTGCGGTCGCGGGCGCGCATCGAGGCGGGCATCCGCGAGGACGGCGACGCGTCGGCGGCCGACTTCGTGCGCTCGAACTACTTCGACCTCGGCATGATCCTCGACTACTGGGGACCCCGGCGCCTCAACCACCACACCGAGGCGACCTCCATGCTCTACGCCGCGCGCGAGTGCGCCCGCGTGCTGCTGCTCGAGGGTCGCGACGCCGTCATCGAGCGGCACCGGCTCGCCGGTGCGGCGATGCTCGCCGGCGTGCGGGGGCTGGGTCTCGAGGTGTTCGGCGACGTCTCGCACAAGATGAACAACGTCGTGGCGGTCGAGATCCCTGCCGGGGTGCCGGGCGACGCCGCGCGGGCCGCGCTGCTCGAGGACTTCGGCATCGAGATCGGCACGTCGTTCGGCCCGCTGCACGGGCGGGTATGGCGCATCGGCACGATGGGCTACAACGCCCGCGAGGACGCGGTGCTCACCACTCTCGCCGCCCTCGAGGCCGTGCTGCGGCGCTTCGGCGCGACGGTCCCGGCGGGCGGCGGGACGGATGCCGCGACCGACGTCTACCGGGCGGCGCGCGCGTGACGGCCCTCCTGGCCGGCATCGACCATGACCGCATCGCGGCCGCTGCGCGCCGCGTGATGGCGCGCTGCGACGAGCTGGCGCGGATCACGGCGGCGCCGGGATCGATCGAGCGGGTGTACCTGTCGCCTGAGCACGCGCGCGTCAACCGGCTCGCCGCCGAGTGGATGCGCGAAGTCGGCATGACCACCCGACAGGACGCGGTGGGCAACCAGCTCGGCCGCATCGATCGTGCTGCGGCAGGTGGCGCGCCCGATCCCGACGCCCCGGCGCTGCTGCTCGGCTCCCACCTCGACACCGTGCCCGACGCCGGCCGGTACGACGGGATCGTGGGGGTGCTGATGGCCCTCGAGGTGGTGCGTCTGCTGCGGTCGCCCGCACCCTGGGACGAGGCATCCGTCGTCCCCTTGCCCTTCGCGCTCGAGATCGTCGCGTTCTCGGACGAGGAGGGCACCCGGTTCGGCAAGGCGCTGCTCGGCTCGTCGGCGGTGGCGGGGCAGTGGAACGACGACTGGTGGGCTCTGACGGATGCCGACGGCACGACGCTGCGCGAGGCCTTCCTGGAGTTCGGCCTCGACCCCGGACGCGTGGCCGAGGCCGCGAGGCGCCCTGACGAGCTGGTCGGCTATCTCGAGGCGCACATCGAGCAGGGGCCCGAGCTCGACGACCGGGGCGAGTCGCTCGCGGTGGTGTCGTCCATCGCGTCGGCGCGACGGTTCCAGCTCACGGTCGAGGGCGAGGCGCGGCACGCCGGGGGCACGCCATACGACCGGCGGCGCGACGCGCTGCTCGGCGCGTCCGAGGCGGCGCTCGCCGTGGAGCGCATCTGCCGCGGCGAGCACCACATCATCGGCACCGTCGGGCAGCTCGAGGCGTACCCCGGCGCCGTCAACGTCGTGGCCGGCGAGGCCCGCCTGTCGCTCGACCTGCGCGGCGAGTTCGACGGTGAGCGCGACCGGGTGTGGCTCGCGATCGAGCGCGAGCTCGACGCGATCATGGGGCGCCGGGGGCTGCGCTGGCGCGCCCGCGAGGTGCACAGCGCACCGGCCGTCTTCTGCGAACCGCTGCTGCAGGACGTCGTGCGGGAGGGCATCGCGTCGACACTGCCCGCCGGCGCGGACGACCCGGCGGTGATCTTCAGCCGCGCCGGACACGACGGGATGGCCATCGGTGCGCTGACCGGGGTCGGCATGCTGTTCCTGCGCAATCCCGACGGCATCAGCCACCACCCGGACGAGGCCGTGTCGGCGGGCGACGTCGCCCGCGGCATCCAGGCGCTCGCCGAGTCCGTGCTGCAGCTCGCCGCCGATCGCGCGTGACGTCGAGGCCTCGGCGGTCCGGTGCCGCGGCGACAGGGAAGGGATCGAGGAGTTCATGAGAGCGATGTGGGGCAGGCAGGAGCCGGAGCGGGTCGAGCTGTGGTGCATGCTCGCGCTGACCTTCTCGACGGGTGTGATCGACGCGGCGGGGTACCTGGGGCTCGACCGCGTGTTCACCGGCAACATGACCGGCAACGTCGTGATCCTCGGAATGGGTCTCGCCGGCGCCGACGACCTGCCGGTGCTCGGGCCGATCGTCGCTCTGATCGCGTTCATCGCCGGTGCGGCGATCGCGGGAAGGGCAGGCCGGGGCACGGCGTCCGGATGGTCGGCCCGTACCAGCCTGCTGCTCCTCCTCGTGACGATCGCACTTCTCGTCGCGGCCGGTCTGGGCGCTGCGCGCGAGAGCATCGACGTCATCGATCACAACGTGCTCACCGCGCTGCTCGGACTCGCCATGGGAGTCCAGGCGGGTGCCGCACGCGCGGTCGGCGCGAAGGACGTCACCACGGTCGTCGTCACCTCGACCTTAGTGGGCCTCGTCTACGACTCGCGGTTTGCGGGCGGCAACGGCGGCAGTCCCTGGCCCCGCCGGCTTCTGTCGGTGGTGCTGATCGGGCTGGGCGCGTGGGCCGGTGCGCGTCTGGTCGACATCCACTTCTCATGGAGCGTGCTCCTGGCCGCCGTGGTCACGGCGATCGTCGTGGTCGCCGGCGAGGTTCACCGGCGGGCGCGCACGGCCTGATCCCTCGATCGACTCGGAAGCGGATGCCTCGATGTCAGGGGCGGAGCGGAATCGACAGGGCGCCGGTCATCTCAGCGCCGGGGGAGACCTCCGAACGCACGGGCGGCACGTAGTCGCGGAGCCGCCCGAGAGCTTCATCGGGCTCGGAGGCCACGACGAGCATGTCGGTGTAGCGCGGGTGGGTGAAGCCGCGGTCGCGCATGTTCGCGACGAACGCGAGCAAGGGGTCGAAGTAGCCTGCGATGTTGAGCACCCCGACCGGCTTCTCATGGATGCCCAGCTGCGCCCACGTCCACTGCTCGGTCAGCTCCTCGAGCGTGCCTGGACCGCCCGGCAGTGCGAGAAAGGCATCCGCGCGGTCGGCCATGATCGTCTTGCGCTCGTGCATCGTGTCGACGAGCACCAGTTCGCTGATCTCGTGATGGGCGTCCTCGCGCGCCTGAAGCGCCCGCGGGATCACGCCCGTGACGTGCGCTCCGGCCTGCAGCGCCCCATCGGCGACGGTCCCCATGAGACCGACGTGGCCGCCGCCGTACACGAGGTCCATGCCGGCGCGTCCGATCGCCTCGCCGACGGCTCGGGCCGCCCGCGCGTAGATCGGGTCGCTGCCGGGGGACGAGCCGCAGAAGACCGTGATCGTGAAGCGTTCCATGAACCGACGCTAGGTGGTGGGTGTTTCCGTGCCGTGACATCGCGGGAACATCCGCCGATCATCGTGCTGTGCGTCAGCGGGCGGAGGTGGTCATGCCCATGCGCGCGAGCACGATGTTCTCGGCCACCTGGACCACGTTGTAGAGCAGCAGCGTCACGATCGTGATCAGGGCGACGGAAGCCCACAACTCGTCGAAGCGGGCGGACGCGCTGAACTTCTGGATCATGCCGCCGATGCCTTGACCCGTCGACAGCCACTCGGCCAGGAGCGCACCGGTCACGGCTCCCGGCACCGATACGCGCGCCGCGGCGAACAGCGAGGGCAGCGCGCCGGGAACGTTCACCTTGCGCAGCTGCGTCGCTCGGCCACCGCCGTACACGTGCACGAGGTCGAGGCTCTCCTTCGACGCTCGGCTCAGGCCGAACATGATGGAGGCGAGAGCGGGGAAGAGCACCACGATCGAGCCGATGACCGCGACGGATGCCGGGGTGCCGCGCCCGGTGATCAAGATGATGACCGGGGCGATCGCGACGAGCGGCACCGAGCGCAGCAGCAGCGCGAGCGGCATGACCCCCATCTCGACGGAGCGCGACAGCGAGAACGCGAGGGCGAGCACGATCGCCACGAGCATTCCCACGACGAATCCGATCGCGGCGTCGGCGAGGGTCTGTGCCAGGAGCGGCATCATCTCGGCCCTGTTCTGGGCCGCTTCAGGCGACGTGAAGAAGAACTCCCACACGTCTGCCGGCCCCTTCGCGACATACGGCGAGATGCCGGTCAGGTTCACGACCGCCCACCACAGGGCGAGCACGATGACCAACGTGAGAAGGGCGTTCAGGAGCGACCGGCCGACCGCCCGCGACATCGCGGTGACGCGCTTGGCCGTGTGCGGGGTCGCTTCGAGCGGCATGGCCGCGGGTGCGGTGGCGGTCATGCTGTCACCGCCCTGCCCGACACCCACGGTGTCACCCCGCGGGCGATCAGACCGACGAGCGCGTATCCGAGGAGGGCGACGACGGCCGAGAGCAGGAACACGGCCCACACCCGCGCCGAGTCGAGATCGCCCTGCAGGCGGATGAGCGTGATGCCGACGCCACGGTCGGTGCCGCCCATGTACTCGCCGAGGATCGCTCCGAGGAAGGCCGAGGGCACGGCGATCTGAAGGGCGTTCAGGATCGCGGGGAGGGCGGCGATGAGCCGCACCTTCCGCAGCTGCGTGAAACGCGACCCGCCGTACACGCGCACGACGTCGAGGCTGGCCTTGTCGGACGAACGGAAACCGAGCAGGGCGCCGACCACGGTCGTGAAGAACACCGCGAGGGCGGCGAGGAAGATCGCGGTGGCGCTCGGATCGCCGGCGCGCTTGGCGCCGCCGAGCACCACGATCGCGATGCCGCCGACCGCCACCACCGGCAGGCAGTAGCTGACCACCGCGATCTGCACGACGATCGTCTCGATGCGGGGGAGCAGCAGCACGGTCGCCGCGATGAGGAGGGCGAGCCCGTTGCCCCACGCGTAGCCGATCGCAGCCTCGGTGATCGTCACCTGGAACACCGACCAGTACGCGGCGAGTCCGTCCTGCCAGATGGTCTGGAACACGACGAACGGAGAGGGAACGGGCGTGAAGGTCGTTCCCGGCGGGGGCTGGAACACCGTCACCGAGAACACCCACCATGCGGCGATGAGCGCCGCCGCGCCGATGAGCCCTGCGAGCCAGCCCGGGAGTGAGCGCCCGCGCATCACGACTCCGCCGCGGCGCGGCCGTCGGCGCCGAACAGCAGCTCGGACGCGCGATCGACCAGCTCGTGGAACTCGGGGGACCGCTGCATGTCCGGGGTGCGCGGGTGCGGCAGGTCGACCTCGATGATCTCCTTGATGCGCCCGGGCCGCGGCGACATCACGGCCACGCGGTCCGAGAGGAAGATCGCCTCCGAGATGCCGTGGGTGACGAGCAGGGTCGTTGCGGGCTTCTCGGTCCAGATGCGCAGCAGCTCGAGGTTGAGGTTCTGGCGCGTCATGTCGTCGAGCGCGCCGAACGGCTCGTCGAGCAGCAGCACCGACGGCTTGAGGGCGAGCGCGCGGGCGATCGACACGCGCTGGCGCATACCGCCCGACAGCTGGGCGGGCTTGGCCTTCTCGAAGCCCTTCAGCCCCACCAGCGCGATGAGCTCGTCGATGTAGGCCTTGTCGGGGCGGCGGCCGGCGATCTCGAAGACCAGCCGGATGTTGGTGAGCACGCTCCGCCACGGGAGCAGCGCGTGGTCCTGGAACGCGATGCCCAGCTCGCTGTCGCGACGCAGCTGGGCGGGAGTCTTGCCGTCGACGTAGACCTCGCCGGTGGTGGGCGTCTCGAGGTCCGCGAGGATGCGGAGGATCGTCGACTTGCCGCAGCCCGAGGGGCCGAGAAGGGCGAGGAACGATCCCTTGTCGGTGTGCAGGTGCGTGTCCTGCAGAGCCGTGACGCTGCCGCCGCGGCCGGTCTGGAACGTCTTGCTCAATCCGTCGATGCGGATGCCGGATCCGTGGGCCGGCGTCGCCGGCGAGGTCTCCCCCGCCGGCGACGCGGTGGCCGCGGCATCCGTGGTCTCGATGTCGGTCATGTTCGTGGGACCCGGGTCGGGGACTACGGCAGGTAGTCCTTGAGCTCGGGGTTCTCCTCGTAGATCTCGTCGATGATGGTGGTGTCGAAGAGGTCGTCGACCGAGACGTCCCAGCCGGCGGCGGCCAGCGACGCCACCGTCTGCTCCTTGAGCTCGTCCGAGATCGTGAACAGGCCGTTGGCCTCCGTCTCCTCCGTCGAGATGAGCAGCTTCTCCGCTTCCAGGCCCTTCCCGGTCTTGACCGGGTCGAGGGCGCCGAAGACCGCCTCGAGCCCGTCTTCCGACTCCGCGGCCGCCTGGTTGTAGTACTGCTCGATGAGGCTCACCGTGTCGTCGGTGGACTCCTGGAAGACGTCGGTCCATCCCTTGATCTCGGCGATGAGGAACGCCTTGAGCAGTTCCTTGTTCTCGGCGAGGTACTGGTCGGTGACGCTGAACGTCTCGGCGACGTAGGGCACGCCGTTCTCGGCGTAGGCGAGGTTGGCGATGTCGTAGCCGGCGAGCTCGACCGTGAGGGCCTCGTTCGTCAGGTACGCCATGAAGCCGTCGACCTCGCCGTTCATGAGCGGGGTCGGGTCGAAGTCGACGGGCACGACGGTGACGTCCGCGGGATCGATGTCGTTGGCGTTCAGCAGGGCGGCGAAGACCGACGCGTTGGAGTCCTGCACGCCGATCGTCTTGCCGACCAGGTCCTCGGGCTTCGTGATGTTGCCGCCGTCCGCCAGGGAGAGGATCGTGAAGGGGTTCTTCTGGAACGTCGCGCCGATGATCTTCAGCGGCGCCTCCTCCTCGGCGATCGCGGCGCCGATCGACGCGGCGTCGCTCAGGGCGACCTGGACCGTGCCCGAGAGCAGCTTCGCCACCCCGGTGTCAGGACCCGAGATGCCGATCACGTCGCCGAAGCCGCTCTCGTCGTAGTAGCCGTTCTCGTACGCGTAGAACTCGCCCGCGAACTCCTCGTTCTTGATCCAGGAGTACTGGACGCTGATCTCGCCGTAGGAGGCCGCCTCGTCGCCGCCCTCGCTGGAGCCGGGTGCGGCGGTGCCGCCCGACGCGCAGCCGGCGAGGATCAGGACGGAGGCGATGACCGCGGCTGCGCCGGCGGCGAGACGGCCGCGCCGCCCCAGGTTGCTGTGTCGTGCCATCGGGTATGGCTTCCCTTCATGCGGTGTGAGCACGTGATGTGATCAGGCCGACGTTAGGGGCGGCGCATTTCAACCGGTGGGTCCGGGTGTTTCGGCGATGTGACGGATGGTTCCGGATGTCGGGCGCCGCGGCATCCGGTCCCGTCAAGGCTCGTTCAGGGTCAGGGCTCGTCCACTCCCTGGGCCAGGCGCCACACCCGCTCACGCGTGAACGGCTGCCGGAACGGGCGCCGGCCGACCGCGCGTGCGATCGCGTTGCCCACGGCGGCGGCGACCGGGTTGTACGGCGACTCGCTCATGGACTTGGCTCCGAACGGGCCGACCGCGTCCGAGGTGTCGGCGAAGAGCACCTCGGTGACGGGGATGTCGCCGAACTGCGGCACCCGGTACTGCCGGAACGCCGGGTTCTCGACGGCGCCATCCGCGCCGATCAGCACCTCTTCGTAGAGTGCGCTGCCCAGGCCCTGAGCCGCCCCGCCCTCGACCTGCCCGCGCACCTGCGCCGGATTCATCAGGAACCCGGCATCGGCGGCCTGGACCGACTGCAGCACCCGCACGACACCGGTCTCCGGCTCGACGGCCACGCGGACCGCATGGACGTTGAACGAAAGGCTCCGCTCGTCGCCGTGCTCGCTGCCACGGCCGACGAGGCCCTCGGGGGTCCGCTGCTCCACGCTCGCAGCATCCACGATCTCGTCGAACGCCACGAGGCGCTCGCCGACCTGCACGCCGCCGGGCGCCACAAGGGGTTCGATGCCCTCGGGCGACCCGGCGACGGCATATGCCGTCGCGAGCATGCGACTTCGCAGTTCCATGCACGCGGCGGCGAGTGCCTTCCCCGCCGCCGTGACACCGGCCGAGGCGAAGGCCCCTGTGTCGTGGGCGACGAGGTCGGTGTCGGCGGCGCGGAGCACGATGCGCTCGGGCTCGGCCTCCATCACGGTCGCCGCGATCTGCCGCAGCACGGTGCTCGTGCCGTTGCCGAACTCGGCGGTCCCCGCCGCCACCACGACGACGCCGTCGGGCCGCAGGGTCGTGACGCTGTGGGCGTGGTGACCGCCCGGCGCCATCGCGGCGATGAACGACAGCGCCATCCCCTCGCCCACGAGCCAGCCCTCGGGTGCTGCGACGCCGTTGCCCCGGCGCAGCGCGGCCTGCGCGTCGTCCAGGCACTGATCGAGGCCGTAGCTTCCCCACACGAGATCCTCATCGTGCTCGTCGCGCACGGTGAGGAGCGGGTCGCCCTCGCGCACGGCGTTGATGCGGCGCAGGTCGAAGGGATCGATCGCGAGCTTCTCGGCCAGCATGTCCATGGCGGACTCGACGCCGAGGATCATCTGCCCCAGCCCGTAGCCGCGGAACGCGCCCGAGGGAACGGTGTTCGTGTACACGACCTCGGCGTCGACGCGCTTCACGGGGCACCGGTAGACGTTGATCGACTCGGCGCACCCGTGGAACATGACGCCGATGCCGTGGTTCCCGTAGGCGCCGGTGTCGCTCAGCACATCGAGCTTCATCGCGGTGAGCACGCCGTCCGCCGTCGCCCCGAGCGTCACCGCCACGCGGAACGGGTGGCGTACCGACGCCCGGCGGAACTGGTCGGCGCGCGAGAACTCGTAGGCGACCTTGCGGCCGGTGCGCAGCACGGCGAGGGCGACGAGGTCCTCGGTGAACATCTCCTGCTTGCCGCCGAACCCGCCCCCGACGCGCGCCGCGAACACGCGGATCCGCTCGCGGGGCAGGTGGAACAGGTGTGACAGCTCGTTGCGCACCAGGAAGGGCACCTGCGTGCTCGAGCGGATGGTCAGCCGGCCCTCGTCGTCGAGCCAGCCGATCGCCCCGTGCGTCTCGAGCTGCGCGTGCGAGACCCGGCTCGTGCGCCATGTGCCCGAGACCGTGACGGCGCTCGCCGCGAGGGCGGCGTCCGCGTCGCCGCCGATCCCGTCGTGCAACGTCGCGATGACGTTGCGGTCCGCCTCGGCGACGCGGTCCTGCGGGGTACGGTCGGGGTGGATCAGCGGGGCGCCCGGCCGCCGCGCCTCCTCCGGATCGAACACCGCGGGCAGCACCTCGTAGGTCACGTCGATCAGCCGGCAGGCGGCATCCGCGATCTCGGCCGTCTCGGCGACGACGGCGGCCACCCGCTGTCCGACGAACCGCACGGTGTCGTCGAGCAGGCGGGTGTCGTCGGGATCGTCCTCGCGAAGCTCGTGCCGGGCGGTCGAGTACCGTCGGGCGGTGACGTTCTCGTGGGTGAAGACGGCGACCACCCCGGGCAGTGCGCGGGCCGCGGCGTCGTCGATCGCGACGATGCGGGCATGGGGATGCGGCGACCCGACCACCCGCAGCACGAGCGTGTCGGTGAGGTCGGTGTCGAACGTGTACGGCTCGAGGCCCTGCACGACGCGCCGCCCGGGCTCGGGCCGCGCCGATGCACCGACCCGGAGCGCGCCGGCGTCGGGCGCGGCATCCCCGTCCTCCCGGACGAGACCGCGTGAGAGCACCGGGTCAGGGCTGGTCACGGTGCTGTCGTGCGTTCTCGTCGCCGTGGCGGCGGGGTGAGCGGTCGCACCCGCAGCCCCGGTCTCGCGCACCGGACCCAGCACGGACTCGAGCGCCTCCCGCACCGGCCGGTATCCCGTGCAACGGCACAGGTTGCCCTTCATGCGGCGATCCAGGTCGGGAAGGTCGCCCGCGCACAGCGTCGACGCCGTCACGGCCATGCCCGGCGTGCAGAAGCCGCACTGGAACCCGAAGTGCTCGATCAGCGCCTCCTGCACGGGATGAAGGTCGTCTCCGGGAGCGAGGCCCGCGGCCGTCGTCACCGAGACGCCCTCGGCGCGGACCGCCGGCACGATGCAGGAGTGCACGGGCACGCCGTCGACGAGCACCGAGCACGCGCCGCAGTCGCCTGCGTCGCACCCCTTCTTCACCTCGTGGTGCCCGCTCTCGCGCAGCAGCGTGCGCAGGCACTGGCCGGGCCGCGGGTCCGCCTCGACCGGCTCGCCGTTGACGTGAAGCCTCATGCTCCCTCCCCCTGCTCGAGCAGGTCCTGGCGGATCCGCTCGGCGAGCACCCCGCTCACCCCGCGCCGCCAGTCGGCGGCGCCGAGCGGATCGGTGTAGTACCCAGGCGCCGCGTGCACCGCAGCGGCGAGGGTCGCGGCATCCGGGATCCCCGCGAAGCGGAACACCGTCGGACGCCGGGTCGCCGCCGTGACCACGAGGACGCACGAGCCATCCTCATCGAGCCGCCCCGACACCACGGCGCCGGATCGGCCGTGCTCGGCGAGCGCGATCTTGCGGAGCGCCGCGCGCGCCCGCAACGCGGCGGCCGGCACGTCGATCGCGCGCAGCACGTCGCCGGGTGCGAGCGCGTTCTCGCCGTTGCCGGTCACGAGGTCGGCCACGTCCGCCTCGTACGCCGAGCCGTCGGCCCGCCAGACCTCGGCGGTGGCGTCGAGCGTCACGAGGAACGCGGTCATCGATCCCGCAGCGAAGGCCCGGCACACGTTGCCGCCCACTGTGGCGGTGTTCCACACCTTGAACGAAGCGAGCAGCGCGTTGGCGGCATCGGGAACGGCGGATGCTGCCGCCCACGCCTCCGGCACCCTCAGGCTTCCACGGCCCTGTGCCCAGGCCACGAACTCCGCGATGGTGCAGGTCGCCCCGATCCGCAGGCCGGCCCTCGTCACCTCCAGCGCGGGCCACCCCATCGTCGTGAGGTCGACGAACCCCGTCGTGCCGGGCTGCGGCTCGCTCATGAGCCACGTGCCGCCAGCGATCAGGGTCTCGCGGGGCGCGAGCATGAGGTCCTCCCGGGTGCGAGCCCGCCGGAACGAGGTGACCGAGGTGATGTCCACGGGGGCCTCGTCAGAGCCGCCCGGCGAGCGCGGTGGACGCGGCGACCACGGCGCGGGCGAGGCGGTCCTCGTCGGCCGTCGAGAGGGTGGCGTCTTCGACCACGGCGCGTCCGCCCACGTACAGGCGCTTCAGCGGCGGCAGCGCGCCGAGTCCGAGGGCGGCGACCGGATCGAGGATGCCGGCGTGCTCGATCCGGTCGACCCGCCACACCGCGATGTCGGCGAGCTTGCCGGCCTCGAGCGACCCGATCTCGTGCTGGCGGCCGAGAACCCGGGCGCCTCCCATCGTCGCCATGCGCAGACCGTCGCGCACGCTCATCGAGTCCGAGCCGGTGCGCAGGCGCCCCATCAGCACCGCCTCGCGGATCTCGACCCCCAGCTGCCCCGACTCGTTGGACGCGGCGCCGTCGACGCCGAGCCCCACCGGCGCCCCGGCATCCAGCAGGGCGCGCACCGGCGCGATCCCCGCGGCCAGCCGTCCGTTCGACGAGGGGCAGTGCGCGACGCCCGTGCCCGTGGCCGCGTAGCGCGCGATGGCCGGGTCGTCGAGGTGCACCGCGTGTGCCATCCAGACGTCGTCACCCAGCCACCCGAGATCCTCGAGATACTGCGTCGGCGTGCGACCGAAGCGCTCGGCGCAGTATGCGTCCTCCTCGACGGTCTCCGAGGCGTGGGTGTGCAGCCGCACCCCCAGCGTTCGTGCCAGCGCCGCCGATTCGCGCAGGAGGTCGGCGGTCACCGAGAACGGCGAGCACGGTGCGATCGCGATGCGCACCATCGCGTCGAACGACGGGTCGTGATGACGCTCGACCGCCTCCTGCGACGCCGCGAGCGCAGCATCCGTCGTCTCGACCGCCGAGTCCGGCGGCAGCCCGCCCTGCGAGGCGCCGAGGTCCATGGACCCGCGGGTCGCGTGCAGCCGCACCCCCACCGTCGCGGCGGCGTCGACGATCGCGCCGACGATATCGCCCGAACCCCGGGGGAAGACGTAGTGGTGGTCGGCGACGGTCGTGCAGCCCGATCGTGCCAGCACGGCCATCGCACCGGCCGCGCCCGCGCCGGTGAGGTCCGCGTCGATGCGGGACCAGAGCGGATACAGGGCCGTGAGCCAGTCGAAGAGGATCGCGTCCTGCGCATACCCGCGCGTGAGCCACTGGTACAGGTGGTGGTGGGTGTTGACCAGGCCCGGCGTGACCAGGCAACCGCGCGCATCGACGATCTCGGCGCCGTCGCGCAGCGCGGGGTCTGCGGGCCCCGCCCCGACCGCGGCGATGCGTCCGCCGTCGATCACGACATGCCCGTCGTCGTGCTCGGTGCCTGCGCCGTCGACCGTGGCGATGTGCCCGTGCTCGATGATCGTGCGGGTCATGAGGCTCCTCTGGATGGGACCGGGAAAGGTGCGACGGATGCCGCGCACGACGCCGCGGCGTCGTCGACGGGTGCAGCGGGGGAGACGCCGGCGTCGGCTTCGGCCGGCTCGGCGGTGGCCGACGGACGCCGGTGCAGGGAGCCGGACCGGTCTCGCAGCGCCATCCCCGATCCGCCGTGCCGGGCGGCCACGATCTCGGCGAGCACCGCCACCGCGGTGTCCTCCGGGGTGGATCCCCCGAGATCGAGGCCGAGCGGCGAGTGCAGGCGCGCGAGGTCGTGCTCGGGAACGCCGCGCTCTCGCAGCAGCTCGGCGCGACGAGCCACGGTCGCGCGTGCCCCCATCGCGCCGACGAAGCCGACGGGCAGCGCGAGCGCGGCCTGCAGCGAGGGCACGTCCACGCGCTCGTCGTGCGTCAGAACGCAGATCGCGGTGCGGGCATCGAGCGAGTCGGGGTCGAGTCCGGCGAGATGGTCCTGCGGGAGCCCGGCCACGAGCCGCACCGCGTCGGGGAACCGTTCCTGCGTCACGAGCGTCGGCCACACGTCGCACACCTCGACCGCGAAGCCGGCCGCGGTCGCCACGCGACAGATCGCCGCCGCGTGCTCGCCGGCCCCGAGAAGGATCAGTCGCGGGCGCGGTGCCGACGAGATCGCGAGCACGTCGTGCCCCGCATACGCACCGGGCAGGACGAGCGAGTCGCGTGCCCGGATCGCCGGAGCCAGAGCGTCCGCGGCGACCGAGAGGCGCAGCATCCGCTCGTCCATGGCCTGCCCGGCGGACGCGCCTGCGAGCACCACCCCCACCGTCACGCCGCGTCCGGCGGCCGCGGCCTCGAGGGCCTCGATGACGGGATCCTCCGGTGGCACGGGGTAGGCGACGACGTCGACGCTTCCGCCGCACGCCAGCCCCGCAGCGTGCGCGGCGTCGTCCGAGAAGCCCAGGCGCGCCCTGTGCGCGGTGCGGGTGAGGCGGGCGTGGTGTGCGAGCAGAACGGCGTCGCCCTCGACGCATCCGCCCGAGATCGAGCCGATCACGCGCCCGTCGGCGGTGACCGCCATCGTCGCGCCCGGGCCCCGCGGCGCGCTGCGGGCGACATTCGTCACCGTGACCGCGGCCACGACGGCGCCCGACCGAAGAAGCGGCAGCAGGTCACGGGCGATCTCGAGCATGGCGTCACGCTAGGCGGGGGATGTTTCGCGCGGACTACGCTCAGGAAACGCCCCGCGCCTCGCGGGCGCGGGCGACGGGGGGAGCCGGATGCGGGTGTGCGGCATCGTGCTCGCGGCGGGGGCCGGCACGCGATACGGCTTGCCCAAAGGCCTCGCCCGCACCTCGGACGGCACCCCGTGGGTCGCGCAGGCGGTGGCCATGCTGCGGGCCGGAGGGTGCGACGACGCCGTCGTCGTGGTCGGTGCGCGGGGCCGCGAGGTCGCCCGGCTCATCCCCGCCGGCGTGCGGATCGTCGTCGCGCCCGACTGGGCCTCCGGACTGTCGGCCGCACTCCGCGCCGGCCTCGAGGCGGCGGAGGGTGCCGACGTCGCCGTCGTCACGCCCGTGGATACGCCGGATGCGGCGCCCGAGGCGGTCGGACGGGTGGTCGGCGCGCTCGGATCCGCGCCGCGGGACGGCCTGGCCCGGGCGGTGTACGGCGGACGTCCGGGTCACCCGGTCGCGATCGGGGCGAACCACCTGCCCTCGATGGTGGACAGCCTCGTCGGGGACCGCGGTGCGCGCGAGTATCTGGCGGCCCACGGCGCCGTGCAGGTCGAGTGCGCCGATCTCTGGTCGGGCGCCGACATCGACGCCCGGTGACGGCGGCCGCCCGCTCCGCCCCACTCGGCCCCTCGTCGAAAGCGCAGAGACTGCGGTCGGACCGACTCTCCGGCTGCGATTCGTGCGCTTTCGGCGGCGTCAGTCGCCACCGAGCACGACGTTGAGCGGGCGCTCGCCGGCGGCCAGGCGCTCGATCTGCGTGCGCACGAGCTTCGCGATGCGCGGGCGCATGGCGCTCGACGCGCCGCCGACGTGAGGGGCGATCAGAACGCCGGGCAAGCTCCACAGCGGGTGCCCCTCGGGCAGCGGCTCGGGGTCGACCACATCGAGCGCGGCCCGGATCCGGCCTCGGCGCACGTGGTCCACCAGGGCGTCGGTGTCGACGATCGTGCCACGCCCGACATTGACCACCAGGGCGCCGTCGGGCAGCGCCGACAGGAAGGCCTCGTCGACGATGCCCCGCGTCGAGGGCCCGCCCGGAAGCGTCACGACGACGATCTCCGCGCGCGGGAGCAGACCGGGCAGCTCGTCGATGCCGTGGACGGCGACGCCGTCCTCCTCGCGGGCCCCCGATGCGACGGCGATCAGCTCCACCTCGAACGGCTCGAGCCTCGCCGCGACCGCCTTGCCGACGCCGCCGTAGCCGAGCAGCAGCACGCGGCGGTCGGCCAGGCTCTGCGCGAAGACGGGCTCCCATCGCCCGGCGGCCGTGTCGACGGCGAACGCGTCGATGTGCCGCTGCGCGGCGATCGTCAGCCCGACCGCGAGCTCGGCCGTGGAGGTCTCGTGCACCGACGCCGCGTTTGCGAAGGTCAGCCCCTCCGGCAGCATGTCGGCGACGCCGTCGTAGCCGATGGACTGCCCCTGCACGAGTCCCACGTCGACGCCCTCGAGACGCTCGAGCACGCGGGCCATCGACATGTACGGCGGCACCACGAGATCGAACCGGTCACGCGGGGCCGCAGCATCCATCGGCCACACGATCAGCTCCACACCCGTGGGGAGCTCGCCGAGATCGGCGGCGAGTTCTTCGGTGGGGACGCTGACCACGAGATTCCGGATGCCGTTGCTCACCCGATCCACGCTACCGGCGCGGTGCGGGCACGGCGTCGTCGCCCGGGGCTACGCTCGCGTCGAGACCGCGAGCGGCAGGCGCGCGGTTTCGAGGAGGAGGCGCACATGGTTCCCGAGATCAACTACTGGGCGGTGCTGCTCGCGACGCTCTCGAGCATGGTGGTCGGCTCGGTCTGGTACGCGCGCGGGGTGTTCGGCACGCGCTGGGCGAAGCTCGCGAACGTCGACATGGATCGCCCGGCCGCCACCGCCGTCGTGCCGATCATCGTGACGCTCGTGGTCAGCTTCGTGACGGCATGGGTGCTCGCCGGCGCGTCGTCGATCGCCTGGCACTTCTACGGCGGCAGCTACCTGTGGGCGTCGCTGGCCACTGCGGTGATCCTGTGGGCCGGCTTCACGGCGGCCCGCTTCATCACGCACGACGCGTTCGAGGGGAGGCCGACGTCGCTCACCGTCATGAACATCGCGCACGAACTCGTGACGATCGTCGTCATGGCGCTCATCATCGGCGTCTGGCCGCCCGCCGGCACCGTCTGAGTCGGCGCGCTCAGATCAGGAGATCTGGCGGAGGCAGGGCGTTTCGCGGCGGACTGTCCTGTGTGCGCCAGATCTCCTGATTCCGGAGAAGGGCGAAGGCGGGATGCTGCGGCTCAGGCCGCGGCGCCGACCACGGCGGCGATGGCCGACGTGAAGAACGACAGTCCGTCGACGCCCGACCGCATCGCGGCGGTGGTGTCGGGTCCGAAGCCCGGCTCGACCGCGTGCTCGGGGTGCGGCATGAGGCCGACGACGTTGCCGCGCTCGTTCACGATGCCGGCGATGTCGCGGAGCGACCCGTTGGGATTCACGCCGACGTAGCGGAAGGCCACGAGCCCCTCGCCCTCGAGCCGGTCGAGCTCGGACTCCGACGCGATGTAGCCGCCGTCGGCATTCTTGAGCGGGATGACGATCTCCTGGCCGGAGGCGAAATCGCTGGTCCAGGCCGTGTCGTTGTTCTCGACGCGGAGGCGCTGGTCGCGGCGGATGAACTGCTGGTGCGCGTTGCGGATGAGGCCGCCCGGCAGCAGGTGCGCCTCGACGAGCATCTGGAAGCCGTTGCAGATGCCGAGGATGGGCATGCCCTGGGCCGCGGCATCCTTCACCTCCGCCATGATGGGCGCGAGAGCGGCGATGGCCCCTGCGCGCAGGTAGTCGCCGTAGCTGAAGCCGCCGGGGAGGACGAGGGCGTCGACGCCGTCGAGGTCGTGAGATCCGTGCCAGAGGGCGACCGGCTCGCCTCCGGCCACGCGGATCGCGCGCTGCGCGTCGCGGTCGTCGAGTGAGCCGGGGAAGGTGATGACGCCGATGCGCGCGGTCATTCGACGACCTCGATGCCGACGACGTCCTCGATCACGGAGTTCGAGAGGATCTCGTCGGCGATGCGCTTCGCCTCGGCGAGCACCTCGGCGGTGACCTCGCCGTCGACGGCGAGCTCGAATCGCTTGCCGATCCGCACGTCGGTGAAGTCCGAGACACCGAGGCGGGCGAAGGCGCCGGAGACGGCCTTCCCCTGCGGGTCCAGGAGCTCGGCCTTGGGCATGACGTCGACGACGATGGTGGGCATGAGAGAGCTCCGGATGTCGCGGGCAGGGGTCTGGTCCAGTCTACGGGCCGCGGCATCCCGTGCCGTTCGCGGTCTCGAATCGCGCACTTTGCCGCCGTAAGCCCCGACTCGCCGCCAAGTGCGCGATTCGAACAAGGCGGTGCAGCGGCCGTGACTCAACCGTGATGAACGCGTGGGAGCGCTCCCTTGACTTCGTGAGAGCGATCCCATAGCGTTTCGTCTCGATCGATGGGACCGCTCCCACGACGCACCCCGACGACTCGGCACCCTCCGAGCCGATCCTGCAACACCCTGACAACACAAAGGAGTGACAGTGAACGCACGCGCCTTCCGCAGAAGCGCTGTGGCAATCGCCGCATTCTCGGCCTCGGCCATCGTCCTCGCCGGCTGCGCCGGCGGCAACGGTGACGAGGCGAGCAGCGAAGACGGTCAGATCACGCTGACCCTGGCCACGTTCAACGACTTCGGGTACGACGATGAGCTCCTGCAGGAGTACATGGACGCGAACCCGGACGTCAAGATCGTCCACAACAAGGCCGCCATCACCGACGACGCCCGCACGAACTTCTTCGCGAAGCTCGGCAAGGAGGGCCTCGCCGACATCGAGGCCGTCGAGGTGGACTGGTTCGCCGAGGCCATGCAGTACTCCGACCTTCTCGCGGAGGTGCCCGACAGTGCCAAGGGCCGCTGGGTGGACTGGAAGGAAGCGGCCGCGACCGACGCCGACGGCCGTCTCGTGGGCTTCGGCACCGACATCGGCCCGCAGGCGGTCTGCTACCGCGCCGACCTGTTCGCCGCCGCCGGCCTGCCCTCGACGCCCGACGAGGTCGCCGCGGCGATCGACGGCGACTGGGACACCTTCTTCGACCTCGCCGACCAGTACAAGGCGGCGACCGGCAAGCCGATGCTCGACGCTGCCAACTCGGCCTTCCAGGGCATCATCAACCAGGTCGAGTTCCCCTACGACGAGGAGGACGGCACCGTCGTCGCCACGACCAGCCCCGAGACGAAGGCGGCCTACGAGCTCGTCGTCGAGCGCGGCATCCCCAACTCGGCCTACTCGGGCCAGTGGTCCGACGACTGGAACGCCTCGATGGCCAACGGCGAGTTCGCCGCGATGCTGTGCCCGCCGTGGATGCTCGGCATCATCTCCGGCAACGCACCCGACGTCACCGGCTGGGAGATCGCGAACGCGTTCCCGAACGGCGGCGGCAACTGGGGCGGCTCGTACCTGACCGTTCCGGCCAACGGCAAGAACGTCGACGCGGCCCTCGCCCTCGCCGACTGGCTGACGGCACCGGAGCAGCAGGCGAAGACGTTCGTCAACGCCGGCCAGTACCCGAGCGCCGTGGAGGCGCAGTCCGACCCGGCGATCACCGAGTCGTCCAACGAGTTCTTCGCCGGCGCGCCGACCGGCAAGATCTTCGCGGACCGCTCCGAGGCGATCACGGTCACGCCGTACAAGAGCGCGAACTACTTCAAGTACAACACCGCGCTGCAGGACGCCATCACGCGGGTCTTCGACGGCGTCGAGGACCCGGAGACGTCGTGGAACACGTACGTCGCAGAGGTCGAGGCCTTCTAGGCCGACACTGACGGTCGCGTCCCCTCGCCGGGACGCGATCCCACCGGAGAGCGGAGTGCGCGCGGGTTGCCCCCGGTCCGCGCGCGCTCCGCCTCACCCCACCCTCGACACCGAATCGGAGCCACCGGTGACCACGACCGCCACCCGCACCACGGCATCCGGGCCGGCCGATAGGCCCGATCCGGATCGCCAGCCGCGCGTCCTCTCCTTCTCCCATCGCCTCAGCCGCTGGGATCTGAAGGTCTCGCCCTACCTCTACATCTCCCCGTTCTTCATCCTGTTCGCGATCGTCGGACTCTTCCCCATCGTCTACACGGCGGTGATCTCGTTCCAGGAGTGGGACCTGGTGCGCAACTCGGGCACTTTCGTCGGCTTCGACCAGTACATCTGGATCCTGTCGCAGGCCGAGTTCTGGACGGCCCTGCGCAACACCTTCAGCATCTTCCTGCTGTCGTCGGTGCCGCAGCTCATCCTCGCGCTGTTCATCGCGGCGATGCTCGACCGCAACATCCGGGCCAAGACCTTCTGGCGCATGAGCGTGCTGCTGCCCTACGTGATGGCCCCCGTCGCCGTCGCCCTCATCTTCAGCAACATGTTCGGCGACAACCACGGTCTCGTGAACAACGTCCTCACGAGCATCGGGCTGGGCCCGATCCCGTGGCACAAGGACCCGTTCTGGAGCCACATCGCGATCGCGACGATGGTCAACTTCCGCTGGACCGGCTACAACGCCCTCATCCTTCTCGCGGCGATGCAGGCGGTGCCCCGTGAGTACTACGAGGCGGCCACCGTCGACGGCGCGAACGCCTTCCGCCAGTTCTGGAGCATCACCCTCCCGTCGCTGAAGCCCACGCTCATCTTCGTGATCATCACGTCGACGATCGGCGGCCTCCAGATCTTCGATGAGCCGCGCATGTACGACCAGACCGGTCGCGGCGGCGCCGCCAACCAGTGGCTGACGATCACGCTGTACCTGTACAACATCGGCTGGGGCGAGTTCAACTTCGGCCGCGCTGCCGCGCTGGCGTGGATCCTCTTCATCATCATCCTGGCGATCGGCCTCATCAACCTCGCCATCACCCGTGCCCTCGTGCGCGACGAAGGGCGTCGCGGAGTGATCCAGCGTCGCCGCCCCGGCCGGAAGGGAGCCCAGCTGTGAGCGCCATCAACACACCGCCCCTCGCCGTCGTCGAGGAGAACCTGCCGAACGCGCGACGCAGCCGCCGGACCACCAAGATCCGAGGCGTGCGCGCCGGATTCTGGGTCTACGCGGGCCTCGGTGTCGTCATCGTCTCGGCGATCTTCCCCTACTACTGGTCGTTCCTGATCGGCTCCGGCGATGCGTCGACGATCAACGACCCCGACATGTCGTGGCTGCCCGGCGGCAACTTCATCGACAACGCACTGAAGGTCATGAACGACCCGGCCGTGAACTTCTGGCCGGCACTGTGGAACTCCATCTTCAGCTCCACGGTGATCGCGGCATCCGTCGTGCTGTTCTCGACCCTCGCCGGCTGGGCGTTCGCCAAGCTGCGCTTCCCGGGCGGCAAGTGGCTGCTCGCGTTCGTGGTCGCGACCATGGCGGTGCCGATGCAGCTCGGCGTCGTGCCCCTCTACCTGCTGTTCTCCGACCTCGGGTGGACCGGGCAGATCGGCGCGATCATCATTCCCGCGCTCACCAGCGCCTTCGGAGTGTTCTGGATGACCCAGTACCTGTCGCAGACCGTGCCGGACGAGCTGATCGAGGCGGCCCGCGTGGACGGCGCCAACATGCTCCGCACGTTCTGGACGGTCGGCGTGCCCGCTGCGCGCCCTGCCGCGGCCATGCTGTTCCTCTTCACCTTCGTCGGCGCGTGGAACCAGTTCTTCTGGCCCTTCATCGTGCTGGACCGGCAGAGCCCGACCCTCCCCGTGGCACTTTCCCTCCTGCAGTCGAACTACTTCGTCGACTATTCGATCGTGCTGGCCGGCGTGCTCCTGGCCACGGTCCCGCTCCTGATCGTCTTCGCCTTCACGGGCAGGCAGCTGGTGAGCGGCATCATGGCCGGCGCCGTCAAGGGCTAGGTCTTCCGCACCTCGCCCGGCCCCGTCATCCTGAATCCAGAGCTTTAGAGAGGACCCTTCCCTCATGACGACCCCCATCCCGCGCGCCTTCCCCCAGGACTTCCTGTTCGGCGCCGCGACCGCCGCCTTCCAGATCGAGGGCGCCGCCCACGAGGACGGCCGCCGCGACTCCATCTGGGACGCCTTCTGCCGCGTTCCGGGGGCCGTCATCAACGCCGACAACGGCGACGTCGCCTGCGACCACTATCACCGCTACCGCGACGACGTGGCGCTGATGAAGGATCTGGGCCTGCAGACGTACCGGTTCTCGACCTCGTGGTCTCGCGTGCGCCCCGACGGCGGCGCTCTCAACCCGCAGGGCGTCGACTTCTACGAGCGCCTGGTCGACGAGCTGCTGGATGCCGGCATCCTGCCGTGGCTGACGCTCTACCACTGGGACCTCCCGCAGGCCCTGCAGGAGAAGGGCGGCTGGACCAACCGCGACACCGCCGACCTCTTCACCGAGTACGCCCTCACGATGCACGACGCGCTCGGCGACCGGGTGAACGTGTGGACGACGCTCAACGAGCCGTGGTGCTCGTCGTTCCTCAGCTACACCGCAGGACTCCACGCGCCCGGCCACTACAGCGTGGAGGAAGGCGTGCTCGCCGCCCACCACCTGTTGCTCGGTCACGGGCAGGCGGTGCGCGAGCTGCGCGCCCGCGACGCGTCGCTGGAGCTCGGCATCACGCTGAACCTCACCGTCGCCGACCCCGTCGACGCGAACGACCCCGCCGATGCCGACGCGGCCCGCCGCATCGACGGTCAGTTCAACCGCTGGTTCCTCGATCCCATCTTCCGGGCGCAGTACCCGGCCGACATCGTCGAAGACATCCGGAAGGTGGATGCCGCGGCCATCGCCGCGTGGGAGGACGCCGTGCGCCCGGGCGACCTCGAGACCATCGCGACGCCGATCGACACGCTCGGCGTCAACTACTACCACGGCGAGTACGTCGGCGGTCATGAGCCGGTGAACCCGCCGATCGGCGGAGACGCGCCCACCGATCGCCCCGGGCGCTCCCCGTTCCCCTCCCACGAAGGCATCTACTGGCACGAGCGCGGGCTGCCCCGCACGCCGATGCACTGGGAGGTGCAGCCGGAGGGGCTGACGACGCTCCTGCGCCGGGTCTGGGACGAGTACGCCCAGCCGGCCGGGACGGCGCTCTTCGTCACAGAGAACGGCGCCGCGTACGACGACGAGCTCACCGTCGAGGGCGACGAGAAGCGGGTGCACGACGCCGATCGCGTCGAGTTCCTCCGCGGTCACCTCGGTGCGATCCTCGATGCCGCCGAGGCCGGTGTCGACGTGCGCGGATACTTCTACTGGTCGTTCCTCGACAACTTCGAGTGGGCCTGGGGGTACGAGAAGCGGTTCGGGATCGTGCGGGTCGACTACGACACGCAGGAGCGCACCCCCAAGGACAGCGCTCTGGAGTACCGGCGCATCATCGGCGCCCGTGCGCTCGACCCCGAGCCCGCGCGCGTCGCGACCGCGGCGCCGTAGCACGGCCCCGGCGGGTCGGCGCGGGGCAGTAGCATCCGGGAAGGAGGGATGAGATGAGCACCGAGGCCATGCGCTCGGCCGTGACGATCGAGGAGGTCGCCGCCGCCGCCGGCGTGTCGCGATCGACGGTGTCGCGCGTCGTGAACGGCTCGACGGCGGTCAGCCCGGAAGCCCTGGAATCGGTGACGCGCGCGATCGCCGAGCTCAACTACGTGCCCAACCGCGCCGCACGCTCGCTGGCCAGCCAGAAGACGCACGCGGTCGCGCTGATCGTGCCAGAAGACACGACCCGCTTCTTCGGCGACCCGTTCTTCGCGGCGATCGTCTCGGGCATCAACTCGCGCCTCAGCCGCTCGGACTACGTGCTCAATCTCTTCATCGCGAGCGACGACCCCGGCGACAAGACGACCTCGTACGTGCGCTCGGGTGCCGTCGACGGCGCCATCGTCGTCTCGCACCACACCAGCGACACCTTCATCGACCGCATCGCGAGCGTCGTGCCGGTCGTCTACGGCGGCCGCCCGGTGCGCTCGCGCGAACACGACTACTACGTCGACGTCGACAACGTGCGGGGGGCGTACGACGCCACCGTGTACCTGATCGAGAACGGCCGCCGCAGGGTCGCGACCATCACGGGGCCGCGCGACATGCCCGCCGGGGTCGACCGGCTGCAGGGCTATCGTGACGCGCTGGCCGCATGGAACCTCGACGAGATCGCCGTCGAGGACGGCAACTTCACCGCCGACGGCGGAGCCGACGCGATGCGGCGCATCCTGGCGTCGGGCGCGAACCCCGATGCCGTCTTCGTGGCGAGCGACCTCATGGCGCGCGGAGCGCTGACCGTGCTCGCGGGTGCGGGTCTCCGCGTTCCCGACGACATCGCCGTCATGGGCTTCGACGACTCACCGGTGGCCACCTCCGTCGAGCCGCAGCTCACCACCGTGCGGCAGCCGTCTTTCGCACAGGGCGAGCGCATGGCCACGGTGCTGCTCGAGCTGCTCGCGGGGCGGCATCCGCGTCACGTCACGATCCTCGAGACCGAACTCGTCATCCGCGACTCTGTCTGAACGCGTCACCTGTCCGGCGTCGGCTGCTCGCCTGTCACGAGTTGCTCTGCGTACCGGCACTTCGCGACAGGTGAGCAGAGGGGAGGGGGCCTCGGCGCGGGGGCGGGTCAGTCGCGGCCGGGAACCGTCGCGTGGAGCAGATTGCGCCAGGGGTCGTCGAACGACACCGTCCGGCCGTCGTCGCGCACATCGAGTCCGTGGTGCCGCAGGCGTTCGGCCAGCTCACCCAGCGCGTCGGCGTCGGGGAGTGCGAGATCGACGCGGCCCAGGCCGAGCGCAGGCATGCGGGGCCCGGCGCCGCGGGAGTTCCACACGTTCATCGCCATGTGGTGGTGGTAGCCGCCGGCGCTGACGAACAGCGCCTGGTCGCCCATCGACAGGGTCTCGTCGAAGCCGAGGGCGTCGACGTAGAAGGCGCGGGCGCTGGCGACGTCGCCGACCGACAGATGCACGTGACCGATGGATGCCGCAACCTGTCGGGTCGCGCCGCTCGCGGCCTGCTCGTTCAGATGCTCGCGCAGGAAGCCGTTGGGGTCGAGGTACAGGGTCGCCATCTCGACGCTGCCGTGGGTCCACGACCACTCGGTGCGCGCGCGATCCCAGTAGAGCTCGATGCCGTTGCCCTCGGGATCGTTCAGGTAGAACGCCTGGCTCACGAGGTGATCGGCGGAGCCCGTGAACGCCTGGGGCGCCCGCTGGGCGACGCTGTAGAGCGCAGCGGCCAGGGCCCCCTGCGTCTCGAAGAGGATCGCGGTGTGGAAGAGCCCCGCCGCTCCGGGTACGGCGTGACGCAGCGCCGGCTCGTGCTTCAGCACGACGATCGGCCGGCCCGCGCGCCCCAGAACGACCTCGTCGCTGTCGGCCGACAGCACCTGGAGCGTGATCACATCGCGGTAGAACGCGGTCATGGCGTCGAGGTCGCCGACCAGGAGCGTGACGGCGCCCATCGAGGTGGCGGGGGCCAACCTGTCGGAAGCGGGGGCTGATGTATTCACATGAATGTTCAACCCCCGGCATCCGTCATGTATTCCCGGCCGAGCGGCCCGCGCGCAGGCGAGGTGCGCGGGCTTCGGGTGCTGGTGCGAGCATCACCCTAGCGGCGCGGCGCGCCAGGGCGTTCCCGACGAACGGATGCCTCGGACGGCGTCAGGCGGCGGTGAGGCGCTCGAGCAGCTCGCGGTAGCGGGCGGTGGTGCGCTCGACGATGTCGGCGGGAAGGGCGGGCGGCTCGCCGTCACGCGGTGCGGGCCAGTTCGCGGCGAGCCAGTCGCGCACGATCTGCTTGTCGAAGCTCGCCATGCGCTCCTCGGGCGTGTTGCCCGAGGTCCAGGCCGCAGCATCCCAGTATCTCGACGAGTCGCTCGTCAGCACCTCGTCGGCGAGGGTGAGCACGCCGTTCTCGTCGAGGCCGAACTCGAACTTCGTGTCGGCGAGGATGAGGCCGTGCGCCTCCGCCGTCGCGGCCGCGCGGCGGTAGATCTCGAGCGAGAGGTCGCGCAGCTCGGCCGCACGCTCGGCTCCGACGAGCTCGACCGTGCGCTCGAACGAGATGTTCTCGTCGTGCTCGCCGAGAGGCGCCTTGTACGCGGGAGTGTAGATCGGCTCGGGCAGCCGGTCGCCGTTCGACAGGCCCTCGGGCAGCGGGATGCCGCACACGGTGCCGCTCTCGCGATACTCCGCCCACCCGGAGCCGGTGAGGTAGCCGCGCACCACGCACTCGATCGGCTGCATGTCGAGGCCCTTCACCACCATGGCACGCCCGATCACGGCATCCGGGATCAGGCTCTGCAGGTCGTCGGCCGTGTTGGCCTCGCCGTCGGCGCCCCGCGTGAGCGTGTGTGATGCAGCGAGATGGTTCGGGATGCTCCGGCCGCCGTCGCCGCCGGCGAGCCGGTCGAACCACCAGAGGCTGAGGGTCGTGAGCAGCTCGCCCTTGCCCGGGATTCCCGGCGAGAGCACGTGGTCGAACGCGCTGACCCGGTCGCTCGCGACCACGAGCATGCGCTCCGGAGCCGCCCCCTCGGTCCCCGAGCCCGCCGAGGGGCCGTCGGGCACGTAGAGGTCGCGCACCTTGCCCGAGTAGACGTGGCGCCAGCCGGGAAGCTCGGTCGAGGGGGTGGGGGAAGCCGTCACCCGACCATTATCCCGGCTCGGGCGTGCGGCGCCGTCGGCAGCGCGTGAGCTGCAGGGGTGCGGATCGGCGTGCGACGGCGTATAGTCCACGTGGACTAATCGAGATGGAGTGATCGCGTGAGAGACGCCGTCGCACGCCTGACCCCGTTGGGGGTCGCGGTGCTCACGCTGCTCAGCGAGGGCGACATGCATCCGTACGAGATGATCCGCCTCATGCACTTCCGGCGCGACGACCGATTGGTGACGATCACCAACGGCACGGTGTACCACACGGTCGCCCGGCTGGAGAGAGCGGGCCTGATCGCGGAGGTCGGCGTCGATCGCGACGGCAATCGTCCCGAGCGCACGACCTATACGCAGACGGATGCCGGCGCCGCCGCGGCCCTCGAATGGGTCAGGCGCGAGCTTCCACGGGTGGACCGGCCCGGCGAGTTCCGGGTCGCGCTCGCCGAAGTGCACAACCTCGAGCGCGAGGAGGCCATCGAGCTGCTCGCCGCCCGCCGCACGGCACTCGCCACCAGCCTGGAGTCGGTCGCCGCCGGCCGGCGACACGCGCTCGGCAAGGGCGTGCCGGAGCAGTACCTCATCGAGCTCGGACGCGAAGAGGCGCTGCTCGAGGCCGAGCTGGCCTGGATGGACGCGACGATCCCGCGCATCTCCGATCCCGACTTCACCTGGGGCCGCGACGCGACCCCTTCGGAACGCTACCTCGCCCAGAGAAAGGCGGCACGCCAGTGACCACCCCCGAAACCCCGGACGCAGCGCCCACGGCGGGTGCGGCATTCCGCACCGCCTCGGCGGCCTCCCCCACCGCCTCCGAGCCCTCCCGCACCGGTTCGGCCGCCCCCCGCACCGGGACCGACGCACACCCGCCCACCGGTGCCTACGCCGCCGGGCACAAGCCCCGCAGCCCGTGGCCCGCCCTGTGGGCGCTGGTCATCGGGTTCTTCATGATCCTCGTCGACACGACGATCGTCTCGGTCGCCAACCCCGCGATCAAGGCGGCACTCGACCCCGACACCAACAACCTCGACAACGTGGTGTGGGTCACGTCGGCCTACCTTCTCGCGTACGCGGTGCCGCTCCTGATCACCGGACGCCTGGGCGACCGGTTCGGGCCGAAGTACATCTACCTCGGCGGTCTCGCGATCTTCACGCTCGCCTCGCTCGGCTGCGGCCTGTCGCCGACGCTCGGCGCGCTCATCGCATTCCGTGCCGTGCAGGGTCTGGGCGCGGCGCTCATGACGCCTCAGACGATGGCGATCATCACCCGCACCTTCCCGCCGAACCAGCGCGGGGCGGCGATGGGCCTGTGGGGTGCCACCTCCGGCGTCGCCATGCTCGTCGGCCCGCTGGCCGGCGGGCTCCTCGTCGACGGCTTCGGCTGGGAGTGGATCTTCTTCGTGAACCTCCCGGTCGGGATCGTGGGCTTCGTGCTCGCGTGGATCCTCGTGCCGAAGCTCGAGACGCACCCGCACCGCTTCGACCTGGTCGGAGTGTTCCTCAGCGCCCTCGGCCTCTTCCTCATCGTGTTCGGCCTCCAGGAGGGTGAGACCTACGACTGGGGCGTCATCTGGGGGCCCATCACGGTGTGGGGCCTCATCATCGCCGGAGTGCTGGTCATGGCCCTCTTCATCTGGCAGCAGGCGCGAACGAAGAGCGAGCCGCTCGTGCCGCTCGTGCTGTTCCGCGACCGCAACTTCTCGGTGGCGAACATCGGCATCGCGACCGTCGGCTTCACGGTGACGAGCATGTCGCTGCCGCTCATGTTCTTCCTGCAGCTGGCCCGCGGCCTCACACCGACCGAGTCGGCGCTGCTCCTCATCCCGATGGCGCTGGCGGCCGGCGTGCTCTCACCCCTGGCCGGTCGATGGCTCGACCGCACCGATCCCCGGGTGCTGCTCGTGCCGGGCCTTCTGCTCGTCGTCGTCTCGCTGGTGCTCTACGCGGTGCTGATGAACCTCGACACCCCCATCTGGGTGTTCCTCATCCCCTCCTTCCTCATGGGCGTCGGCAACGCGGGAATGTGGGGCCCGCTGGCGACCACCGCCACCCGCAACCTCGCGCCGAGGCAGGCGGGCGCGGGCGCGGGCATCTACAACACCACGCGCGTGATCGGCTCGGTGCTCGGCTCGGCCGCGATCGCCGTGTTCATGCAGAGCCGCATCGAGGCGAACATCCCCGGCGCCGCCGATGTCGCGGGAGGCAGCTTCAGCGCGGGCGCACTCCCCGTCGTCGTCGCGGAGCCCTTCGCCACGGCCATGGCCCAGTCGGTGCTGCTCTCGGCCGCCGTCATGCTGATCGGCGTGGTCGCGGTGCTGTTCCTGCGTCGCCCGGCGGCGAACGCCACCGAGGAGTGGCGCGCCGCGCACGCGACCGACGTCGTGGACTGACGACCGCGCGCGATGGAGACCCCCGCGATGCGGGGGCGTCCGTCGTGTGCTCTGTTGATGGAACTGAGTGCCGCAACCGCGCGAGTATCCCGGTCGGGCTGACAATCATGCACCACGGATAGGGAGCGCGAGCTTCGGACTTATCATCCGTCGGTTGCCGGGCCCGGCTCCCTCCTCTCTCCGGGTTGACACCAGGCGGTGTTGGCCGGGCGTCCATTCGCCCGAGCGGGTGATGAATGGGGTGGAGTTTCCCGCGGTTTGAGTTGCAGGGCGGGAACAACAGATTCCGCACCGGTGTAATCGGAGCACGATGTTCCCCGCGGAGCGCCTATCCACACCCTGCTGGGGGCGGGGCGTGGATCTCCGGGATGTCGGAGCCAGTCCACCTCGAGGTCGGCCCGAGCACTTCCTCCCGCGAGCGTGATCGCCTGCCGAGCCGAAGGATACGAAGAAGACGAAGATGCCCCCATGGGCCAGAACCTCGCCACTCCGCCGTCCGTTGTTTGCCAGCGCCGTTATCGGCTCCCTTGCCCTCGCATTGCTCTCAGCGCCGGCCGCGTTCGCTGATGACGACGAGAGTGGGCGCGTCCACCAGATTCTCGCCGGGGTTCCGGCGAAGTATTCGGTTCTGAAAGGAAACGTCTCTAGCGCTTCCGCTAGGCGGGCCGCGCCCGAATCACGTCTCGGCGAGCTGCGCGTGTCAAGTTCGGAAGGATCAGAGATCTCGATCCTTCCGGATGTGGGGCGCAACGTCGCGCGCGCGGGACGCCTATTCCCACGCGATACGAAGTGGATGGCTCGACGGTGACGCAGATCGTCGACCATAACGTCGGGGGTGTGCAGTATCCCGTCGTTGCAGACCCGTGGCTCGGCCGGGCTCTCTACTACCAGCCGTCTGTCAAGCGGGTCTCGAGAGGGTACATCGTCTCGGTGGTGCCCACCCAGTTCGGCGGCACGATGTCCACGCCGGTGAATCTCTACATGTGGTGGGCGCATGCCGACGAGGTCAAGAACAAGCTCGGCTCGAACAGAGGGCTGTGGAACGCGAAGATTCAAGAGCAGTTGTATTGCCACATCGCGGGCTACCCGGTGAGTGCGCGGCCGTCCTACGACATGGAGTCGTGGTATCCGTTCATGTACTGGGAGGCGCTGGCTGTGTACAAGTGCAACCCGTAGCCGATAGTCGGTGAACCAGGCTCGGCCCAGGGAACGCCCCTAGACCGACTCTGTTTCGCCGTAGTGTGGCCCCCTAGTCGGACGTCGTAGCCTCTGGGCGTTCAAGTCCGACGAACGGCTCCATCGCTTTGGCGAACCGGTCCTTCGCGCCCGCTTCGACGACTGTCGCGCCGTAGGTGAGGTGGACGGCAGCTATCGGCAGTCCGAGACGGTCGGCTTCTCGACCTGCGTCTCCAGACGTATCGAGAGCGCGGTCTTCGATTGTGAGGGAGAGCCATTGCACGCCGTCGGTTGCGTGTGCGATCACACGCCAGCACTTCTCCAATCCATTGCAACCCTCAATTCCCGACTCGATAGCGAATGATGCAAGCCCACGTTCCTTCGCAGCGTCGGAAGCCGCATCGAGCAATGATCGCCAGTCATCGTGGTTAGGTACCGAATCGCCCTGCATCTCGCAGCAGTTGACAGTTACGAGCATGGACTCTCCGCCATACCCGTTGCCATCCTCCTTGTGCCAGTTGGTGTCAGCGAACCACGACGCGGAAGAAGACACCGGGTCGAGCTTGATGCCCGAGGCCGTCGTGATGGCGGACGCAACGTGCTCGATCAAGTCTCGCGCGGTAGGCTCCAACTCCCCTTGGTCGGGGTGCCCGATCAGGGATTCACCGTCGACGTAGGCCTGCGCGGGGTACTGGCTCCAATCTGCCTCAACCGTTGCTCCGGACGAGTCAACATATGTCGTCGTTGGCCCTGGTGAGGGCTCAAAAGCGCTGCACGCCGTGAGAAGGAGAGGTAGACAAAGAAGCAATACCGCTACCCGTGCTCGCATGTCTCGAGTCTCGCACGACGGTCGCCGTCCTCAGGCGCGCGGTCCCTGCGCTGCCACCACCACGGCGGCGACACCGCGCCGCGCATGTTCCGCGTCGGTTGTCAAGTGGTTGGCGCGCATTTATCCGGCCCCTCACGATGGTCTGCATGACCGGACTTGCAGTGACCCTGCTCATCATCGGAATAGTGCTGCTGCTGCTCGGCGTGTTCATCGAGGCAGCGAAGTTCCTGCTGTGGATCGGCCTCGTCATCATCGTCATCGCGGTGATCGCCTGGCTGATGCGCTTCATTCGACGTCAGACCTGAGTCCCCCAGCTCGGGTTGCGGACGCCTGCCGGATCGCGAAGATCCCGGGCGTCGCCTCGGACGTCGGCGCCGCTGGTCCCCCAGCAGGCGGCGCCGACGTCCGTTCTCTCGTGCGGGGGCCGGGAGCCCGAGCCCATGCACCTGGGCGCGGGCCGAGCACCTAGCGCCGAGCGCCGCCCCGCTCGTGGGCCCAGATGGCGATCTCGACCCGGTTACGGGCGCCGAGCTTGGCCATGATGCTCGCGAGGTGCGTCTTCACCGTGCTGAGCGAGATGTGCAGCTCGTCGCCGATCTCGCCGTTGCCGAGGCCACGGGCCACGCCGGCGAGCACCGCTTCCTCGCGATCGGTGAGCGGGCTCGACGGCGGTGCCGGCGCCTCGGGCGCCGAGCCGGCGAAGGCCTCGAGCAGACGGACGGTGACGTTCGGGTCGATGAGGGCATCGCCTCGCGCGGCGGCGCGGACCGCCTCTGCCAGAAGCACCGGGCCCGCATCCTTGAGCAGGAAGCCCCGGGCGCCGGCGCGCAGCGCGGCGTAGACGTATTCGTCGAGGTCGAAGGTGGTGATGACGACGACGGGGATGGGGTCCGCCACGTCGGCTCCGGCGACCCGGCGCGTCGCCTCGAGCCCGTCCATGACCGGCATCCGGATGTCGAAGAGGCACACGTCCGGCCGCAGGTCGTGCGCTCGCGCGACGGCCTCCGCGCCGTCAGCGGCCTCGCCGACGACCTCGATGCCGGGTTGCGCGTCGAGGATCATGCGCAAGCCGGTGCGCACCAGGTCCTGATCGTCGGCGATCAGCACCCGCACCGTCACGACGCCCACCCCGCCCGCGGCACCTGCGCGGTGACCGACCAGCCCCTGCCGGAGGGTCCCGCCGCGCACGACCCGCCCAGGAGCGCGGCCCGTTCGCGCATGCCGGTGATGCCGAAGCCCGGATCGACGGATGCCGCCCCCCTGCCGTCGTCGGCGACCACGAGTCGGACGCCGGCGGCGTCGACGTCGAGCTGCACCTCGATCCGTGTCGCGCCGCGCGCATGACGTCGTGCGTTCGTGACCGCCTCCTGCGCGATCCGGTACAGCGCGGCGGCGACGGCCGGCGGCACCGTGTCGAGGTCGCCGTCGAGGCTCACGGTGACGGCCGGAGGCGCGGCATCCGTCGTCTCCAGGGCACGGAGTGCGGCGAGCCCGGGTGTCGGGACGAGGCCGGCGTCCGTCGCGCGGAGCACGCCGACCATCGCCCGCATCTCGCGCAGCGTGCGCGACGCTTCGGTCTCGATCGCCCGCAGCACCTCGGCCGTCGCGCCCGGATCGGTCGCGGCCACGGCCGTGCCGGCCTGCGCCTGGATGGCGATCGCCGAGACGTGATGTGCGACGGTGTCGTGGAGGTCGCGGGCGAGCTGCTCGCGCTCGAGCAGCCGCACCTGCTCGAGCTGCCGGGCCAGGGCGCCGCGGCGCCAGCGGACCGCGAGGCCCAGCGTCGCCGTCGTCGCAGCGACCGCGATCCCGCCGATGACGTCGGCGACGGCCGGCGGTGAGGCGGCGAACGTCAGCAGCATCCCCGCGACGACGATGGCGGCGCCGCCGATCATCGCGCGCCCGGAGCCCCAGCGGAACACCGCGTAGAGCAGGATCAGGAAGTACGCCGCCGTGTAGAGCTGCGGATCGCCGCCCACGACGAGCCCGACGGTGGTTCCGACGGTGAACGCGATGGCGAGCATGCTGAGCGGATGCCGGCGCCGCCACAGCAGCGTCGGCGCGAGCGCGGCCAGCACGACGGCCCAGAGCCAGCTCCATGCGACGCCGGGCCGGACGGATGCCTCGACCAGCGCCAGTACCGGGACGACGCCGACCAGCACCCAGTCGCGCCAGACGCGCCGAGGCGGTGCCGGAGTCGCCGCGGGCGCGTCCCAGAGCGCGCGAACCGGGCTCGTCATGCCCTCATGATAGGGCGCGCACCCGCACCGGCCGCGGCGGTCCCGGCCCCGTCCCGGCCGCGCTCGCGGCGGCTCCGGCGGCGGATGACGATCTCGGCGATCACGAGGTTGATCAGCCATCCCGCCGTCATGAGGAGGGTGTGCGTCAGCGGGGCGGGCGCACCGAGCAGCAGCGTGAACGGCAGGAAGACGAGCACCTGCGTGCCGGCGCCGAGGCCGATGGCGTATGCCCGCGTCATCCACGCGGCGTGCGCGCGGACGTCACCCCGCTGGATCGCGGCGAACGCGGCGACGAGTGCAGCCGCCATCGCCGTGCCGAGCACGATGCGCACGCCCGGAAGCCCCGGCCCGGTCGCCGCGGAGGGGATGTCGTAGAACACCGTCATCCACAGCGCCGAGAGGGCCGACACCAGTCCCGCCGGAGCGACGACGCGTCCGGCGATGCGGTGCCAGCGGCGGCGCCGGAGCGAAGGTGCGAACTGCAGCGCCCCGAGCAGCAGGAACACGCTCGAGCCGATGATGTGCGCGATCACCGGGACGGGCGAGTCGAAGAAGCGCGCGTTCTCGGGTGTGATCGCAGCGCCCGTCGTGAGCTGCGTGAGGCGGGCGGAGCCCGCGGCGATCGGCACGATGCTCAGCGCGATCAGTCCGGCCGGCGCGAGCCATTCGGGCCGGCGTCGCTCGGTGCGCGCGAGGGCGGTGGCGGTTGTCATGCCGCCATGGTCGCGGTGACGGATGCCGCGACGCATCGGCCGCCGGGCCGGACCTTTCTCGTCCTTTCGGCCGATGGCGACGGCCGGTGCCGGGCTCTGTAGCGGGCGCTACGGGCGCGGCGGGCAACCGCCGTCGGCGTCGGCGGCTCCGAGCTCCACCGAGAGGGCGCCGTCGTCGGGGATCGACCCGTAGACGCAGCCGCCCGAGACCCCGGCGCCGAAGAGCACGGTGTCGCCCAGGTCGCGCGTCTGCACGTCGACGGCGCCCGCCTTCTCGAGTGCGGACCGCACTGCGTCTTCGGTGACGGCGCCTCCCGCCTGCAGCGCCTGGAGGCCTGTCTTCGCCGCCGAGACCAGGGCCTCGTTGGCGACCCGGTGCGCCTGGTCCATGAGCGCCTTGCCCGGCGCCTCCACCTCGGAGCTCGCGCACCCGCCGAGCCCGGCCACGGCCACCGCGATCGCCGAGACCGCGACGAGCGAGCGGATGCCGCGCCGGTGCACGGTCAGAGCCCCTCGGCGACCCGTGCGGCGATGTCGGTGCGGTGCTGTGCGCCCTCGAGGCCGATCTCGCCGAGCGCGCGATAGACGCGGGCGCGGGCCTCGGCGAACGTCGTGCCGACACCGACCACGCTGAGCACGCGGCCGCCGGTCGCGACGAGTCCGCCGTCGCTCTCGGAGGTCGCGGCGTGAGCGAGATGGACTCCGTCGACCGAGGCGGCCTCGCGCAGCCCCGAGAGGGGCCGGCCGGTCTGCGGTGACGCCGGGTAGCCTTCGCTCGCCAGCACCACCGTCACGGCGACGTCGGTCGCGAACGCGGGCTGGGGCAGGTCCTCGAGATGACCGGATGCTGCGGCCAGCAGCAGCTCCGACAGCGGGTCGACGAGCCGCGGCAGCACCACCTGCGTCTCGGGGTCGCCGAAGCGCGCGTTGAACTCGATGACCTTGACGCCGTCGTCGGTGAGGATCAGTCCGGCGTAGAGGAGCCCGATGAAGGGCGTGCCCTCCGCGTCGAGCTGGCGGATCACGGGCTCGGCGACGTCTCGCGTGACGAGCTCGACGAACTCGCGCTCGCTGCCGAAGCGTCCGTCGAGCCAGGGCAGCGGGGAGTACGCGCCCATGCCGCCCGTGTTCGGCCCTTCATCGCCGTCGAGCAGGCGCTTGTAGTCCTGCGCAGGGCTCAGCGGCAGCACGTGGTCGCCGTCGCTGAGGAAGAAGAGCGACACCTCGGGGCCGGTGAGGAACTCCTCGACGAGCACGGCGCCCGTCGGAAGGTACTCGTCGGCGTGGGCCAGAGCGGCCTCCCGGTCGGAGGTCACGATGACCCCCTTGCCCGCGGCCAGCCCGTCGGCCTTGACCACGTGCGGGGCGCCCAGCTCGTCGAAGGCCGCTTCGACCTCTGCCCGCGTGTGCGCCCGGACGGCGCGGCCGGTGGGCACGCCCGCGGCATCCATGATCCGCTTGGCGAACGTCTTCGAGCCCTCGAGCTGCGCGGCGGCCTTGCCGGGCCCGAACGTCGGGATGCCGCGCTCCCGTACCGCGTCGGCGACGCCCGCCACGAGCGGGGCCTCGGGACCGATCACGACGAGGGCGATGTCGTTGTCGATCGCGAAGTCGGTGACCGAGACCGGGTCGTTCGCGTCGAGCGCGACCAGCTGCGCGTCCTGCCCGATGCCGGCGTTGCCGGGGGCGGCGAAGATCTCGTGTTCTGCCTCCTCCGACCGGAGGGCCAGGATGATGGCGTGCTCCCGCGCGCCCGAGCCGAGAACCAGGATCTTCACCCCACCAGCCTACCCAGCGTCCTGGCCGGGTTTTCGGCGCCGCCCTCGCTCCGACCGGTTCATGATTCAGTCTCGTTGCGGCGCTGACCCGGCCGGATCCGCGGAGTCGCGCGGGCCCGACCGGTGGCGGCACACGTTCAGCCTGAATTGCGAACCGTCCGGCGGCGTAACCTGACTCCGTGGCCCGCAAGATCACGACCGACGACGGCCGCGCCGCCCTGGACGCGGTCGCACGGGCGGCTGAGACATCCGTCGCCCCCGCACGCACCGACAACGCGACAGCCGTGCGATACCTGCTGCAGCTGCTCGCCGAGAAGGCGCCCGGCAATTCGGTCGAAGTGCGCGTGCCCCCGTTCGGCGCGGTGCAGGTCGTCGAGGGGCCGCGGCACACGCGGGGCACGCCGCCGAACGTCGTCGAGACCGACCCCGGCACCTGGATCGCCCTGGCGACAGGCGCCGAGAAGTGGACGGATGCCGCCACCGCCGGCCGCATCAGCGCCTCGGGCACCCGCGCCGACATCTCGGACCTGCTGCCACTGCGTCCTTGATGCCCGGAGCGCACTCGATCGTCAGAGCGCCGGGTGCCGGACGGTGGGACAATGAACACATGACCCGCGCGCGCACCGGCGCCGCCGGAGCTGACGACCCCGACGAGCACGTCATCAATGAGGAGCTGGAGTCCGTCCGTGTGCGGCGTGCCCCGCGGATCGGTCACATCATGGGCGGCGGCATCGCTCTGGGGCTGCTCGCGGCCGTCGTCCTCACCGCCGGCGCGGCCGCCACGGAAGAGCCGGGCGGACCGCTGTCGACGGGCGCGTCCGGGTATCTCCGCGTCTTCGGGGTCTTCGCCGTCATCTGCGGGGGCCTCGGGCTTCTCGTCGCCTCTCTCACCGTGCTCGTGCTCGACCGGGTGGTCGGGGGCCGCCGGCGTTCCGTCATCGCCGAGCACGCGACGACCCTCACCGACGATCTCGTGTCGCCGGTCACCGACGACGTGCCGAAATGGGTGCAGGATGCCGCGGAGCTGAGGCGCGACCGATCCGACGGGCCGGGCCGGCGCAAGCGCGAGGGATAATGGGGCCATGCCCGAGCGAAGCCAGGACCGCATCGAAACCGTGCGCGTGCGACGCGCGCCGAAGATTTCGGTGTTCCTCCTCCTCGGCGCCGGGCTCGGGGCGCTCGTGGCGATGATCCTCACCTTCGCGTTCAACGGCACCGCCGAGGCCAGCCCGAACACCGGCCTGGAGTACTCGCAGGGGCAGGTATTCGGCTTCCTCCTGCTCATCTGCGTGCCCGTCGGCCTCGTGCTCGCCGCAGTCGCCGCGCTGATCTTCGACCGCGGGTCGCGGCGTCGCACGCAGCAGGTCGTGGTCGACCACGCCAGGGTGCACGTCGATCCCGAACCGGGCGTCGACGGGCCCGGCTCGAGCCACTGATCGGGCGTCGCCGTTACGCCAGTTCGGCGATGATCGGGTGGATGGCGGCGTCGAAGGCCGCCACGTCGCCACGCAGTCCGTCGGTGACGGCGACCGTGAGCGAACCGATCCACCACACGCCGCGCTGACTCAGCGGCAGCACCTGCACGTTCAGCTCGAACGAGTGGGCCCGTCGGCCCACCTGCCGCTCGTGCTCGGCGATGGCCCCCGCGTACGCGCGGTACGCCGTGCCGGTGCTGTGCGACGCCTCTTTGCGGTAGCGCGCGTGGGCGGTGCGGGCGAACTCGAGAGCCTCAGCGGCGTGCGGGATGAACGCCTCGCGCAGCTGATCGCACCCCTCGGTCGGAAGGGCCAGCACGGTGTCGAACCCGTCGACGAGATCCAGCGGTACGGGCGACGGATGCGCCTGCGGTTCGACGGTCATCGCCCAGAACTCGCGCCACTGCCGCTCGAGCGCGGCCTGCGCCTCTTCGGAGCGGTCGTTGGCCCTCGGCGGGATGCCGCGGAGGTGCGGAAGCTCTTCGGGAGAGCGGATGCCGAGTACCTGGCGCAGATAGAGGGCGAGAAGCACCGGCTGACCGGCGTCTTCGCGGATCAGCCACTCCGGAGCACCGGCGCCGCCCATGCCGACAATTGTAGATCCGGGGGCGGACGTCGGCCCGTATGACCGTAGCTCGGAGTCCGGGGCCCAGTGAGCGGCGGCGAGGCGCAGGCTCGGCGCCTGCGTAACAGCGCCGTCGCCTGGCATCCGCCCAGGTACGCCGCCGGTAGGCTGGTGGCCGTGGCCTCATCCGAACGCGATGCCCCCTCCCGCTCCGCGCAGCCCGTGAACCCGTACGCGGCTGCGGGCGTCGACACCGCCGCCGGCGATCTCGCCGTCGAGCTCATGAAGTCGGCGGTGCGTCGCACCCACGGACCCGAGGTGCTCGGGGGTGTCGGCGGCTTCGCCGGTCTCTTCGACGCCACGGCCTTCAAGGCCTACGACAAGCCGCTGCTGGCCACCAGCACCGACGGCGTCGGCACCAAGGTCGCCATCGCGCAGGCCATCGACAAGCACGACACGATCGGCCAGGACCTCGTCGGCATGGTCGTCGACGACATCGTCGTGGTCGGTGCGAAGCCCCTCTTCATGACCGACTACATCGCGTGCGGCAAGGTCTTCCCCGAGCGCATCGCCGATATCGTCCGCGGCATCGCCGACGGCTGCGCGGCGACGGGGACCGCACTCGTGGGCGGTGAGACCGCCGAGCACCCGGGCCTTCTGGGGGCAGGCGACTACGACGTCGCGGGCGCGGCCACCGGGGTCGTCGAGGCAGACGGCGTCCTCGGCGCCGAGCGGGTCCGGGAGGGCGACGTCGTGCTGGCGCTCGCGAGCTCGGGCCTCCACTCCAACGGCTACTCCCTGGTGCGCCACATCGTCGCCCGCTCCGGCATCCAGTACGGCGACAATGCCTCCGACTTCGGCACGACGTGGGGCGAGGCCCTGCTCGAGCCGACGCGGCTGTACACGCAGCCGCTCCTGCGTCTCATCGCCGAGAGCGGTGAGGGCGTCCACTCGCTCAGCCACGTGACGGGCGGCGGCATCGCCGCCAACCTCGCGCGAGTGCTGCCGCAGGGAACCTGGGTGGAGGTCGACCGCTCGACCTGGTCCCCGTCGCCGGTCTTCCGGGTCCTCGCCGATCTGGGCGGCCTCGCGCTCGAGGCGACCGAGGGAACCTGGAACCTCGGCATCGGGTTCCTGGCCGTCGTGTCGCCCGAGACGGCCGGGGCCGCGGCATCCGCTCTCGCCCGCGACGGAATCGCGACCTGGCAGGTAGGTGTCGTCCAGGGCGGCCGGCGCCCGGCCGACGGGCATTGGGAGCAGGGCGCCAAGGGCGTCGACGGGGGCGCTGTGCGCCTCGTCGGTGCCTACGCGGACCACCAGGCGCACGCAGACCACGCGGCTCGCTGAGCCGACCGAACGAACTTACGGAGCGAGCAACACCCATGTGCGGAATCGTCGGGATGGTGGGCCGCGGGTCCGTCAACCAGGAGATCTACGACTCCCTTCTCCTCCTGCAGCACCGTGGTCAGGACTCCACGGGCATCGCGACGGCCGAGCGCAACGGCGTCGTGCACCAGCACAAGGTCAAGGGCCAGGTGCGCGAGTCGTTCCGCACCCGCGACATGCGCGCGCTCCTGGGCGAGATCGGCCTGGGCCACGT
Source organism: Microbacterium sp. E-13 (assembly GCF_049912955.1). Lineage (GTDB taxonomy): Bacteria > Actinomycetota > Actinomycetes > Actinomycetales > Microbacteriaceae > Microbacterium. The sequence goes on from NZ_CP183973.1 coordinate 143,708, forward strand.
GCGGTACGCGACCAAGGGCACGGCCTCGAACGAAGAAGAGGCGCAGCCCTTCTACGTGAACGCCCCGTACGGCCTGGTCCTGGTGCACAACGGCAACCTCACGAACACCCGGGAGCTCACCCAGGAACTCTTCCGCAAGGACCGCCGCCACCTCAACACGTCGTCCGACACGGAGCTGCTGGTCAACGTTCTGGCGAACGAGCTGCAGTCCTCGATCTCGGGCCTCGAACTCGATCCGGCGCAGGTCTTCCAGGCCGTGACCCGTGTGCACGAGCGCGTCGAGGGCTCGTACGCGGCCATCGCCCTGGTCGCCGGCTACGGCCTGCTGGCGTTCCGCGACCCGTTCGGCATCCGTCCCCTCATCCTCGGCACGCGCAAGCACGAGGACGGGCACTACGAATGGGTCGTGACGAGCGAGTCGCTCGTGCTCGAGAACGGCGAGTTCGAGGTCGTGCGCGACGTCGACCCCGGCGAGGCCGTCTTCATCGACCTCGACGGCAACCTGCACACGCAGCAGTGCGCGACGGACGCGCAGCTCGTGCCGTGCTCGTTCGAGTACGTGTATCTCGCCCGCCCCGACTCGGTGATGAACGGCATCTCGGTGTACGAGGCGCGCCTGCGCATGGGCGACCGGCTCGCCGACACCATCGCCAAGTACACGCCCCGCGAGGCGATCGACGTGGTCATGCCGATACCCGACTCGTCGCGTCCTGCCGCCATGCAGGTCGCGCGCAAGCTGGGTGTCGAGTACCGCGAGGGCTTCTACAAGAACCGCTACGTCGGCCGGACGTTCATCATGCCCGGCCAGGCGGTGCGCAAGAAGAGCGTGCGCCAGAAGCTCAACGCCATGTCGAGCGAGTTCAAGGGCAAGAACGTGCTCCTCATCGACGACTCGATCGTGCGCGGCACGACGTCGAAGGAGATCATCCAGATGGCACGGGATGCCGGCGCCAAGAGTGTGACCTTCGCCTCTGCGGCGCCGCCGGTGCGCTACCCGCACGTGTACGGGATCAACATGCCGTCGCGCCACGAGCTCGTCGCCCATGGCCGCACGATCCCCGAGATCGCGGAGGAGCTCGGGGCGGACTTCGTCGTCTACCAGGAGGTCGAGGACCTCAAGGCCGCGATCCTCGAGGGCTCCGACGTCGAGGATCTCGACATGAGCTGCTTCGACGGCCGCTACATCACCGGCACGGTCACCGACGAGTACCTCGCCTGGGTCGAGGGCTCGCAGGAGTCCTGACCCGCTCGGGCTGCGGCATCCGGCCGGGGCGTCCGTCCCGATGTGGTATCTCCGGATCAGGAGATCTGGCGAGCGCAGGGTCATTTCGCGCGGATCATCCTGTCTCCGCCAGATCTCCTGATCTGGGAGATGGATGCTGCGGGCCGGGGCGCGGCGGCGAGCTCCCGGCCGGGCCGGGGCACCAGACGGGCCCGTAGGCTGGAGGAGTGACGTCGTCTCCTGCCCGCCCGCTGTGGCAGGGGAGGACCCTCGCGCTTCTCGGGATCGTGCTGTTCGCCTTCTCGCTGCGGTCGGCCGTGGCCTCGCTGTCGCCCCTCTACGACCACATCTCCGAGGACTTCGCCGTGCCCGCGGCGGTCATCGGCCTGATCGGCACCGCCCCACCCGCCTGCTACGCGGTCTTCGGGCTGCTCACACCCGCCCTCGAACGGCGGTTCGGCCTCGAGCGGCTGGCCGTGACGGCGATGGCCGTCGTCGTGGCGGGGCTGATCGCACGCAGCCTGGCGCCCGACTCGGCCCTGCTTCTGGCGGGCACGGCGCTGGTGTTCGCGGGCGTCGGCACCGGGAACATCCTGCTGCCACCGCTCGTCAAGCGCTACTTCCCCGACCGCATCGGCCTCATGACCACGGTGTACTCCACGACGATGGCCGTCTCGACCGCGCTGCCGGCCCTCATCGCCGTGCCGGTGGCGGATGCCTCGGACTGGCACTTCTCGCTCGGGCTGTGGGCCGTCTTCGCCATCGTCGCGATGATCCCGTGGATCGGACTGGCGATGCGGCACCGTGCTGCGGTCGAGAACGGGGAGGAGGACGTCGAGGATACGAGCCCGCGGGCGTTCGGGCGCATGTGGCGCGTCCCGCTGGCGTGGGCCCTTCTCGTCGCGTTCGCCGTCTCGAGCACGATCGCGTACACGTCGTTCGCGTGGCTGCCGTCCCTGCTCGTCGACACGGCGGGTGTCAGCCCCACGACGGCCGGCGTGCTGCTGTCGCTGTTCGCGTTCATGGGGTTTCCGGCATCCCTCGCCGTTCCCCTGCTGGTGTCGCGCTGGCACGCGACGCGGCTGCTCTTCGGTGTGGCGGTCTTCACCGGCTTCGCGGGGATCGGCGGGCTGCTGTTGGCGCCCGCCGTCGCGCCGTGGCTGTGGGTGGCGCTGCTCGGGCTCGCGCCGCTGCTGTTCCCGCTCGCGCTGGTGCTCCTCGGGATCCGCACCCGCACTCACGAAGGCGTGGTCGCGCTCAGCAGCTTCGTCCAGAGCGGCGGGTATGCCGTCGCCGCCGTGTTCCCGCTCGGCATCGGGTTGCTCCACGAGGCCACCGGCTCCTGGACCGGTCCTCTCATCTTGCTGGCGATCGTCGTCGCGGCCGCGATTCCGGCGGGCGTCGTCGCAGCCAGGCCTCACACCGTGGAGGACGACTGGGAGCGGCGCCACGGCGCCTGGTGAAGCATCCGTCTCCCGGCACGAGCGCGTGCAGGCATCACGAACAGACGGTGACCGGGTGGGTTCACCGTCGGTGGAGCGACGGGTGCGGGCTTACGCCTGCGACGACGAGAGCGGTGTCGTCTCGTCTTCGTCCTCGTCGCTGTACTGATCGGCCCACTTGTCGACGTACTCGTCCTCGCTGTGGTGGCCGAGCTCGCGCTCGAGCGCGGAGTAGTTCACGTTGTACGTGTCGTACTTCAGCTCGCGAGCGATCTTGGTGTGCTTCGCCTTCTGACGGCCACGCCCCATGCGAGACCCCCTCATTTTGAGTCGCGGGCTTACGTTGCGGGCTCTCAGCCGCGCAAACCCGGGCATTCACGAATCCGGCTTCGAACCGGTAAGAGTAGCATTCAGGATAACACGGAGCCCCCTCACCCCGGCGGTTCCGGCCCCAGCGGCGCGGGAGGAGCACGGACATATGACCGACGAGGCATCCGCGCCGCACGGCGACGCGACGACGGACAAGAGCCTGCACGGAGCAGTTGTCGCGGGCGTCATCCCCGACCAGTCCCCGCGCGTGCTCAAAGAGGCGGCGCGCTACGCGAAGCTTTTCGGGGCGCCGCTCGTGGTGGTGCACGTCGACGTGACGCGCTTCGTGACCTACGAGGATCCCGACGGGTACGTGCACTCGGCTCCCATCGACCTCAACATCGCCGCCGGCGAGGGCGAGCTGGCGAAGGTTCAGGATGCCGCGGCCGCCGTCCTCGGCGACTACTCGCAGCCCTGGACGGTGCGGCAGCTGGTCGGCGACCCCGCGATGGCGATCAAGCACTTCGCCGACGAGATCGACGCCCGGCTGCTCGTCGTGGGCACGCGCAAGCGGGGTTTCGGCGAGTCGGTGCGCGAGTTCTTCACCGGCTCCGTGGGAGCGCGCCTCGCTCACCGCCAGCACCGCCCCATCCTCATCGTGCCGCTCGGCGAGCCCGTGCCCGACGACGAGGAGATCTGGCCGGCCTGACCCCGCCGCGCCCGCGCCCGCCGCGCCGCGCCGCGCCTCAGCCTCGCAGCGCGCGCGTGACGTCGCGGGCCACGCGGTCGAGCTCGGCGGCGAGCTGGTCGACGATCGTCGCGGACAGTTCCCCTCCGCGCGCCACGTGCACGCGGACGTCACCGCGCACGTTCGCGCGGAACTCGTTCACGAGCGCGTCGACACGCTGCACCTGTTCGCGGCTGCGCACGCGGGGATCGTCCTCGCGCGGGGGATGCGGGGTCGTCTCGCGTTCCTCGCGCGACGCCGCGGCAAGATCCGCGCGGAGGCTCTTCATGGCCTCACGCACGCTGCCCCGCACCTCGTCGGCGATGAGCCGCACGGAGTCGGTCAATCCGGCCTCGATGCCCTCGAGCTCGCCGGCGCGCGACTGCACCTCGGCGTGGCCCGCTTCGGTGATCGCGTACACGGTCTTGCGACCGTCGACGGACTTGGTCACGAGGCCCTCCTCTTCGAGCTTCGCCAGACGGGGGTAGATGGTGCCGGCGCTGGGCGTGTAGGTGCCGCCGGTGCGGTCGGACAGGGCCTGCATGATGTCGTAGCCGTGGCGCGGCCCTTCGTCGAGCAGGTTCAGCAGGTACAGGCGCAGATCCCCGTGGGAGAAGACCGGGGCCATCACAGCTCACCCCGCTCGAGGCCGGTCTCACCGGCGGGGGCCTGATCGGCGCCGGACGGCTGAGCCGACCAGCCGGACTCGGCGGGTGCCTGCTCGAACCCGGTCGCCGCGGGCGCGGGAGCGTCGACGGCGGCCGGGGGCGCAGCATCCGTCACCGCAACGGCGGCGCGGCGCAGCACCGTGATGTCTCCCGAGACGCTGTGGGCGCGAACGTCGGCGAAGCTGCCGCTGAGCTCGCCGACCGAGCCGGAGTAGTTGGTGGTGGGGCCGGTGCCGGTGCCCGAACGGACGATGCCGTCGATCTGCACGCGGCCGCTGACGCTGCGGACGACGTAGTTGGCGGGGTGACCCTCGTCGAGCCGCACCGTGGTGGCGCCGCTGACGGTGTTCAGGCCGACCGTGAGGATGTCGCCGGTCGAGTCCACGAGCAGTGAGCCCGACACGGTGTCGATCGTGGCCCTGCGGAGCGCTCCGGTGGCGGCGACGTCGCCCGAGACGCTGTTGGCGTTCAGCGAGCCCACGAGCTCGCGCACCTGCACGTCGCCTGACACGGCGTTGACCGACAGGTCGCCGGTGAGCCCGTCGACGATGATGTCGCCCGAGACGGTGTTGAGGGAGGTGTTCGCGCGCAGGCCTGAGACGAGCGCGCTCGCGCTGACGACGCCGAGAGTGAGGGCGACGTCACGCGGAACGGCGACGCTGACCTGCGCCTTGGGGCCGCCGGCGCCGAAGTTGCGGAAGACCTCGAGGAAGTTGTCCCACCGCAGTTGCGGGTGGTCGATCTCGACGTGGTCGTCGGCGACCTCGATGCGGAGGTCCTTGACCGTGACCTCGTGCACCTCGATGCGGATGCCGGGCTCGTCGTGGGCGATGACATCCACCTGCCCGCCCACGAGGCCGATCTTGAGCGTGCGCACCGTCTCGATGTCGATGACGCGCGTGTCTCCCGGGTGGATGATCCACTTCTCCAGGGTCATGACTCTTCTCCTGCGGTTGTGTCTGGGGGTGATCCGTCTCGCGATATATCGCGTGCTGCGAGGATAACACGATATATCGCGTCACTGTCAAGACCTGCGTCCGACTTTCGCCAGAACGCACGAACGCACGCGGATGGAGCGGATGCCGGTCCTGTCGCGCGGTCTCGTCGGCACAGGTTCCGGCGCCCGAAGCTTGACCTTGACGCCGCGTCAACCTTTAGCGTGATCACATCGAAGGTCGAGAGGGAGGGGAAGCGGCGATGAAGACAGAGCAGGAGTGGTCCATCCAGCAGATCGCGAAGCTCGCCGGCACGACGAGCCGGACACTCCGCCATTACGACGACATCGGGCTGCTCGCCCCGTCGAGCGTCGGCCACAACGGCTACCGCTACTACGACCAGGCGGCGCTCGTGCGCCTGCAGCGCATCCTGCTGCTGCGCGAGCTCGGGCTCGGGCTGCCGCAGATCGCGGAGGTGATCGGTCGCGAGTCGGCGGAGGTGCCCGCCCTCGAGGCGCACCTGGCCTGGCTGCGGTAGGAGCAGGACCGGCTGGCGCGGCAGATCGCGTCGGTGCAGACCACGATCAGTGCAGTGAGAGGAGGTGAACGACTGATGGCAGAGAACATGTTCGACGGCTTCGACCACACCCGGTACAAGGAGGAGGTCGAAGAGCGCTGGGGCAAGAAGGCGTATGCCGACAGCGACCGCTGGTGGCGCTCGATGAGCGCCGACGAGAAGGCCGCGTGGCAGCAGCGGGCGGCCGATCTCGGCCGCGACTGGATCGCGGCGGCGGAGGCGGGCGCCGACCCGGGCGGCGATGCGGCCCAGGCGCTCGCGAAGCGCCACGTCGAGTGGCTGAGGGGCATCCCCGGCACGCCGGCGGCGGCTTCGACGAGCTCAGCGACCGGTACCGGAGGCGTCAAGGCCTACGTGATCGGCCTCGGCGAGATGTATGTCGCGGACCCGCGCTTCGGCGCCAACTACGAGACGAGCCAGGGTGGCACGCACGGCGCCGAGTTCGTGCGCGACGCGCTCCGCATCTACGCGGAGGCCAACCTCTAGCCCTTCCGCTCCCCTGTCACGATGTGCCGGACCGACTGGCAGTTCGGGACAGGCGAGCCCGTAGGGCGCGGGGGAGCGAAGACAGACGGATGCCGCGGCCAGCAGTGGCCGCGGCATCCGTCGTCATCCGGGGTGATGCAGATCAGGTGTTTCGGTTCCCGCTGATTACTCGGAACAGGAAGGCGATCAGCGCGATGACTCCGACGATGATGGCCACCCACAGCAGCCAGCTCAGCGCCGAATTGAGGCCGCCGACGATCGCGAGGATGATCGCGACGACGATGATGATGATCAGGGCGAGGTTCATGTGATGTTCTCCTTCTTCGTCGTCGATGCGTGTGATGCATCGCATGCCTCTTGGGCACTGAATCGACAGTGGCACCGACAGGCATGGCGTCCGTAGGGGCTTGACGACGCCGCTTTTTCGGTGATACGCCGGGAGCCGCGGCCCGTGTAGCGCTGAGGGCCGAGGAGGTCAAGCCCCCTGAACGCGCCCGGGACCGGCCGTATTTTCCCGATATGAGCACATCCGGGCCTACCGATCCGACCACCGCGCACCACGACGCCGGCTTTCCCGCCCAGGAGCAGGAGCAGCCGGGACTGACCAACGACACGACCCCCGAGCCGGACCACGGCGAGGAGTCCTACCAAGGTGCGATGCGGCTGGCCGAGCGCCGCGCGCTCATCACGGGCGGCGACTCGGGGATCGGCCGCGCCGTCGCGATCGCCTTCGCCCGGGAGGGCGCCGATGTCGCGCTGACCCACATGCCGGAGGAGCAGGAGGATGCCGACGAGACCGTGCGCCTCGTCGAGGATGCCGGCGCCCGCGCGCTGGCCCTCTCGGGCGACCTGCGTGAGGAGGACTTCTGCGCCGAGATCGTCGAGCGCGCCGTCGCCGAGTTCGGCGGGCTCGACGTGCTCGTGCTCAATGCGGCGTACCAGAAGGACCGCGAAGGGCTCGACAAGCTCGAGACCGCGGAGATGGAGCGGGTGTTCCGCACCAACCTCTTCGCACAGATCTTCACGGCGCGCGCGGCCATCCCGCACCTCGAACCCGGCGCGTCGATCATCGTGACGACATCCATCCAGGCGTTCAATCCGTCGCCCGGCCTCATCGACTACGCGATGACGAAGGCCGCGCAGGTCGCCTTCGTCAAGGCGCTCGCCCAGGAGCTCGGCGAGAAGGGCATCCGCGTGAACGGCGTCGCGCCGGGTCCGATCTGGACCCCGCTCATCCCGGCGACCGGATGGGATGCCGAGCGCCTGGCGTCGTTCGGAAAGGACACGCCCCTCGGGCGGGCCGGTCAGCCGGCCGAGCTCGCCGGCGCGTACGTGTACCTCGCGAGCGGCGAGGCGTCGTACACCTCCGGGGCGATCCTGCCGGTGACCGGAGGCAAGGGCCTGTGACACCCGCGCCCGCCACGGCGGGAGCGACCAGGGAAGGAGGAAGCGATGCCCGCAGGACGTGGATCGAACTTGAAGGACCGCGACATGTACGAGGAGCTCCGCAAGGACGGCGCCTCGAAGGAGAAGGCCGCGCGCATCTCGAACGCGGCGGCCGCGCAGGGTCGCAAGACCGTGGGCAGGCGCGGCGCGAAGGCGAAGGACTACGACGACCGCACCGTGCCCGAGCTGCGCAAGCGCGCCAAGGAGCTCGGCCTCACGGGCTACTCGGGCAAGAAGAAGTCCGAGCTCATCTCGATGATCCGAAACCACTGAGATCGTGGTCGCCGAACCCGCCGGGCCCCGTCTCGGCGGGTTCCGCGACCCAGGGCCGCGCGAGCGGCGTCGCGCCGCACTGAGAGGATCGACGGATGCCGAAACTCACGCGCGTGCGCCCCGTCGAAGACGCCGGCTTCCGCCGGCTGCGCTCGGGTTCGGGCTTCCGCTACGTCGATGACCGCGGCAAGGCGCCGGCGAGCAAGCACGCCGAGCGCATCCGGGCTCTCGTCATCCCGCCCGCCTGGACCGACGTCTGGATCAGCGCGCGGCCGGACGGACACATACAGGCGGTCGGCACCGACGACGCCGGCCGCCGGCAGTACCTGTACCACTCGGACTGGACCGCGGCCCGCGACAAGGGCAAGTTCGCGCGGGCGCTCGCGCTCGCCGAGGCGCTGCCGCGCGCCCGGGCGCGCGTGACGACGTCGCTCCGCCGCGACGACCTCGACCGGGAGCGGGTGCTGGCCGTGGCGTTCCGCCTGCTCGACGACGCTGCGCCCCGCATCGGCTCCGAGCGCTATCTCGCCGCCAACGGCAGCAAGGGACTGACCACGCTGCATCGGCGCGACGCCTCGGTCGACGGCGGCACCGTCACCCTCACGTTCCCGGGCAAGAGCGGAAAGCTGCAGTACCTCGAGATCGACGACGCCGATCTGGCGCCGACGGTGGAGCTTCTGGCTGCGGGGCGGCCCCGCTCGCCGCTTCTGGCCTGGCAGCGGGGCGGACGCCGGGTGCCGCTCACACCGGCCGAGGTGAATGCGTACGTGCGGTCGCTCACCGGCGGCAAGTTCACCGCGAAGGACTTCCGCACGCTTCGCGGGACGATCCTGGCCGCCGACGCGCTCGCCCGCATCGGCACGGTCGACACCAAGACCGACCTGAAGCGGGCCGAGGTGCTCGCCGTTCGAGCGACCGCGGAGGCCCTGGGCAACACGCCGGCCGTGGCGCGCGGCTCGTACATCGACCCCCGGGTGTTCGCGCGCTACCGCGACGGCGACCTGCTGGATCTCTCGAAGACGCCGGAGTCGGCCATCCGCACCCTCCTGCGGCCTGGTCGTTGACGCACCGCGTCACGGGGACCCGCCGGTTCCCGGGGCGGCCGGCAGCCCGATGTAGCGTGAGGGGATGCCGCAGCCCGTCGACCCGCGCGTGCTCGGGCTGACCGTGGCGGGCGGGGCGGTCGGGGTGCTCGCACGGGGTCTGATCGTCGCGCCGGTGTCGGACCCGGCGGCGGTGCCGTGGACGACGCTCGCCATCAACGTCGCCGGATCGCTGCTGCTCGGGGTGATCGTCGGCTGGCTCGATGACCGCCGGCCGCTCGCGCGGGCGTTCCTCGGCACGGGGGTCATGGGCGGCTTCACGACGTACAGCGCGTTCGCGGTCGCGACGGCGCTGTGGGTCACGACCCCGTGGCTCGCTGCCGGGCTGGCGGCGGCATCCGTCGTCCTCGGCGTCATCGGAGCGATCGTCGGGCTCTTCATCGGGCGCCGGATCGCCGACCGCCCGGGGGAGATCGAGCTGCCCGAGGACGCAGAGTGAACCCCTGGCTGCTCGTCGCCGCGCTGGCGGGAGGCGTGGGCGCGGGGCTCCGCTACCTCGTCGACCGGCTGCTCGCCGGCCGCCGCGGCCTGCGGTTCCCCGTCGGGATCCTCGTGGTCAATGTCTCGGGCTCGCTGGCGCTCGGGCTGCTGACCGGGCTCGGCTCCGCCGTCGCCCCCGAGGCCTCGCTGGTGCTCGGCGTCGGCCTCCTCGGCGGCTACACGACCTTCAGCACCGTCTCGGTCGAGACCGTGCTGCTCGCGCAGCGGAGGCGGTGGCGGGATGCTGCGCTCAACCTCTTCGGCACACTTGCCTTGGCGGCGCTCGCCGCGGGGCTCGGCCTCGTCGTCGGCGCGGGGCTCAGATGAGAACTGCATGAAATACTGACAGCCGATACATCCGCGTATCGTGCGCATCCGTTGCACCACCACACCAGAAGGCCTCCGTGTGTCGAACCTCGCCGTTCTGAGTCTCAAGAACCGTGCGCTCATCGCGCTCATCACGATCGTCGCCGCCATCTTCGGCGGGCTCGCCCTCACGAACCTCAAGCAGGAGCTCATCCCCTCGATCGAGTTCCCCACGCTCGTCGTGGTCTCCACCTACCCGGGCGCCTCGCCCGAAGTGGTCAGCAACGACGTGTCGGTGCCGATCGAGACCGCCATCCAGGGCGTGCCGGGGCTCGAGTCCACGAGCGCCACCAGCACCACGAATTCGTCGATCGTGCAGGCGTCCTTCACGTACGGCACCGACCTGGCGACCGCCGAGCAGAAGATGGCGCAGGCCATCAACCGCATCAAGAGCCAGCTGCCCGAAGGTGTCGACCCCAACGTCATCTCGGCCAGCATCGACGACTTCCCGGTCATCCAGCTGGCGGTGACCGGCTACGACGACGAGGCGTCGATCCAGTCGCAGCTCGAGGCATCCGTCATTCCGGATCTCGAGGACGTGGCGGGCGTCAACGCGGCGCAGATCGTGGGCGGCGTCGGGCAGCGCGTCACGATCACCCCCGACCAGGAGGAGCTGGCGGCAGCCGGCTACACGCAGCAGGCGGTCCGCGACGCGCTCGAGCAGAACGGCGTGCTCTTCCCCGGCGGCGAGATCACCGAGGGCGACGAGACGCTCACGGTGCAGACCGGCGCGAAGATCACGACGGTCGACGAGATCGCCGAGCTCCCGCTCGTGCCGTCGACGCCCGAGCAGTTCGGGGCGGGGCAGAAGACGATCGCGGATGTCGCCACCGTCGAGGAGGAGGCCGACCCGGTCACCACCGTGTCGCGGGTGAACGGCGAGCCGGCTCTCACCATCGCGGTCACGAAGCTCCCCGCCGCGAACACCGTCGACGTGTCTCGCGGTGTGCTGGCTGTGCTCCCCGACCTCGAGGACTCCCTCGACGGCGCCGAGTTCACCGTCGTGTTCGACCAGGCCCCCTACATCCAGGAGTCGATCGACACGCTGGCGAAGGAGGGCCTGCTGGGTCTGGTGTTCGCGGTGCTCGTGATCTTCGTCTTCCTGCTGTCGGTGCGATCGACCCTCGTCGCCGCGATCTCGATCCCGACGAGCGTGCTCATCACGTTCATCGGTATCCAGGCGTTCGGCTACTCGCTCAACATCCTGACGCTCGGGGCGCTCACCATCGCGATCGGGCGCGTGGTCGACGACTCGATCGTCGTCATCGAGAACATCCGGCGGCATTACGTCGGCGACGCCGACAAGCGCACCGCGATCCTGCGCGCCGTGCGGGAGGTCGCGTCCGCCATCACGGCGTCCACGATCACCACCGTCGCGGTGTTCCTCCCGATCGCGTTCGTCGGCGACGTCACGGGCGAGCTGTTCCGCCCGTTCGCCATGACGGTGACGATCGCGATGACGGCGTCGCTCTTCGTCGCGCTGACGATCGTGCCGGTGCTCGCCTACTGGTTCCTCAAGCCCGGCAAGCCGATCCTCGACGCCGAGGGCGTCGCGGTCGACCCTGAGGACCCGGCCGCTCCGCCGAGCCGCCTCCAGAGGTCGTACCTGCCGATCCTCCGCTGGACGCTGCGGCACTCCTGGATCACTCTGGCTCTCGCGGTGCTCGTGCTGGTCGGCACGATCGCGGCGGCGCCGTTCATGAAGACGAACTTCCTCGGCGACTCGGGGCAGAACACGTTCACCATGACGCAGGACATCGGGCCCGCCCCCTCGCTCGAGGCCGAGAGTGCGGCGGCCGAGGAGGTGGAGAAGCTGCTCGAGGGCATCGACGGCATCGAGACGGTGCAGGTGTCCATCGGATCCAGCGGCTCGGCGCTGCGCGACGCCTTCTCGGGCGGCGGCAGCGGCATCACCTACTCCATCACCACCGATCCGTCGGTCGATCAGGTGGCCCTGCGCGAAGAGGTGCAGGCGGCCGTCGCCGAGCTCGACGACGCAGGGGAGATCTCGGTCGCGTCCGGCGGTGGCGGCTTCGGGTCCACCGACATCGACATCGACGTGACGGCACCCGACTCGTCGACTCTGGAGGAAGCGACGGATGCCGTCATCACGGCCGTCGACGGACAGGAGGGCGTGGGCCAGGTCACGAGCAACTTGTCGGCCTCGCTGCCGTACATCGCCGTGACCGTCGACCGCGACAAGGCTGCCGAGCTCGGTCTGTCGGAGGTGGCCGTGGGCGCACTGGTGTCGAACACGATGCAGCCGCAGTCGATCGGCTCGGTCGAGATCGACGACACGTCGCTCACCGTCTACCTCGCCGCCTCCGAGACGCCGGCGTCGCTCGACGACCTGCGGCAGCTGCAGGTGCCGAGCGCCACCGGCCCGATCGCGCTCGAAGAGGTCGCGGCGGTCGAAGAGAGCGAGGGGCCCACCTCCATCACCACCGAGGGCGGGCAGCGCACCTCGACCGTCACGGTGACCCCCTCGACCGACGACCTCGCGACGGCCTCGGCCTCGGTCACCGCGGCCCTCGACGACGCGGACCTGCCCGCCTCGGCCGACGCGTCGCTCGGCGGCGTGGTGACGCAGCAGCGGGACGCCTTCTCGCAGCTCGGTCTGGCCCTCCTGGCGGCGATCCTGATCGTCTACATCGTGATGGTGGCGACCTTCAAGTCGCTGCGCCAGCCGCTGCTGCTGCTGATCTCGGTGCCGTTCGCCGCGACCGGCGCGATCCTGCTGCAGATCATCACGGGCGTGCCCCTCGGAGTCGCCTCGCTCATCGGCGTGCTGATGCTCATCGGCATCGTGGTGACCAACGCCATCGTTCTCGTCGACCTGGTGAACCAGTACCGCGAGAAGGGCCTGACGGCGCACGACGCGACCGTCGCCGGCGGCTCCCGCCGTCTGCGCCCCATCCTCATGACCGCGCTCGCGACGATCTTCGCGCTCACGCCGATGGCCCTCGGCATCACCGGACAGGGCGGATTCATCTCGCAGCCGCTCGCCATCGTCGTGATCGGCGGCCTCGTGTCGTCGACCGTGCTCACCCTCCTCGTGCTGCCCACGCTCTACAACCTCGTCGAGGGCGCGAAGGAACGGCGCATCGAGCGTCGTCGCGGCCGGGGTGGCGACGGCGGCGACGGGGGTCCGGCTCCGGAGGGCGACGGCCCGGTGGGCGGGACGGATGCTGCCGCCGAAGGCGTGCTCGTCGGCGCGGGTGCGTCGGGGGCTACTGCCGGAACCGAGGGTGCGGGTGCGGGTGCCGGGGCCGAGCTTGCTGCGGGTGCAGGGGCCGGGGGTGCGGGTGCTGCGGGTGCAGGTACCGTCGGGGCGGGTGCTGTCGGGGCCGACGGCGCGGGTGCAGTCGGTTCGGCCGGTGGAGTTGCGGGTGCGGCCGGTGCCGATGCAGGTGCCGCCGGCGTGGCTGTGGCCGGTGCGGCTGCGGCCGCGGCCGCAGCCGCCTTCGAGACGCGGCGCCAGCGCCGGCTGCGCGAGAACGGCGGATCGGTGTCGACCGACACCGCGTCGATCGCGGTGCCCGTCATCGAGGAGGGTCCCGACATCGAGGTGTCGGACTCGACGCCCGCGCCTGACGAGGCCCACCCTGCGTCGGCGAAAGAGCCCGGCACCGAGGTCTCCGTCGATGCGCAGGCGTCGGAGGACGCGCTGCCGGCGAGCGAGGAGGCTCCGGACGTGGAGGTGTCGGACTCGACGCCCGCGCCGGCCGATGCGGTGGCGTCGGAGGACGTGGTGCCAGACTCGACGCCCGCTCCGGCGGATGTGGTCGAGGCGTCGACGCCCGACGACTCCCCTGTTCCGGATATCGAGCAGGGGCCGGACGTGGAGGTCTCGGAGTCGACGCCTGCGCCGGCGGACGCGGACTCAACCGCCACCGTCGAGCCGATCGACGCTCCGCCGGCGCGGGAAGAGCCCGTCGCACTCGAGCCCGCCGGGTCGGAAGACCGCGTCCCCGGTGCCCTAGCCGCACAGGCTGAGGCCGGGTCTGAGGCGACGGAGCACTCGACCGACTCCGCCGAGGTCCCGGATCAGCTCGCGGAGGAGCCGCCCAGTTCGTCCCCCCTCGAGCCTGAGCCCGCCTCGGAGCGCCGGGAGGAAGATCCTGGGGTTAACGCTGACGAGTCTGATGGTGAGTCGCCCCGGCCGGGCGACGAGAGCGAGGACGCCGAGAACGATGACCGTCCTCACGATAACCGCTGATCCGAGCCAGCGCTGAGCGCTCTTGCTCTGCGGGCCTCGCACGAGCACGAAAAGCGCAGCCCTGAGGGCACAACGCCCGTGGGGGCTAAACGGGGCACCCGCAGCGCGCTTGCTGTGGGGAAGGCTGCCTAGCAACCGCCGAGCGCGCTGAAGGACCGGCAACGGGCGGCCGGTCGGCGGACTAACGCGTCTCTCGGCCGGCTCACGAAGCCCAATGCGACAGGCGCCAGACGCACGGCATAGTCCTCCTGACAAGTCTCCTGATACTGGGATGATGGCGCAGTGACGGAGTCTCCCGCGCCGAATCCCGATGCCCATCCATGGTGGCCAGCTCTCTTCCTCGTCCCTACGCTCGCCGCGATTGCCCTCGCAGCATGGGGCTCGAACGAGGCAACCACGTACATTCTCGAGAACCCGTGCATCACCGGATGGGACGTACCGTGGACGGTTCCGTTCACTGTGGTTCACTCGCTGGGGTTACTGGGGGCAATCACTGCTGTAGCAATCGCATTCGCCCTGCGTCGCGGCTCGAGGACGCGAGCAACTGCACTCATCTGCCTAGCCGTTGGCGTCTTGCTCTGGCTCTACGCCGCCGGCCTCATTAGCGCTCCGTATGGATGGCACTGCGACCGGCTATGAGCCCGACCCGACACGAGTTCGCCTGCCGATGATCGACCCGCTTAGGGGCGGGTCGCGATGGGTCCGTCTTCGATCTCCCAGCTGTGCGTCTGTGGCCAGCGAGCGGGAATGTCACCGGTCGTGCGCCGATGGAGGATCCCCGCTTCGTCTGGCCAGACGTGTAGCACGCGATGCACCTCGGGCCACATCGGACCGCTCACCCACTCGACGGGATTGATCGCAGCGAGGGCTACCCGCCATACAGGTGGCGAGACCAGGTGACGCATCGTCAAGCGATCCGCAGAGAGCTGCGACATCGACCATCCGTCATTCATGCGCCGCATCATCTCGAGTCGTAGCGCGTTCGCGACCTGAGTAGACACGTCCGCAATCGTCTCACTCGCTGAGCTCATCTCGGGCCGCTCGCGCAGCGACCGACTTTCGAGCCCAGCGACGACAATGCGGAGGAAATCCGTGTCGAGGCTCCGTTCCGGACGCGGGCAGTCCTCGGACACCCGCCTGGGCGCCATCGACTTATGTCGCGTTTGCGCGCCTAATGAGGGATACGAGCTCGCTCAGCTTCGCCGTGAGATCGTGTGGAAGCTCCAAGGGTGGTGCTTCCACAACACGTTGCGCGATCGCGACCTTGCTGGGCTGCTTCGTATCGATGATTGGCGCGGCAAGCGGGTTCTCCCACCGTGAGGGCGCCTGCTCGCGGATGTTTGCCCGCGGGTGCGCGGCTCTGATCGCCGGCGCGAGTTGATCCCAGGCAACGTAGTTCTCGATCGTGTACCCGTGAGTGACCCACGCCATCCCTGTGGCGGGATCCTCGGCCAACTCATTTTGCACGCGGATCTTCGATTCGCTCAGCGGTGACCTACCGTTGCTTCGGTCGCTGTCCATGAGGACGACCATGTGACGGTTTAGCTTTCTCAACGAGATGAAGTCGTCGACCTCGCTCTCATCGAGCGCTGACAGACCCTTCAGGAGACTCCCGCCGTAGTACATCACCGAGTAGTCGATTCCTTCGAAGAACTCGCCCGGCGCCACGTGTTCGAGCCACCACTTCAGGTAGATCCTGTCCGAAGGACCCTCGACCCAAATGACCGCGTTAGCTTGTACGAGATCGGATGGCCGATAGCCGAGATCCGCGCAGATCGCGCTGTGCTTGGATGCCGTGCCTGCGTATGACATCCAGGATCTCCCATCGACCAATTGGACGTGGAAGATCGAGCCCAGCGACGAGTCGAGTAGATGCGCGGAATGGGTCGCGACGACGTACCGATTGTCGGTCTCGGCGTGGAGATAGCGGAGAAGTTTGCGTTGCAGGAGCGGGTGGAGGTGGATCTCTGGCTCCTCGAGACACACGATGGATCTACGGACGATGGTCGCCGCGGCCGCCAAGATGATCACCTCATGAACACCAGTCCCGTAGCTCTCGATTGGGAGCGTCCGACCGCCCTGCGTGATGTGAATAGTGCTCGCGTCATGAGGGATCTCAATCGCGAGGTCGGCGTCTTCCAGCACATCCCGGACGAAGCGTTGGACCCTAGCGAAGATCTGCTTGTCCTCAAGGCGCGCCGAGACAGGTGATTGCAGCTCGAGGAGCGACCGCCTGATCCCTCGTCCGGTGAGCGTCGACGTGCCAGCCGCCTGGTCCGAGATCTCCCGAAACCCTGCGACGGTCCGTACCGGGGGGAACGGCGGTAACGAATCCATCACCTTCGCGAGCACCGGCCTTACGTTGTACGAGTCGTCGTGTCCCCATTGGCCGAGCCAGTTTCGCGCAATATTCGTGTACGTGCCCCGCGAGCCGTCGATCGCGCGAGCTGCGAAGTCCGGTACCAGTTCCCCACTCCCGGCCTTCATGCCGGTTCGTTCGAACCAGATAAACCCTGGGAAGTCGTCGACGACGAACGGTGCACTCGAGAGCAATGCCTGCAGTGATCCGAAGGATTGACCGGACGCGGCTTTGAGCCGTTCGAGTACAGAGTCAACGTCGTATCCGATAGCGTGCCACGGCGCATCCGGTTCGCCCGCGGGTGTGTCCCACGCCCCACTGACGTTGATGTCCTCGACGCCCTCCTTGGCGCTCGATAGTCGATGGAGTGCCCTCAGCACATTGGACTTACCTGCGTTGTTCCGCCCCGCGATCAGGTTCACCCGCTCGAGCGGTGACAGCCTTACGAGCTCCGACGTGCCGAAGCTCCGATAGCCGGCGAACGCAATTCCTCTGATCTCATCCATCCCGGCAATCCTGGCAGAACCCGCAAATCGCGCTCGCGAGACCTCCTTGACTTCAGGATTCACGTGAAACCGCGCCCGAACTCGGACCGTCGAACGAGCCAATCGGCCGGAGTTTTGCGCTACGTGGCTACGCACGCCACGGTTGCTTCCACCGATCCGTTCGAACGTGCTCCGCCGCACCCGATCGAGCAGCAGTTCCGAGCGCCGACCGGATAGCGCGCCAGAATAGAGCTCGTGCTGGAGATCGAACCTGGGGCGAGAGTCACCGAAGCGACGTGCCACCACTGCGGGGAACCGATGACGCGCGTGGCCGGCTTCATCTACCAGAACGGTGACGCGCATGCCATCTACTTCGCCTCCTGCTACCACCACGAAGGTCACGAAGTATGGATTGATGCGGTGTTCTCACCGACATGGGCGGACGGCGCCGATGACCACGTCACGTTCGGCTGTCGTGTCGGCACGGTCGAAGGAAAAAGCGAGCCGGCAGCCTCCTTGGTTACGGCGGCAGCCGCCTTCGATGAATCGGCCACCTTCGGCCAGAAGTTGACCCGGGAGGAAGCCCTGACACATCCGATGGTCGGGGATTTCTGGGCGCTGGTTGACCACGTCCTGACCCATGACGCTGTCGTCTCCGCACACGTGTACGGACCGAACGCCAAATTCGCGTGACCCGGGGTCCGGGTGGGCGTCTTCGCACGCGCGGCGCCATTAGCCCACAGCAGTCGCCGCTCACGAACCTCGGAATGGCCGCCCGCTCGGCGACCGGCATTCGAGCCGCGAGCCAAGCGACGCGATGCCGGCGAGGGCCGCGCCGCGATCGCCTGTCACGGGATGTAGGTGTTGTTGTTGATTCCAAGTTGGAACAGTTCGCCGCCCCAGAGGATCTGCGCGACGATGATCCCGATCCCGGAGGCAACGATCACCGCGACCATCGCCAAGGCGATGCCGCGCCTGCCATATGCCCACCATCCCACCACCAGCAGCAGAATGAGCCCGATGAGGTGGGCGAGGATGAGCGGCACGCCCCCGATGACCTCCGCGAAACCTGCCATCGTCGTGTCGGCGGATAGCGCCTTGGGCTGTTCCGTCTGCGCCTCGAATTGAGCGAATCCGTACCATGCCCACGCGACGGCCGATGCGATGACGCCAAGTGACGCGAGGAGCCAGAAGTTTGCCCGCGTGCTCGTCGAGCCGTGATCGGACTTCGCTGATGCAGGGGCAGTCACGCGGTCAGCCTAATCACGACATGCTTGGCAAACTCGCCCGCTCGCGTTCACACGTTCTCAGATAGGAACCTAGACGGGTCGCATCCCATCAAGACACCCAAACCTGATTGCGCTTACCCAGTCGAGGCGTCGAACTAGCCAAGCGCCGCAGCGAGCTCCGCCTCAACGTCGAAAGTGAACACTCCACGCTCCGCGATCGGAAGGTTGATCGGCTCTCCGAAGACTCTGCCGGTCACTGTCCAGAAGCCCTCTCGGAAGTATGGGAATGCGGCCATGATAGCGACCTCGTTCCCGAAGAGAATGACATGCCGTCGTTCCGGCACGTAGTCATCGAGCGAGTACTCTGCGGCCACGGAGACGCGAGCCTCTCCGACTTGCGTCTTCAGAACCCCGTTGATCCGATATCCGAACCCTTCTCCGTCGATGCGATATTGCACTCCGACTTCAAACTGTCCCTTGTCGGGCGCGATGTCATCAGACGTGATCCCATACCGACGCGCATTCAGCTCGTCGAAGCGAATCTCAGTCAAAGTCGAGTGCCGGACGAGCCGAAGTACAGCTTCCTTGTCCTCGCTCGAGAGCTCGTCTGACATCGCTCAATGCCCTGCAGCGAGCACAAAGTCGCTCTGGCGGTGACTTTCAGCCGACCATATGGCTGCCGAGGCGGCCGGGGCGGATGCAACAGTCGTAGGAATCACGCGGCGCGCATAGCCAGTGCCGGTCCAAGCGTCGCTCGCCGCCAACGCGAGCGACTGACCGTCGTCGATCGAGACGTCGTGCTGCACAAGTGCGCCAACCGCGTTGACATAGCGTCGCAATGTGGACAACTTTGGGTCAGCGTCGTATCGCTCGAGCTTCTGAACCGCTTGCGGTGACACACCCATCCGCTCAGCAATGTCGGCCTGCGTAAGTCCGAGCTCTCGGCGAATGCGGATGAGCTCCGAACGGAGTTCACGGTCCTCACGAGCAAGTACTTTGGCGCGCGCGCGGACGGTGGCAAACGGTGAGACCGCCGCTGAGAGAATGCCGCGGATGGGTGTGACGGACATGACCACATCATAACCACACAACCTGGAGGTTGTGCTACCGCTAGTTCCAGCTTGTGGAGGCGCCGGAAACATACCTTCGCGCAGCGAACTCGATCTCGATCTGTTGGCCCTGCTCGTCGGACTTGATATGACGATTCAGGCGCACGAGCGAGCCTGGCAGGACGGCGGGCTCGCCATGGTAGAACCGAAGCTTCTTCGACAAGGCTGTGCGACGCAGTTCATAGATCTCGGGATTCTCGCGGATGGGCTTGATTGGAGTCGTGGCATCCCCTGAGTCCCAGAGCTTTCCGTTGGCTGCGGCGTCCAAGAGATCGTCGACCTCGCCGAGCTCGTGGTGTCGCGCGAAAGGCGCAAGCGAAGCAAACCAAGCCTCGTAGTCGAGTACGGCTGGTCGAGATTCGTCTTGAAAATCCACCCATTGGTGAGGGGGGTTCGCCGGGACGCAGCAGCGCGAGTCGTTGCCCGAGCGCTTCCCCATGCGGAGATAGTACTCATAACCCGTGCCGGAACCCCGCGGCGCCGCTCCGACTCCGCAGAGGCGGCTCTGCTTGAGCCCGCGCAAGGAGCAACGCACGATAGCGTCCCTCAGAGCTCACCGCACGAATGGGAATGCCGATCGCTGGAAGCTGACGGTGACTCCCGGGCGCAATCGTCGGCAGCGCCTCTTGTCTGAGCGTTCTCCCTACGCTGGGGTCATGACGTTCACTGCGCTGCATCGCGTGCTGGGAATCGCCCCGGGACCACTGACTGACGACTTGCTCGACGACGCAGTGGCCGCGGGCGTCACGGAAGCCAGCGATCTGGATTGGAAGTCCGAACTGCCGCCGACGAAAGGCCTACCCCAAACAGATTTCCCGAAGGACGTTGCCGCGATGGCGAACAGCGGAGGCGGCATCATTGTCTTCGGTGTGCGGGAATCGCAGAAGGCGGCGACCAAACGAGTCGACGTGGGTGAACTCGATGAGGCCTACGAGCGGTCCCTGCGGAGCGCGGCGATCACTGCTATCTCTCCGCCCGTCTTCGGGCTCAACGTGCATCGGCTCGGCACCACAGGGCGCCGAGCCGTCGTCGTAGAGGTGCCGCCGAGCGTCGACGGGCCGCACCTGATCTACAAGAACGACTACTTCGCCGCCCCGGTGCGAAACGACTCGGACACCGTGTGGATGAAGGAACGGCAGATCGAGGCGATGTACCGCGCTCGCTTCGAGGAACGCCGGCACGCGACCGAGGCATTGGACGCACTGTACGACGAGGCCGCGGCGGGCAGGGACACGGACAAGCGCGCGTGGCTGATCGCCGTAGCTCACCCTCGCATCTCTCGCCGTCGCGACCGGCTGACCCGCGACGAAGCGCGGGGGGTCTTGACGAAGACCGTCGGGCTGGCCCTGACGTACGCCGGTCGCGGGGCGTCCACCCGCTCGAGAACGTCGACCGTGACAATCCGCGTCCGGGGTTGCGGCGCTGGGTTGCAGTGAACACCGCTACCGGCGATCGCTCGGTCTGGAGGGAAGCGTGGATTAGTGTCCACCATGACGGCTCCGTGACTGTCGCTGCCGCTGTCGGCGGTCATCGGATGAGCAGCGATGGGTATTTCGATGGCTGGCAGGTGGAGTCTGTCGCGATTGAGTGCGCCATTGCGGATCTACTGGCACTAGCGAGGACGGCCGCGGAGGCCACGGGCAACGACGAGTACGACGTGCGCCTTGGGGTCGAATGGACCGGCGAGCAGTCATTAACGATCCTGACCAAGGACAACATGGGCTTCACTTACGACGGTGTTTCGGTACCGTTGCATCGCTACACGCCGGTCGAGACCACCGTGAGTGCCGTGGAGCCGGCGCTGGACTACTGCTGGCACGTTCACGACTTCGCTCAGGACTGCGTGAATCAGGGCGGTGTCTCGAGTGTGCTGATGATCCGGCCGCCAGCCCGTGACGAGTCGGCCTAACGAGGATTCCCGCACTCGGGTGGATCCCGACGATCGTGACGTTGCACTCGGCCGTCCCCCGATCGGGCAGTGTTCGAAAGCGGATGCCTACCGCACGCGCTCAGCCCCGCCCGGGACCAACCTCATGCGCACGATGCCCGTAAACGGGCGATGCCCGCAAGCGGATCGGAGAGAACAGGATCCGATATTTCGCACGGGGATGTGGCATGTCGCTGCAATCGCTCAGTCGTCGACGGAAGCCGACAACTACTGCTTGTTTCCACGTTCCACCCGTGGCATCTCGGTGAAGAGGTTTATCAAGGCGCCCAGGGTTGAGTAGTCCCCGCTCGCGCGGCAGGGCACGGATTCGTCGGGGGATGGGTCTATGCAGTCGCCCTGTTCTTCCGCAGCGTCACCCAGTCTGCTGCGGGAGAACCAGGAAAGAGTCCAGCCCAAAGGGACGGATGTGGATGGCTCGGTGGCCTGCGACGCCACCGCTACGCCGTGCGCTACCTGGCGGTGCACTGCGTTCAGCGCGACCCAGCACTTCCAGTCTGATCTTTCACAAACGGCGCGCCCTTGAAGCTGGTCGGAAAGCCGGCTGAGCCACGCTGCCGGCTCAAGCTGGGCTCCCTTCGCCGATATGAGCGTTGCAATCGGTGCAACCCACTCGGGGCGTGCACGTCCGCTAGCGCCAAGGACGTCGGAGCCCGGGCCGTTGGATACGAAAAGCACCAACGGCACGATGAGCGGGTGGTTTGGAGTACCTGACGCCGCTGCACTGTTCCTGTCGCGAACGGAGCCGAGGAGTTCCGGCATCATGTCTGACACAGTTCCGAGGGCGCTGTTGTCGAGCAGTCCTCCGTCAAGCAGTTGCATGTCCCACGAAGCGGCGCACCCAGCTGGGATCTTCCCTCCTGTGAGTCGCCCTGAAGGGCTCACGAAGGGGAATCGAGCGGAAAGGAATGATGCCGTCGCCCACGACATCCCGGCGCGGCAGTCGGTTCCGCGGTGGCTGATCAGGTCGACTGAATGCGTGAGGGCTGCGTCCGGTCCGGCGCACTGTGAAGACCCAGTCGTGTACGACGAAAGTTTTAGTTGGCTAATGACCACCTTGCAGTTCGAGACTGAATCGGTCGAGTTGAATACGACGAATCCGGTTCCGGGGTTCCACCCTGAGGCGAACGGCTGCTCAAGCTGGTGGGCGCCGTCTTGCTCCCACTCAAGCTCCTGTAGCGCGGCCCGATCTGTCCTGTCGGCTGCGGCGCCGAGGATAGGCAAGCGGATGCCCGTCACCGCCGTTATCGCCTCACCCGAAAGCATCGCGGCCATGTCTGTGCCGAGAGCGTCCGGGCGGGACGCCTCGGCTACGGTCACCTTGTGCTTATCTGTCGTGGTGGAGGTTGCGAACATGGCCAGACCGACGCTTCCCCCGCTGGCACCGGCAGAGGCAAAGACTGCATTCGCCGCGCAGTCTGAATCTGGTTCAAACAGCTCACGGAGGATGTCCACTGTCCATGTCGCGGCCCGTATCCCGCCGCCCTCAGCAGCAATGACGATCAGTGGCTGGACGTGGACGTTCCCTGGCCCGTCGAGTGCACAAGCGGTCTTGCTCCACTCCCCGAGCGCCTTTCGGATGGTCGGGCGATCGTGAGGCAGCTCCAGGTTCTCCTGCAGACGAATAGCGTGGGGGTCGGCGGTGGGGAACATGGACCCGACGACGATCGGGAGGGCGATTCCTATGGCCACCACCGGTGTCGAGCGGAGCCTGAGGACCGTAAACAACTCCGGGGGTCGACGCTCGCCTAGCAACAGCACAACACCGCCCGCGATGCCCGTCCACGCACCGATGAGCAGTACGACGACTGCGAGGGGGCCGGCTATGGGTCCCGCTTGAGCCGGTAGCAATGCAAACGTCACAACCGTGGCAAGGCAAGCGAGCAGACTGCCAATCTCAAGCAGCTGAAGACTCCGAGGCTTGGCCGTTTCCGGTCGAGTCCGGCTCAGCGCTTCATCGAAGAACGTGGCAGCTGGCGGGGCGCTCCGCGCGGCGTCCGCAGTCCGCCGCCGCCGATGGCGCGGCGTCGGCACGTCAACGGTTCGATCGCCGGCGCTCGATGCGCCTGCCGGAATCTGCTCGGGGGGCGATGCCGCGTCTGCCGCGATCGGCTTCGCACAAACGGCAAAGCGCCGTTGGAGCGCCCACCAGGCGAGCGTTGCTGCGCCCATCGCGATGATGAGAGCTGCAAAGGTGAAGAACGTGACCGAACCCATATGGTCCTCGAGGCGGGTGCCCTCGAATTGCCCGAGCGGTGTCAGGGAAATCACCGGCACCATCGCGGCGAAGGGGCCCAGAAGCCCGGCAGCTATCCAAGTGACCGCGATCGCATCGCCCGCCCAGAAGGCTGCTGGCGCGAGGGCTCGGACGTCCCGACGGAGTATTGGCTCGAGGGTGGTGATCCTCTTGAACCGTCGGCGAATCAGACGGGATAGGAACGGGACGGTTACGAGGACCGCTAGCAGCCCTACGATCGCCGGCAGTGCGACCACACCCGCCCATATCAGAGCAGTAAGCCCGAGGATAAAGAGTACGCTCGCTGCGATCCACCATGCCCTCAGGAGAGCGGGAGGCTTTACGGGCGGTTCGCCCAGCACGTACCGTCGCCCCCGTTGTCGACCGAAGTAGACGAGACCTCCCAGAACAACAGTTCCAGCGATAGCCGCCCAGATCGCGTGACCCAGTCCATTGTCCAGCGGGTTCGTCGTACCGATGGCATCAAACCAACCGCGATACACATCGGGGATCTGTTCGGCGAGGTCACCGTTCCCTGACAGCGCCAGGTAGGCGAACCCGACGACCAGGATCAGACCCAGTCGTTGCGCGTACAGTCCCGCGACAAGACGCTTAACGAACGCTCGAACAGTCACCCCCAACGCGTCGCCGAAGAGAACGAAGGCCGCGAATGTGATCGTCGCGGCCCACTTCAATCCCGTGAACATCGCCTGAGCTATCACTGCCCAACCGAGGTCACCCGGAACGTCGGGAGCCATTTCGGCGGCGATGTAGAAGATCGCTACGTTCTCAAGAACATCAAAGCCCGCGATGGCCCAGACGAGTCCCCGGTACACGTGGCGAACATTCTTCGTGGCACCCCCGGCGCACCGAGTGATCAACCGCTGGAGGAGGAAGACGTAGCAAATGATGAAGACAAGATCCCAGCCGCTGTGCATTGCAGCGAAGGCCCGCGCATCCTCCGCTCCCGCGGAACTCCAAGTTTCCCATGCCGAGCTCGCAACCCAGGGCGTGAACCCGATGACTTCGCTCAGGCTGTAGACAGCCCGGTTCGCGCCGACCACATCTCCGAGAAGACGATCGACCTGTCCAACGGCGACGAACGAAGCCCAGCCGAGGACCAGCGCGGGGACGATCAGCCATGACGTCCTCAGCCGTGCAGATCTTTCGCCGGACGCAACGCGCTGCGGTGCAATCTCGAGCGTGTTCGCCATTTCGCACCCCCCAGAATGCGAGACTTCGCGCCAGAATACGGCGAACTCGACCCGCTGTCACCAGCGCAGCAGTCAAGTGAGATCTCGAGTGACGGTCAGATTGATTCGTCAGATCATCCGGCTCGGACGAGATCCAGGTGCGGATGGCAATCGTCCGCAGAGTGACGGCACTGATGAGGCGTTCGTGCTCGGCGTCTCCCAGCGCGACACGGAAGGGTCCCTCCCCGTGCTCGACCCGAAGTGGGTGCGGCTGAGCAACAGCGAACGATCCTGCTCAGCGAACCACGTGAGGCGATCACATGCGCGGCCAGCGCTCTTCACCGTGCGGGTGCCCGCTTGAGGATCACCAGCGGAACAGAACTCCGGCCCCTTGCGAGCGTGGCTCGGCCGGCGCAGCCACTGTCCACCCGTGCTTCACCAATACATCCGCGGCTTCGTCCTGAAGGTCGCGGACAGTGGCGCGAACCTGCATCCTGCGCCACTTCTCGCGCCCGTCGCGAATTGCCGTCTCCCATCGAGGTTGACGGTCAATCCCGAACTCTCGCGCGAGGAACTCGAGTACGTCCTCGAGACAAGGGCGGAACCTCTCTCCGCCGACGGGGAAGTGGAGTGACGACATGTCGTGGGGCTTGGTGACGATGTCGGGGAGGACGGCGTGGGCCCGACCGAGAAGGTGCGGGAGTGATCCTCGGTCGGCGTGCACGTGCCAGTGCGCCATGGGAACAGCGGTCGTCATCCCCGCGTCAAACTCCTGGCGGACGAGCGGCGTGCGATCGAGGGTGGAGTGGACGGCAATTTTCGACTTCCACGCCTTTGGGTACTTGCCGGAACTGTCCAGCCCGAGGTAAATCTGGACCCCCAGTGTCGCCAGGACGGCTCCATCGATACTCAGCGGAATGTGCTGCTTTGACGGCTCCTTACCGGCTGGGCGCACGACATAGCGACCGGCATGAGAGATCGACACGATCTGGAACGGCCCGGGCAGGACGCCTTCGAGCGTGTCTTGAACCTCTTCAGCAAAGTTCCCTGCGCTGGCATTGAGGTCCACGAACGGAGGTTAGCCCTCGTCACCGAGGAGGAACGCGATTTCCTCGAGTTCCTCCTTGGCTTCCCACTCATCGCTAGACAGACTGCGGGTTTCTCTTGCGTGCTCGAACTCGCTCTCGCTCAGCTCGATGCGACGCAGAACCTCGGTGCGGCGGGCGATGAGCTCGTCGCGTGAGACATCGATCACGGGTGCCATGGAGACCTCCTGCTGTCGTGGTCTCACAGTAGACCACGACGTTCCGACATCCAGTTCTTGAAGGCCGGCCGTGCCGCGCATGATCATGCTCGACCGTCGAGGCCCGAACGTGGCAGCGGGCAACCGAAGTATTGCTCGCGCGCGCTCGGGCGTCCCTCTTGCGCAGGCGGAAACTCCTCGCTCGCAAGACCATCCAACCCGGGTGCGACTCTGCTGTGGCGGTGGCACCGTCGGCGGCATGAACGGAATACTGATTGGCGACACCAGGGTCTCCACGGCGGATCAAGACCTCACCTCGCAGCGAGCGGCACTACTGCGACTGGGAGTCCTCGATTCGAACATCTACATCGATCACGGGCTGACCGGCACCAACCGGGCCAAGCCCGGACTGCGCGAAGCACTCGCAGCCGTCCGGGAAGGTGACACGCTCGTAGTCACCAAACTCGACCGGCTCGCGCGATCGGTGAAGGACGCACGCGAGATCGCCGACGAACTGACAACGAAGAAGGGATGGCGGTGGCGCGTGCGAAGGGTCACCTGAAGGGCAAGCAACCGACGCTGTCGATGACGCAGCGAAAGCTCCTGTTCGACGTCCAGGACCGAGGTGAGTACACCCAGACTGAGATCGCCGAGCTGTTCAATGTGTCCCCCGCCACCGTCTACAGAAGTCCCCGGCCGCCACGTACTCCTAGCGGACCGCACCCCGCGTGGCGAGCCCGATGAGCCCGAAGTCCAAGTCGGAGTTCAGGATGACAGAGCCGTTCGCGACCGCGTATGCCGCAACGCGGGCCGCCGCTCAGGCCAGCTAGCCTTCTAGCGGCGCCACCACGATCAATCCATCGAGCAAGACGTCGGTCATTCCTGTGGCGCGGTCATCCGGATCGGCGGGATCGTCGGCGAGACGGCTGAGAGCCCGGATGAGGTCGTCGGCCCGGATGTCGCTGCGGATGGTTCCATCCGCGGCCCCTGCATCCAAAATGGCCTGGACCTTGGGCGCGAGGACCCCGAGGAACTGCGCCGGCAACGGCTGGTAGGCGGGGTCGCCGGAGTGGAGCGCGCTTGCGAAGCCGCGCTTGGTCGCGACGAACCGAGCGAGACTCTGAGCCCACGACCGCAGCGCTTGTGCGGGCGGGTACTCGGACAGCAGGCGATCCGCCTCAGCGGCGGTGGCATCGAGTTCGCGACGGAAGACGGCGACGATCAGGTCCGAGCGCTGCGGATAGTTGCGGTAGATCGTGCCGACGCCGACTCCCGCCCGGGCGGCGATTTCGCGCATCGGGGCATCGACACCCGATTCCGCGAAGACCGCTTTGGCGGCCTCGAGCACTGTCTCGGTGTTGCGCACCGCATCCGCTCGCTTGCGTCGGACTGCACCAGTGGGCGTGTCATGCGCACTCATTCGGACCCTCAGACGTGACAAACGGAACAACGTTCCGTATAGTTGCGGACGACCGTTCCGCTTACAGGAGCATATCGGCTCTTACGGATCTCGTGTTATGGAGGAAGCAATGAAGTACCGACCGCTCGGCCGCACCGGCATCCACGTCTCGCCCTTCGCGCTGGGCGCGATGATGTTCAGCTCGTTTGGCAACAGCGATCAAGACGAGGTGAACCGGATGGTCGCACGCGCTCTGGACGCCGGCATCAATTTCGTGGATACGGCCGACGCGTACGGCGACTCCGAGGAGATGCTCGGCCGTGCGTTGAAGGGACGACGCGACGAGGTCGTCCTCGCCTCGAAGTTCGCCCGCCCGATCGGCGACGACGTGAATCATCAAGGCGGCTCGCGTCGCTGGATCATGACCGCGGTCGAGAACTCATTGCGACGGCTGCAGACCGACCACCTCGATCTCTACCAGATGCACCGGCCCGACCCTGAAACCGACATCGAGGAGACCCTCTCGGCGTTGAGCGATCTCGTGGGCAGCGGAAAGGTGCGCGCGATCGGATCGTCCGATATGCCGGCATCGGAGATCGTCGAGGCGCAGTGGGTCGCCGAACGGCGCGGGCTCGAGCGATTCCGCACAGAGCAGCCGCACTACTCCCTGCTCGACCGCACCATTGAGCGCGAGGTACTGCCGGTCGCCCAGCGATACGGCATGGGCACGGTCATCTGGAGCCCGCTCGCCAGCGGAATGCTCACCGGACGAGTCCGCCGCGGTCAGGAGACCGACCTGCGCCGCACCCGCCTGTTCGCCGCCCTGCGAGACGAACGCCGCATCGACGCGGTCGAGGAGTTCATCCCCCTGGCCCAGGAGGCAGGCATGTCGCTGACCCATATGGCGCTCGCGTTCGTCATCGCCCACCCCGGCGTGACCGCGGCGCTGATCGGCCCACGCACGATGGAGCAACTCGATGACCTACTCGCCGCAGCCGATATGTCCCTGTCCGACGACCTGATGGACCGGATCGACGCCATCGTCCCGCCCGGCACAGGCGTCGGCCGGATGGACCAGGAGTACAACACCCCTGCAATCGTCTCCGCATCACTGCGGCGCCGACCTCTGCACGAAAGAGCCGCCGCGTAGAGCCCAGCCCGATTCGGCCCCACCACGGCTGCGCGCCCCGGAGCATCCGCCTGCATAGCCCGGGGGCGCCTCGAACGCTCTACCAGTCTCGGGGACCGGGGCTTGGGTTGAAGTCCGGGCGTTTCCGGCGTCCCTCGCGATAATCGTCGAGCCCGCCGGGTGCCCGCCGTGCGGTTCCCTTTGCGCCGGCGTCAGGGTATCCGGCTCCGGTCGCCCATAGCTGTGGCAGCGGGTCGCGTCTGGACGACTTGAGGTAACGCCGTTGCCGACGCCGCCGGCTCGCGCGCTTCGACGCGCTGATCGCCCAGCGGCCGACGATCATCAGCAGCATCCCCCACAGCACCCCGACGACAACCCCAGCCCAGAACGTCATCCCCACAGACGCATCCATGGGCCACACAGTAGCGCCCGTACCAGCTTCTGCGCCGTAGATCTGCGCGACCGCTCAGGCGGTAGGGCGCAACTCCCGGATCATCTCTTTGAGCTCGACGATCTCGCTGCGCAGTTCTTCGACTTGCGCCTCGGTCGCGGACACCGCCTTATTCGTCTGGTCCGAAACCCGCTCCACGATCCAGGACGCGAGCGTGGCGGTGACCACACCGATGAGCGCGATGCCGCCGATCATCAGCCCGACCGCGACGATCCGTCCGGCAGCTGTCACCGGATAGTAGTCGCCGTATCCCACGGTGGTGATGGTTACGAACGCCCACCACACCGCATCCGGAAAAGTGTCGATGTCACCCACGCCGCGCTCCGCGTCGAACACCGATAGCGCCGCAATGAACACGACGAGGACGGTGGCACCGACCGTGTACAGGACAACGCGGCCGCGGAGCATGTTGCCGGTGCCGCGCCCGAGCAGAGCGAGGACGGTGAGGAACCGCATCAGCCGCAGCGGACGCAGCATCGGCAGCACGACAATCGCGAGGTCGAGCAGGTGCCGGTAGAACCACCGCCACCGGTGCTGGGTGATCGCCAGCCGAACAACATAGTCCACAACGAATACGGCCCACGTTGCGACCAAGACGATCTCGCACCAGAGGTTCAAGAGCCCGTCCGGTCGGGCGATGATCTGTATGGCGTAGGCGGCAAGGAAAAGGACGGCGGCGAGGGTGAGCGGCCATTCAACCGCCTTCTCCCATTTGGCTATGCGTTCCCCATACATGGCGCGATTATCCCAACCGCATCGCCGCGCGCCGGCGAGATGACGGGCGGCCTTCGCCGAGCCGCTCCACGCTCTCGATCTGCTCGTTGCGCGCCGACGGGGTGGCTTTCGTCCACTGCACGCCTACGGACGGGTCTTGAGCATCGACAGTGGGTGTCAGCGACGACCGATCGAACGCACGATCGCGCCCAGCACCACCACAGCGCCCGCGGCTGCGGCGATCACCACGCCGGGGCGCTCGCGATAGATCTGCTTCAGCTTGTCCGTCCACTCTCCCGCGACCGTCTTGGTCTGGGCGACAAGGCTGTCGAAGTCGACGTTGTCGGCCACATCCTTGATACTCGCGGTTGCGGCCTTCGCGGCATCGACGGCGGCATCGGCGGCTTTTCCGGCCGCGGCCCTCGCCTCGGTCGCAGCGCTCTTGGCTCCATCGACGACGTCCCCGACCTTCTCGCTCACCGTGTCTGCGAGGTCGCTCACGGTTCCCGCGACATCGCTCTTCGTGGTTTGCGCGCCAGTCGAGACCTCGTCAGCGATGTGCTCCGCCGTGGCGCCGAACGACTCTGCACCGTCGGCGGCCGACATGCGCACTCGCTCGGCGGCGTCTCGTGCCGCCCGTGTGGCTTCGGAGTTTCCCTGGGTGTCGGTCA
Organism: Microbacterium sp. E-13; assembly: GCF_049912955.1. Taxonomy (GTDB): domain Bacteria; phylum Actinomycetota; class Actinomycetes; order Actinomycetales; family Microbacteriaceae; genus Microbacterium. The sequence goes on from NZ_CP183973.1 coordinate 174,124, forward strand.
TTCTCGTCTCCTTCGTCGTGCGGTCGCGCAATCGTATGCGCGCCACCTGTGACCGAGCATGAAATCGAGGTGGGGTTGCCAGCGGTGCGGACGGATGCTACGACCCTGGGTCGGCCGCTGCCTCTGTCGAACGGCATCCATCGTCGATCCCCGGGGTCCATGCCGGCGACTGCGCAGTGCGACGACCGTCGGGAACGAGCGATTCCGGTTGACGGAATCAATATTGCAGCGTTCACCGCAACTACTGTCGAAATCAGACTAAAGTATCGAGGGTCTTGCCTGCCGAGCGGGCAGGACTGCCGACCTAGGAGTCTGGAGCCTTCGATGAAGAATGTCCCCATGTTGGAGCGGTTCGGCGATCACGTGCGGCTGATTGTGGACGACGAGCCTTTCCTGTGTCTGGGTGGCGAGTTGCACAATTCCAGCTCGTCTGATGCGGCGTACATGGCTCCGATCTGGGACAGTCTGGGACGATCCGGGTTCAGCTCCGTGGTGGCATCGGTCGGTTGGGATCAGGTCGAACCCGAAGAGGGACGTTTCGACTTCACCGTCGTCGACGGCCTGTTGCAGGGCGCGCGATCGGCGGAGGTGCGACTTGTGCTGATCTGGTTCGGAGCCTTCAAGAACGCGTTGTCGACCTACGCGCCGACGTGGGTTCGTGCGGACCGTGTCAGATTCCCCCGCGCGGATCGCGGTGCTGCGCCGTACACGGCGCCCTTCACCTACGAGGGGTCGATGCCGCGACCCGCGCTGTCCGTCTTCGCACCAGAGCTTCGCGAGGCGGATCTGCGCGCCTACAGCGCGCTGATGGCGTATCTCCTCGAGGTGGACGCACAGCACACGGTCGTGATGATGCAAGTTGAGAACGAAGTCGGTCTGCTCGGCGCGGGACGGGACTACTCGCCACCCGCAGTCGATGCGTGGAATTCTCCGATTCCGGTCGAGCTGGTCGAAGCCATCCGCGACGACGCCTCCGGCTTTCACGACGACATCCTGGAACTGTTCGCCGGCGCGTCCGAGGGGTCGATGTCGTGGGAGCAGCGGTTCGGGGCCGGAAATCCTGTCGCCGATGAGGTGTTCATGGCGTGGGGCTTCGCCCGCTACCTGGGTGCTCTCGCCGACGCGGGCAAGAAGATCAAACCTCTCCCTGCGTACGCGAACGCGTGGCTCGGCCCGCAACCCGGGCAGGACCTTCCGGGTCAGTACCCCAGCGGCGGACCGACCGCACGGATGGGCGGCGTCTGGCGAACTGCTTCACCGGCCCTCGACTTCATCGCCCCCGACATCTACGTCTCCGACAGCGCCACGGTCATGGCCGAGTACGCCTCCCCACGCAACCCGCTGTTCGTTCCCGAAGCGCGCCTCCGAACCGGTGACGCCTTCCTCGCGGTGGGCGCATTCAACGCGATCGGCTACCACGCGTTCGGCATCGACGACGTTCGGGACGACAGCCAATTGTGCGGGGCGATGAAGCAACTTCTGGCCTTGACGCCTCAGATCGTCGCCGCGCAGCGCGAGGGAAGAATCATTGGTTTCGCCCTCGAAGACGACGTCGACGCCGTCACGGCGACCCTGCAGCACCTCACAGTCGTCATCCGAAACGCCCCAAAACTCTTTGCTCGCATGCTCCTCGACGTCGGCGTTCAGCTGCCCGCACCGCCTCCATTGCCCAACGAAACCAGATCGAACAGCCACGGCGAGCAGCCTGGCGACTCACGCCCATTCGGCATCCTCATCGCCCTCGGACCGCTCGAGTTCATCGCGATCGGCCAGAACGCGATGATCGACTTCTCCCGCGAAGGAACCGGACTCGAGATCGACAGCGTCCGAGAACTCCGGCTCACGGATCACTCCTGGACCGACGGACGCATCCTCAACGGCGACGAGAGGCTCAACATCCTCGGCAACAACACCGTCACCGCCGCACGCATCACCCTTCTCCCCTCGTAAGTGCGCTGAAGGGCGCTCGGTCGACCACCCAGTCAGTCGGGTCTATCGGGCGGACGCCATGCGGTTCGAGATCAGGACTGCCGAGACCGATAGGGGATCCTCTTGCGGGCGCCGCCGCGTTGCGGTGGCTCGAGCGCTCCCCAGTCGACCGATGGTGATGTTCGCCCAGCGCATGGGGCGGCGCGCGCGCGACGTCATTCAGGTGGCGTGGCCGCAGTAGCTTGCGCCTCACGCGCTGCGCGCAGGAGCACAGCATCGAGTTCCGGCCCGCTGCAATCGTGGCCCGCGCCGGCGATCTCCAGGAGGTGGGCACGTGGCAGCTTCGCGCACAGGTCGAGCGAGGCGGCTCGGGGGCTACGTGAATCGGCCGCACCACGCACGACGACGGTCGGCGTGCGTATCTCGGGTAGGTCTGGCCCCAGATCCTTCATCATGACGTCAATGAGCGCCTCGGTGGTGGCGGATCGCCAGTCATCGATGAGGGTGCGGGCGCGTGCTCGACGCTCGGGCGTCGCACCTGGCGGGTACACGGAATCAAGGAAGTCCTCCGCCCAGTCCTCGACCCGGTGCATCGTTGTGAAGCGCACCGCGGCGATGCGCTGTGCCAGCGTATCCGCGTCCAGAGATCCACCCCAACCGGCGTACCCACCGATCAGGACGAGGCGGCCGACACGGGACGGGTGGTGGCGGGCGAGCAGCAGCGCAATCACCGACCCGAAAGAGAGCCCTGCGACGGCGGGCGTTGTCAGCCCCAACGCGGCGACGAATCCGGAGGCGATCTTCGCCCAGTCCGCGTCGCTCCACCCGCGGGGCACGTCGCCAGAGGCACCGCACCCGGGTGCGTCCCAGGCAATGACGTCGAGGTGCGGGCTCAAGGTTCGCAGCTCGTCGGCCCAGATACGAGAGTCCTCGAAGCCACCGTGAAAGAGGACGAGCGGAGGTCCGCTCCCGCCCCGCCGGTACGCTATGCGCAGCCCGTCGACAACGACCTCAGGCATGATGCCGAACCCCCCTGATCTCTCGCCCATCGCACGTCGCGCCGGTGCAACGCGAACGCCACCGTCCCTCCAACGTGCGCCGCACGGGTAGGGATCGCGGCTGCTCAGTGCAGATCGATGACGATGCGTCCCTCGTCGAGCCCTTTGTCGCCGGGGCTCGGCGCGGGGGCCGGCACCTCGACCTGAGCCTCCCACTGCGCGTGCGCGTCTTCCGCTGACGGTCGCCACACGGCATCCAGCGCGGAACCGAGCCCGCCGCCGATGCCCTTTTCCCATCGTCTACGCGTATCGCGATGAATGAGCGGTGTGAGCGCGAGCACGGTCGCTGTTGCCGCCAGGATGACGGCAACCGCAATCAAAGCGCTAGCATCCACCTCGCCATTCTCCCACCGCGCATGTTTGGTGCTGGGGGCTGCACGATCTCTCCTCAACCTCGCAGGTGGATACCGATCCGGAATGAGGGCCGCACCCCGCCACGCGGGATCGTCAGGTGAGTCTCGCCGCGCCCTGGAAGTTGGGGCCGTCCGGTGCCACACTGGCCGTGGCACCGCCTCGACTCACAGGCAAAGTCCACGATGCACGGTTCCATAGTTCTTGCCTGACTGCGCTCCGGTGGAGGCTGGGGGGAACGAACCATGAAACGAGTCGTGCACGCGATCGCGCTGACCGGATTGATGACGCTGGGGGCTGGCGTGCTCGCCGCGGCGCCCGCGGCAGCCGGAACACCGCCAGAGGTGTTTCACCAGAGGCTGAGTGACTCGTTCACCACCGAGGTCTGCGGATTCATGGTGAACAACGTGCTCAAGGGGACCCTGATCTTCAAGACGACCGTCGACGCGAATGGCACCGCATCCTTCCAGAGCGAAGCCCACGTCCTGCAGACCATGACGAACCCGGTGAACGGCAAGGTGGTGCACCTGGACAATTCGGGCCGGGATGCCTGGAGCGACGGCGGAGTGCTCAACCCGGACGGCACCACCACTTTCACCGACACCCTCACGGGAACTGACATGCGGGTCTACACCTCCCACAGCAATGTCCTGCTGAAAGACCACGGGTACACGGCGATCGTCGAGACCGTCGACTCCGACGGGAACCTCGTGGACGCCTACGTTGTCGAACACGGGCCGCATGAGTTCTCGGGCGATCAGGACGCGTTGTGCGAGGCCATCACCGCCGCACTCGGATAGCCCGCCCTGAACGACGCGATAGGAGCTCAAATCAGCTGCGCGCTGAGGGACGCTCGGCGTGGCGGCGTCAGTGCGACGCGATCAGCGAGCCGTTGGCGCCGAACCGTCGCCAGTGGCCGGTGGAGATGACGATCGGCTCGGCCGCGGGATCGCGGACGAGAAGCGCGGAATCGTCGTCGACGAACCACACCTCCTGACCGGAGCGTTCCGCGCCGCGCGCGAACCGTTCCTCCGCGTCGGGAGGCATCCAGTCCGCGTGCAGATGGCCCGCGAAGAACCAGTCGAAAAGGGGGACGGCGGGTTCGGCAGCCTCGAGCCCGAACAGGTCGAGCTCGTCTTGATCGTCGAAGTCCGTGGGCCAGCGGTCCAGCCTGCGGGCGAAGATCATCGAGCCCGCGCTCCACCCGACGTACACCTTCTGGTCGAGCAGCTCCGCGAGCGCGGGCGCCAGGCCGGTCGCCCGCCAGGCGTGTGCCGCCCACAGGTTGCTCCCGCCGTACCCGAGGATCACGTCGGCTGAGCGCAGGCGCGACTCCACGAGAGTCGCCGGGCCGGCGAAGAGCGAGGCGACGTCGATGTCCGCCCACCCCAGGGAGCGCAGGCCTTCGAGATGCTCGACGAGCTTGGAGCTGTCGCCTGGAAAGCCGAGGATCGCGTCGATCACCACCACGACCCGCGAATCGGCGAGGGGTTTGCCGAGCAGATCGATCAGTGCATCGCGGATGGCGTTGTTCGCGATGCCGTTCGATGTGAGGAGCATTCGCATCGGGCCAGGGTAGAGCACACGGACGCCGTCGTGATCGGAACTGGCTCAGGCACGGCTGACCGCCCACCGATGACAATGAGTGAATGGAGTACGAGCTCGATGACGACCCCGCCCGCATCCAGCCTGACGTTGTCTGGCAATGGCTGTCGACTGAGGCGTACTGGGGCCGGCAGCGTACTCGCGCTGACGTGGACGCGCAGATTGCCGGCGCGTGGCGGGTCGTCGGCGCCTACCGACCCGACACGGGCGAGCAGGTGGGCTTCGCTCGGGCGGTATCCGACGGCGTCGCCTTCGCATACCTGGCCGACGTCTTTGTGATCGACGCGCATCGAGGTAACGCCCTGGGCAAGCGCATCCTGAAGCTCATGATCGAAGACGGGCCGGGCCGTGACTTCAGATGGACGCTCTTCACTGGTGACGCTCACGGGCTCTACCGCCAGTTCGGCTTCACGGCGCCGGACGCCACCGCAATGGTTCGACCAGCACGATGACCCCTCGAACCCGGTCGCGCGCGCGCCCGCGACCGGTGATTGTCGCGCCCTGTCCGGCTGCGGATCGACGGTTCATCGGCGACTGAGTTCACCGACGGGCTCGGCTGTCATCTCCTGGCTTCGTGTTGCGTCGCGCTCTCAGCGCAGCGAATCCCCACGCCAGACCGAAGAGCACGGAGCCCACTCCCCACGCGACCTGCCCAGTGGCCCAGCCCCATATGCCCAGGCCGACGAATCCCGCCGCGAACACGAGCATGCCGATCCAGCCGACGTCGCTGCTGGCCTTGTCCTGCTCACCCATGTGGCTCTCCCGCTGATCGGCGCCGATCATCTGCGCTCATCCGACTGTAGGCGCGTCCGATCGCCCTGTGCAGCACCCAGACTCCACCGCTCTCGTCAAGTCGGATTCGAACTCTCGAGTATCGAAACCCCGCCAAGTCGCGGTACGCGACGGACGCACGGGGCGTCGATTCCGGCATTAAGCGGTCGACGGTCGATGAAGCGTCGGCGTCCGACGGTCCGCTGAAGGATGAGCGGCCGGGTGATATATCCACCGAACTGAGGACAGACGTGTCCCTGGGTCCTATAAAAGTTGGCGGAACATTCGCTGAGAAAGGACCTCACTTGAAATTCCCTCGCCGGTCATTGCTGTCGACCGTGGCAGGTTTCACCCTTCTCATCGGTGCGATGCCGGCGCACGCCGATCCTGCTGAGAACTCATCCCCGGCCTTGGATGCACTCGAGTCCGTCGCCGACGCGGGCAGCGCATCCGACGTGCTAGACAGCCTGGCCGATGTGCCGACGGATGCCGTCGGCTCCGCCTCGATCGACTCGCAGGTGAACGGACTCGAAATCACAGTCCCGGTCGATCCCACCAATGCGGTTACGATCGGCGACGCGGAGGTCTCACTTCCGCTGGCAGCTGATTCGTCGTCTGCTGAGGTGCTGGATAAAGGGGTCGTATCCTTCGACGCCCCTTCGTCGACAACGGTCGTCGCCGTCAAGGACGATGGAAGCGTGCAGTTCACGAGCGTCCTTGATTCCGCCGACGCGCCGGTCGAGTACAGATATCCGTTGTCGCTCCCTGCGGGGACGTCGGTCAGCATTGACGGGACCGGAACGGTGTGGGCACTTGACGAGGACGGCGCGCTGGTCGTCGGCGTAGCGCCCGCCTGGGCTTTCGACGCCAATGGGGTCGCGGTGCCGACGCACTACGAGATCGACGGATCCATCCTGACGCAGGTCGTGGACCACACCTCCGGTGTGTATGCCTATCCGATCGTGGCCGACCCTTACATGGGCAGGAATTTGATCCAATCGATCTCGACGTACGTGAGTATCCCGAAGGTCTCGCTCGCCATCTCATCCTGGGGGGCGCAGATCCAGCAGGGCTACGTACCCGGCTACGGTGGCACGACCGACGGATGGTACGTCGGTCAGTCGATCTGGCGGAATCAGGGTTGGGCGGAGCTTACGGCTCGCTCCTACCTGGCGACCACGAAGGCCACCTACCACCAGCAGTTCGATTGCCATGTTCTCGGCGCCTATACGCCGCGGACCGGAGGGCCCACCTGGGATCTCGAGGGATATCGGGCAAGCCGCCCCAACTGGCTCAGTGACGGCGGGGCGTGGACCTACCGATGCAACTGGCCGTGAGCAAGCGCATATGGGTGTGGGTCGTTGCCGCAGCGGTGGCCGCTGTGTTGATCATCGGCGTCATCTGGATCTCGTCGCAGATATTCCGTGATACCCGTCAAGACATCGACCTCGGCGAATTGGGTAGGACGGGCGCGGGGAGTGCGTCAATGGCGGGCTACACGGAGGCGACTGACACGCTGTGCGAGGGCGTGCCTGGTTGCGTCCAGGCCTACGACTCCGAGCACGTCGAGTACTACAAGTTCGACTCCCGAGATCACGCGGCCGCCTACGCCGAATCGCACGACGACACCTACCGGTCGAACTGGATCGTGATCCAGTACACCGACGAGGCGCTTTCTGCGGAGGAGCAGGAGCGGCTTCAGATGTACATCGACTCGATCGCCACGTCGACCTGACGTTCCCCCGGCACGGGCTCCCGGGCGGCCGGTGAGCTCCGAGGCGCGTGCACCAACGCCCCGGTGCGGAAAACGCGATGATCCGGAATCGCACCTCACCAGACGTGGTCCCGACGGTGCTCGGTGGTGACGACCTCGATGACCAGCGCCCCGGAATTGCCAGCGTTCTGGATCGAACCCGTGTCGGCGTCCCCGCGTACGATCGCGGGGTGGTGACTCTCGACGACGTCCGCTCCATCACGACCCACCTGCCGGGCAGTGAAGAGCGCGCGACGACGGGCGGCGCAGCCTGGTTCGTTCGAAACAAGCTCTTCGCCTGGGAGTGCCACCCCTGGCCGAGCATGCCCGAAGAGATCCGTGAGCTGTGCGCCGCCGAATTGGTCGTCGGTGTGAAGGTCGCCGACCGAGTCGACGCGCTGGCTCTCGTCGAGATGGAGCCGGACGTCTTCCTGCGCACCACGACGCCGTGGGGCGAGCCGAAGATCGCCTTCCGGATGGCTGGCATCGATCAGGACCACCTCGCCGAACTCGTCACCGAGGCGTGGCGGGTGCAGGCGCCGAAGTACCTCCAGCGAGAATTCGACGGCGTCGATATCTGAGGTGGTCCGACCCGCCGCCTCGGCACCCGCCAGCGCACCAATACCGTGTCGCCGGACGAGCGCCGGCGAGCAGCATCCGTCACATCCGGTCCCTCTGGCCCCGCCTCGACGACTGCGCCGCCTCGAGCAGCTCGGCGCCGAGCGTCTCGGTGAGCCAGGCGCACCAGGTCGACACGGTGCGCCAGTCGTCGGCGATGACGTCATACGCGTCGGGCGACCACATCCAGTCGGCCGGGGGCTCATGCCTGCCGACCGCGAGTCGCTTGAGCTGCAGCAGCTCGAGGCGCGGGTGGTCGGCGCGGTAGCCGCGGGGTGCGGTCTTGAGGGCGTCGCCGCGGAGGAGCTCGAAGCCTGCGCTGCCCAGTTCGTCGAGCAATGCGTCGAGGTCCTCGGCGGTGCGCGGATCGTCCACGACCTCGCGGAAGCGGGCCAAGGCCGGCGACGGCACGTCGTAGATCCCGCCGCCCACCATCAGACCCTCGTCGCTCAGCTGCAGGTAATGCGCCGGGGTCGCCTGCGAGACCATGCCGATGTGTAGCTTGTAGGGAGTCTTGTCGGCGCTGAAGCGCACATCGCGGTAGGGGCGGAAGATCTTCACCGCACCGAACTCGGGTTCGAGTTCCGCACCGAGCGCCTCGAACGGTGCGCGAACGGCCGCGTCGTAGCGCGCCTTGTTGGCGGTCCACCACGTCTTCGTGTTGTCGGCGCGAAGCTCGGCGTAGAACGAGAGCGCGTCGCGATCGAGTCCTTCGAATCCCACCCGCTGATCGTAGCGATCGGATGCCGCAACAGCGGTCGACCGAACGCCCACCGCGCCGACGGCCGACCTTCTGTACGGGGAGGGCCGGTACTACGGTCGGTCCCATGGCCGCCCTGCTGGAACGCTTGCGGGATGCGATGAACGCCCATGACGCGGAAGGCGTCGCATCGCTCGTCGCGCCCGATTATGAAAGCACACAGCCCGCCCACCCCAGTCGCGCGTTCCGTGGCCGGGATCAGGTGCTGTCCAATTGGTCGGCGGTGTTCCGGGGCGTCCCCGACTTCGCCGCCGAACTGACAGCGGCCGCGGTCGATGGTGACACCGAATGGGGTGAATTCGACTGGCGAGGCAGCCACATCGATGGCTCTGCCTTCGCAATGCGCGGTGTCGTGATTCTGTCGGCGCGCAACGGACTGATCGCGCGAATGCGGCTGTACGTGGAACCCGTCGACAGCGGCAGCGAAGACATCGACGTCGCGGTGCAGGATCTCTATCGACCGCCGGCGAACGACTGATTCGCCGCGGAGAGACGCATATGGCTGCGTTCGGCTCTGCCTCCTGGTCGTCCGAGCAGTTGCAGGCCCTTTCCGACGCGATCGAGGTCGAGGTCTCGGCACCACGCCGCGACGGCAGCTTCAGCGGCTGGACACCCATCTGGGTCGTCGTCGCGGGTGCGGACGTCTACGTCCGCACCTGGCACCGGCGCGACACCGGCTGGTACGGCGGCGCCGTCAGGTCAGGCACGGCACGCATCCGCGTCGGTGACGAGTCTGTCGACGTGCGCGTCGTGGCGGACGGGAACACGGATGCTGCCACCGTCGACGCCGCATACCGCCGCAAGTACGGCGAGCTGGCGGCCCGCACCATGGTCACCGCGGAGGCCGCAGCATCCACTCTCTGCCTCACCCCGAGTCGCTGAGTAAGCCTTGCCGTGGGCAGTGGCAACAGCGCCACCGGCGGAGGCCCGGCGCCCCTAAGCGCTCACGGCCTGGGAGGCAAGACCGTTGAGGGGGCAGCATCCGTCCGGGAATCATGGCGGGCACCGGACGAAAGGCCATCATGACGACGCTCGGCAACATCACGTTCTACGCGGACGACCCCCGCGCACTGGCGGCCTTCTGGTCGAGGGTGTTCGGATACCCGGTGGCGGACTGGGACGAGCCGCTGCGGCAGGAGCTGCTCGACTCCGGCCTCACGCCGCAGGACCTCGACAACCGGGCGGTGGCGGAGGACCCGGAAGGGGTGGGCCCGCGCTTCTTCTTCCACCACGCCGACGGGCCGAAGGAGGGACGCAACCGGCTCCACCTCGACATCAACGTCGCCCGCGGCCCGGACGACCCGCCCTCCGACGGCGACGCGCTGGACGAGGAGAAGGACCGGCTCGTCGCGCTCGGTGCGACGGTCGTGCGGCTGGTGGAGCAGGACTGGGGCCCATGGCCCGAGCGGTACTACCAGATGCAGGACCCGGAGGGGAACGAGTTCTGCCTGCAGTGAGGGGCAGGATGCGGCATCCGCCCGTCCGTCGTCGTCGACAACGTACTCTCTCGCCGAGAACACACGGTGCGCGCATGAACAACGTGTGCTCTCGGCGAGATCGCGTGATCTCGACGGGCGACCCCGCTCAGTCGTGGCGGCCGGCGACGCCCAGGAAGCGGATGAACACCGCGATCCAGCCGAAGATCAGCGCGAACACGATGATCTCGAAGGCCGTGAGCGAGAAGAACCCGATCGCCGGGATGAACAGGATCACCGAGACGACCATCGAGGCGAGGAACGCCCAGGATGCCACGAAGTAGGTGCGCGGCATGCCCCGGAGGAGGTTCGGGCCGCCGATGAGCAGCACGAGGAACATCGCCGCCATGCCCGACGCCGACAGGTTGTGGAGCGCGAGGTTCACATCGACCGGGAAGATGCCGACGCACGCCAGCATGATGCCCATCACGACGAAGAGCGTCGGCACGATGCGGGGCCCGCGCGGGTTCTCGAGCACGCCCTCCGCTGCGAGCGCGCGCATGTCGTTCGCGATGTAGACGGCGAAGGTCGTCACGAGGAGGCCCGCCGCGATGAGCGTGCCATTGAAGACCCAGCTCGACAGGTCGTCCTCGAAGGTTCCGAGGTGGCTGAAGTGGATCGTCCACCACTTCGGGTCGGGCGTCGTGACCATCGCGGTGAGCGTGCCGATCGCGATGAACGCCAGGAGCAGTGACGACATGCGCTGCGTCGTCATCGACGACACCGACAGGAAGACGAACCACGCCGTGAGGCCGAGCGTCACCGCCATCAGGACGACGGCCCAGAACGTCACGATCGGCAGCCCGATGAACCCCATCGCGAGCACGCGGTACAGCGCGTACACCGCGACGAAGGCGAGGGCGGTGTGCACGATCACCACCGAGATCGTGTTGACGATGTACTTCCACGACGGCAGGCTCTGGCGCCACTCCTGGCCCGGGCGGTTGCGTGCCCGCCAGTACTCGGTCGTCGAGGCGATGGCGGCGATCACGGCCGCGCCGCACGCGGCCCACACCGCGAACGAGTCGGCTTCGCCGGCGAGTTGCAGATCGGGCGCGAACACCCCGACCACGAGGCCGTAGATCGCCCCGACGACACCCGCCGAGAAGGCGGCGTAGATCGCTTCGGATTCGGCCCGCCGACCGGGCGTCGGGGCGGAGGCATCCCGCGGCGGCGAGGAGTTCACGGTGCTCACGAGGTCAGAGTACGACCGCGGCGGCGCCTCCGGGTCGATCGTCTGGTCAAGATTCGGTGACGGGTCTCGCCGCCGCCCGCCGACGGTGCGAGGATGTGAACCGCAAAGGCGCGGGGGAGGGGGTGATCCCGTTGCGGCACTGGGGGGTGTCGAGGCGGCGCACTGTGGCGCGTCATGCGACGCTGTCGTCGCCGTCTCCGATCGGTCAGATCCTCACCGTCGCCGGTGTGACTGCCGCGACGTTCCTGGTCGCGCTCGGTGCGGTCGCCGGGTACTCCGTCTACGACCTCAGCGCGAGCTTCGCCGAGGACGCCGTGCCGCTGCCCGACCAGACGCCGTTGCCACCGCCCCAGATGGGGCCGATCGAGGGTGCGTTCGACCTGCTCGTCGTCGGTACCGACGAGTGCGCGACCGACATGATCGCGGTGATCGGGGCGCGCTGCACGGGTCCCGATTCGGTGAACCAGCTGAACGACGTCAACATGCTGGTCCACGTGTCTGACGCCCCGCGACGGGTGACGGTGATCTCCTTCCCTCGCGACCTGATGGTCCCGGTCCCCGCCTGCACGCGCGAGGACGGCACGCTGACCGACAGCATCTCCAAACTCCAGGTCAACGCCGTGTACCGGACCGGCGGGCTCGCCTGCGTGACGCAGACGGTCTCGAACCTGACGCAGCAGAACATCCCGTATGCCGCGACGGTGAGCTTCGGCGACGTCGTCGCCATCACCGGGGCCATCGGCGGGGTGGAGGTCTGCATCGGCGGGCGCGGGATTCGCGACCCTCACACCGGGATCGACTGGCCGCCGGGCCCGCGGACCATCTCCGGCATCGAGGCCCTGCAGTTCCTCCGCACGCGGCACGGCGTGGGCGACGGCAGCGACCTGGCCCGCATCGGCAACCAGCAGCAGTACATGTCGCGGCTCGTGCGCAAGCTCGCGAGCGAGCAGGTGCTCAGCAACCCCGTGACCTTGTTCCGGCTCGCCACCGCTGCCGCCGAGAACATCACGCCCACCGAGTCGCTGGCTGACCCGCTGCGGATCGTGCAGCTCGCGCTCGCCGCGAAGGACGTTCCGTTCGACCAGATCGTGTTCGTGCAGTATCCGGTGCTCGCCGACCCGTTCGACTCGAACCGGGTGGTTCCCGACTACCGGTCTGCCCAGGCCATCTGGGATGCACTGGCCGCCAACCGTCCGCTCCAGCTGTCGGGTGAGGCCGGGTCGAACGGCGGTGTGACGGAGGTCACGCCGGCCGAGCCGGTGGATCCCGCCGCGACGCCCACGCCGGGATCGGAGGCGTCTCCGACTCCGACCGAGGAGCCGGTCGTGCTCCCCGAGAACGTGAGCGGGTCGACGGCCGATCAGTCGACGTGCTCGGCAGGGAACCGCTAGCTCGCCGGCGTCAGGCTCCGCGCTGGAGCCAGGGGCGCAGCATCCGTGTGACCCACGGGAGCACCGCATAGGTCATGACGGGCGTCAGCAGCAGGGTCGCGAGCAGGACGCGCCCGATCAGCGGCCACTCCATGAAGCCGGGGACGAACCCGAGGAGCCATGACGCGAGGAGGTTCGTGGGGAAGAAGCCGAGCCAGATCGTGACGGCCTGCTTCCACCGCGGAGGAGCGGGCGGGACGGGCTGCTGAACAGCGCCGGTCGCGGGTGACGACGAGAACTCGGGATGCCGCGACTCGACGTCAGTGGCGAAGGGAGCGTCGAACCAGCCCTCGATGCCGGTGCGTCGCTCGACCCTGACCTCGCGGGCGAATGCACGGCCGGAGTCGAGCCACCACGACCGCTGGGGTGAGTCCTCCCAGGCTTCGAGGGTCGGGATGTCGCGGAAGCGGTACAGCATGTACCAGAGGTCGCTGCCTTCGCCCGCGCGTACCCAGCCGGAGCCGAGGAAGCCCGCGAAGCCCGAGGCGAGGTCGGTTCCGGCTTGCATCCAACTCGTGGCCTCGAGGTTGCGGGACGGGTCGATGCGTCGTTCGATCGCGACGGTGATGGGGTGGGCCACGGGTTCTGCCATGCGTCCCATTCTGCGGTCGCCTCGGCGGCCCGGGAATCGCCGGCCGCCTGCTCGTGGAACAGTGCCACCACCACGGCGGCGGGGGCGAGCACGCGGGGCAGCGACAGCAGCCAGATGCCCATGGTCACGAAGGCAACGAACTCGAAGAGAGCGAGCGTGATGAATCCTGCAGTCAGGAAGACCATGCCGGTCGCCAGCAGAATGACGCAGAACGTCGTGGCGCGGCGGAAGCGGCGGCTGCGGCCGGGGATCGCGAGCCCCGTCGCGACGGTGGCGAGGAACGAAAGGCCCAGCCCTGAGGCGATGAGGTCGTGCATCACCGCGCTCACGGGGATCGGCACCATTCCGACGCCGGTGAGGTGCAGGCCGGCTGAGACGACCGAGCCGCGAAAGGCGCGCGAGGTGCGCCGGCGGATGCCGCTCGGCAGGGCGACCGCGAGGAACACCCCGTACGCCGCCAGGGAGAAGCCGGAGAAGATCGCGATGGTGTTGAACGTGCGGCCGGAGAAGTCGGAGTGCGTGCCGAGCTGCGAGAAGTGGTGCTGCCACCACGTCGGATCGCTCGTCGTCAGGATCGCCACGGCGACGCCGACCGGCAGAGAGAGAACCGCCAGGCGCCCGATGCGGTGGGCGACGTAGGCCGGGTCGGTTCCGGTCGAGGCGGCGCGCCGCGGCGCGCGCTCTTCGGTGTCCCCCATAGCGTCGGCGACGGCCCCCACGGCTGTCGGCGAGGCGGTTCGCGTGGCGGCGGGGCCGGTGTGGGTCAGCGGGCGCGCCGACATGGCGGTGCGAGCCTGCGCTCTTGGCGGCGCGGCTGGACCGCTGGTTGCGTCGGAAAGGGTCGTGGGAGACATTCGACTCACGATCGGTTCAGTTCGACGACCCCAGTACCGGACATCCCCCATAGACCCCGGTGCCGGGGTACGTCGGAATGACGACAAATCCCCAGTTCAGCGGCGAGCCGCTCCCACACACAGTATCCTGACGAGCCGAAAAACCGCTGGCCGCGTCGCGTTCGGACGCGGATCGGTCCGTCAGCTGCGCAGGTACGCTGGGGGAAGCCGGCGTCGCGCCGCGTCGCGCGGACGGCGGAGTTTGCCGCGAGACCGCAGCAGAAGGAGCCGGATGCCCAAGAACAAGAAGCCCGGCGGCGGACGCGCGGCGAAGAACTTCGACCCCCGGTACAACCCCAAGTATCGTGCCGCGAACGAGGGCCGCGACGGTCAGGACGCCAAGCGTCGGCCCGGCGAGTCGTCTTCGGGCAAGAGTGGGAGCCGCAGCCCCGGTCACCGCGGCTATCGCGCGGAAGCGGCGGGGGATGCCGCGCCCAAGCGCCGCTGGACCGAGCAGGAGCGTGCCGGGCGTGACGAGGCCCGCGCCATCCGCACCCACTCCCGCGACGATCGTGGCCGCCCGTCGCGCCCGGACGACGATCGCGGACGATCGGGTGCGCGATCCGGTTCTCCGCGCTTCGGATCAGGCTCGGAGCGGGATGCTGCGAGCCGCCGCTCAACCGGACAGTCCGAGCGGGCCGGGCGGGACCGGGCTCCCCGGCGCGGGGAGGCCGTCCAGGGGGACGTCGTGCACGAGCGGCTCGAGGCCGACGTCGTCGCGCCTACGGCGGGTGAGGGCGCGACGTTCGGCGACCTCGGCCTCGGTCAGAACATCGTCAAGACGATCGCGGAGCTCGGGGCGCAGCATCCGTTCCCCATCCAGGCCGCGACGATCCCGGCGATCCTGGACGGCCGCGACGTGCTCGCGCGCGGACGCACCGGGTCCGGCAAGACCATCGCCTTCGGCGCGCCACTGGTGGAGAGCGTGCTCCGCTCGCAGGCGGGCCAGAAGCGAGGGATCGGCCGCCCGCCGCGCGCGCTGATCCTCGCCCCCACGCGCGAACTCGCGCTGCAGATCGACGCCACCATCCAGCCGATCGCCCGCAGCGTCGGCCTGTTCACGACGCAGATCTACGGCGGCGTTCCCCACGCGCGTCAGCTGGGAGCGCTGAAGAAGGGCATCGACATCGTCATCGGCACCCCGGGCCGCATCGAGGACCTCGTCGAGTCGCGTGCGCTCGACCTGTCTCACGTGCGCGTCGCCGTGCTCGACGAGGCGGACCACATGTGCGACCTCGGCTTCCTGGAGCCGGTGCAGCGGATCATGCGGCGGACTCCGCGCGACGCGCAGCGGCTGCTGTTCTCGGCCACGCTCGACGGGCAGGTGACGGCGCTCGTTCGCGAGTTCCTCGACGAGCCGGCGGTCGTCGAGGTGGCCGGAGAGACGCAGCACTCGGGAACCATCGACCACCGGGTGCTCGTCGTCGACCACCGCGACAAACGCGAGATCCTCCGCACGCTGGTCGAGCGCGACGGCAAGACCCTCGTCTTCACGCGCACGCGGGCCTTCGCCGAGATGCTGGCGGAGCAGTTCGGCGAGGACGGCATCCGTGCGCTCGCTCTCCACGGCGACCTCGACCAGGCCCGACGCACCCGCAACCTCGAGAAGCTGACGTCAGGACGCATCGACGTGCTGGTGGCGACGGATGTCGCGGCCCGCGGCATCCATGTCGACGACATCGACCTCGTCGTGCAGGCCGACGCGCCCGACGAGTACAAGACGTACCTGCACCGCTCGGGCCGGACCGGTCGGGCCGGGCGCCGCGGGACCGTCGTCACGCTCGTGACGCGGGCCCGACGCGAGAGGCTCGCCGAACTGCTGGAGCGCGCCGACATCGAGGCGCCGTTCGACCAGGTGCGCCCCGGCGACGCGGTGCTCGCGGAACTCGCGCGCCGCTGACCTCTGCCGCTGCCCGGGGTCGACTGCCTCGGGTCGGCTCGCCGGGTGCGGGCGGGCGGGCTGCTCGGGTCGGCCGTTGCGGTCGCTTCTGGGTGCGGATGCGGCGTCTCGGGCCGACTCGCCGGGTGCGGGCGGCGCGGTGCGGCGGGTCGGGTTCGGCCGCGCGTCCGGCCGGAGCCCCGTCACCGCCTCGGACCGCCGACACCGCGGCCCTATCGTCGCGGATGCGCCGGTGGTATAGGTAGGTCCATCGGCGAACGCGCCGGTCGACCGGGGAGTCGAATTCTGGGGGTAGTCCGATGGACGGATCGGTAGTCGGCGCGCGCGCGTGGAACGGACAACGACGTCGGCACGCGGTGATCGCAGCCGTGATCGCCGCGATCGTCGCCGTCGCCATGGCGCTGGCAGTGGTGCCGGCAGATGCGGGCTGGGCAGCGCCCGTGGTCGCCGGCAAGCCCAGCAAACCCGGCGGTGGCGGCGGTGGGGGAGGCGGCGGAAGCCAGGAGCCCGCCTACATCGCGCTGGGAGACTCGTTCGCCGCCGGCGTCGGTGCTGATTCCTACCTCGACACCTCCTGCTACCGGAGCTCGAAGAGCTATCCGAAGCTGCTGGACGCCGACGCCGACAAGAGGCTCGTCGCCTTCCTCGCATGCTCGGGTGCCAACACGTCGGCCGTCGTGACACAGTCCGCCGGGATGCCCTCAGGCGCCGCGCTGGTCACCGTGACCGTCGGCGGCAACGACGTGGGCTTCGCCGACGTGATGCAGAACTGCTTCGTGCTCGTGACGTCGACGTGCGCCGCCAAGATCGCCACGGCATCGTCCATCGCGACCTCCGACGCGTTCGCCGCGAACGTCGCCGCCGTGATCGCCGCGATCCGCAGCAAGGCGCCCACCGCTCGCATCGTCGTCACCGGCTATCCGCAGCTCTTCTGGGAGGACCCCAACACCCACGCCAACCCCAAGTACGCGTGGGCGGACGAGGTCAATGCGCAGACGCTCGTGCTCAACGCGGCGATCAAGCGGGTCGCTGAGGCGAACGGCGCGACGTTCGCGGATGTCGTGACGCAGTTCGCCGGTCACGGGATCGGAAGCTCGCAGCCGTGGATCAACGACTGGTCGTGGTTCAGGACGACGAACGGCTTCCACCCCAACGCAGCCGGCTACGTGGCGTACGCGGGGGCGATCCGCGGGGTCATCTCGGGGGGCTGAGCGCGCCGATCGTCGCGATGAGCTCGGCGTCGCCCCCGAAGGAGAGCAGGCGAGCCCGGACGGCCGCCTCTGCGCGGACGTAGGGCTCGGCGCTGCCGTGGAGCAGTGAGCGGGTGTTGGCCGCTTCGAGGAACGACACCAGCTCGAAGGTGAGCTGCCGTGCGTCGTCGAGCAGGGGCAGTTCACGCTGCGCCATGGCGTATTCGATGCTGACGGTGAGATAGTCCTCCCACTCCGACGAAGCCTTCACGACGGCGTCGCGGATGACCCCCGGCTTGGCATCGAACTCGACGGATGCGGCGGCGAAGAAGCATCCGCCACGGAACACGCGATCCCGCGAGTAGGCCAGCCAGTCCGCGAGCAGCGTGCACACGCGAACGAGGCCGCGGGGGCTCCGGGTGCGCGCGGACTCCACGACCCGCTCGACGAAGATCTCCCGCGCGGCTGCGACGACGGCCAGCTGCAGCTGCTCCTTCGAGCCGAAGAGCGTCGCGATGCCGCTCTTGCTGTGGCCCGAGGCATCCGCCAGCCGGCCGATGGTGAGCCCGTCCAGGCCGTCGACGGTCGCCGTGTCGACCGCGTGCGCCAGGACGGCGCGGCGTGACTCGTCGCCGCGCGCGCGACGTCGATCGACAGGCACTTGTGTCACGTCACGAGGTTACCGTACGATCGTTCGTATTCATAAGTGCGAACGATCGTTCGTAATCTTCTGATTGGAGCATCATGGATCTCGCTCTCACCGCCGCAGGTGCATCCGTCCGCGCCGCTGCCGCCCTCTCGCCGCGCTGGGGTGCGGCCGTCGCCCTGCCGCTGTTCGGCCACGTGGCGCCGCCGCGGCCGGTGCGCGTCGACGACGAGCCCACCATGTGGCGCGCCCGCCGCGGCCGACTGCGGATCCCCGGCATCGACCGGCGCGGGACGGAGGTCGAGACCTACGAATGGGGCAGCGGTGGCCGCACCGTCGTGCTCGCGCACGGATGGGACGCCCGGGCGAGCCAGTTCGCGCCGCTCGTGCGCGAACTGGTGGCCGAGGGCCATCGCGTCGTCGCGTTCGATGCGCCCGCGCACGGCGCGTCGGTCGGCCGCCGTACGTATCTGGTCGACTGGCTCGACATCTTCTCGGCGCTCCAGGAACGGTTCGGATCGTTCGAAGCCGTGGTCGGCCACTCGTTCGGCGGTCTCGCGGCCCTCGTGGGGGTGGCGGGCGGCATAGGGGCCCAGCGGGTCGTCACGGTAGCCGCGCCGGCGGATGCGGACGCGTTGCTCACGCAGTTCCAGGCCGGCCTCGGCTACTCCGACGCGGTGTCTGTTCGCATGCGGGAGCTGTTCGCGAGCCGCTATTTCCCCGGAGAGCGGGATCCGTTCGCGTGGCTGTCCAGTGTGCGGCGGCCGATTCCCGCCGCTGTGCCGCTGCTGATCGTGCACGACCGCGGAGACCGCCTGGTGCCGTTCGCCGAGGCGGAGCGCATCGCCGCAGCTCACCCCGGGGCGAGGATTCTCGAGACGAGCGGTCTCGGCCACAACCGGATCCTCGCCGCGGACGTGGTGCTGGACGCCGTGCTGGAGCACATCGCTGCGCCCATTGCTGCCCCCGCCGCCGAAAGCTCCGCGCAGGTAGCCGACCGCGAGGTCGTCGCGGCCGCGTAGCCGGGTGCGGTTGTTCAAAAGAGCCGAGCGGATGCCTCGGCATCCGGTGCCGGCCGGGCCGGTGACGCCCGTAGCGACGCGGCGGCGGCTCGACCGCGCGACGTCGTGACGATCGGCGGTGCGGAGCGCGCGTCAGCGCGAGCGGCGAGACCCGCGACCGGAGCGCCGCGCGCGGTCTCGTCTTCGGCGCGCCCATCGAGGCCGTGCACGCGGAGCAGTGGCCGAACGCGCTTGGCGAGCCACGCGCGATACGCCTTCGGAGCGTTCGCGGTGGCGCCGGGATAGAGCCCGCGATACGACGAGACGAGTTCCGGATGCTGCTCCGCGAGCCACTGCAGGAACCACTGCTTGGCGCCCGGACGCAGGTGCAGCGCACCGTAGACGACCCGCGCCGCGCCGGCTTGCTTGATGCGCGTGAGGGCGTGGTCGATGGCGGCGATGGAGTCGGTGAGGTGCGGGATGATCGGCATGAGGAACACCGTCACCTTGAACCCCGCCTCCGTGGCCGCCCGCACCGTCTCGAGCCGCGCGGTCGCGTTCGGGGTGCCGGGCTCGATGAGGTGCTGGAGTTCGTCGTCGAACACCGCGATCGACATCGCGAGGGTCACGTGCACGCTGGTCGCAGCATCCGTCAGCAGGGGCAGGTCTCGCCGCAACAGCGTGCCTTTGGTGAGGATCGAGAACGGCGTGCCGGACTCCGTGAGCGCCGACACGATGCCGGGCATCAGCTTGTAGCGTCCCTCCGCGCGCTGGTACGGGTCGGTGTTCGTGCCCAGCATGACCGGCTCGCGACGCCAGCTTCCCCGGCGGAGCTCCTTCTCGAGCACCTCGGCGACGTTCACCTTGACGACGACTTGGCTGTCGAAATCCCGCCCCGCGTCGAGATCGAGGTACTCGTGCGTTCCCCGGGCGAAACAATAAACACACGCATGAATGCAGCCGCGATAGGGGTTGACCGTCCAGTCGAAGGGCATGGCCGACGCCCCGGGAACGTGGTTGAGGGCGGACTTGCAGAGCACCTCGTGAAACGTCACTCCCGCGAACTCGGGAGTCGTCACCGAGCGGACCAGACCGTTCAGCTGCTCGAGTCCAGGCAGGGCCGCCGCATCCGCCACTCCCAACTCCTGACCCTGCCATCGCATGCCACCATCAGAACAAATCTTCGAATGCAAGTCAAGCGCAACGCCGGGCAGATAGAACATCGGGCAGACGGATGCCGCCGCCCTGGCCAAATCGGGCGGACACAGGTCAGAATGGCACGGTGACGGAGCCTGGCCGGCTCGCTACCCCCCGAGCCGTCCCCGAGACTCGTCGCGCCGCCCGGGCGATGCGCGAAGAGGTCGAGCGGCGTGCCCGCGCAGCCGCCCACCACCCCGGTCAACCCGGTCATTCGGCGCACGAAGCGCCGCTGCCGCCACCCGCACCGGAGCCCGTCGCCGAGGCGCCTGACTCCGTCGGCGCGGCAGCGGAGCCCGAGGCAGCCGACCCCGTTCCCGGCGTCGCCGCGCCGACGGCCGACGTGCCCGCCACTCGCCGCGCCGCGCACCAGGCCCAATTGCTCGACCCCCGAGGGTCGACCCCCGTGCGCCATGCGCGGCCGCGGCGTCTCCCGCGCCGTATCGCTGTGGTGGCCGGGCTCGCCGCGGGCGCCGCGCTGCTGATGGGATCGGCCGCGATGACCGCCATGATGCTCCCGACTGCTCTCGCGGCGGGCGACGATCATGCAGCAGCGACGGCCCTCGGGGCGCAGCTCCCCGAAATCGCGCAGCTCCCCGTTCCCGCGGTGGAGCAGACGGCCGAGGCCGCCGACATCTGCGCGGTGCCCGAGGTGTCGGCCGCGCTGCAGGCCGGCGCGGACGAAGCCGCCGTCGCCGCCGCCGGCGGCGGCGAGGCCTTCCGCGCGGCGCTGGTCGAGGGGCGGGCTCCCTGCGTGAACCTCGGCGACTCCGCGCGCATCTGGACCGTCGTCGACAAGACCCGGCCCGCGAGCCCCGTCGACTACCGGCCCAGCGGTCTCGTGCTGCCCGACGGTGTGCGCAACGTCGAAGGCGGCGCGCTGCGCGCGGATGCGGCATCCGCCCTCGCCTCCCTCGCGACCGCCGCCCGCAACGCGGGGGCGGGCGAGATCGCGCTCGAGAGCGGGTTCCGGTCTTACCAGACCCAGCAGGAGACGTACGGCCGGCACTTCGCCGAGCGCGGCGAGCGGGCCGACCAGGTGAGCGCACGCCCGGGCTACAGCGAGCATCAGCTGGGTCTCGGGGCGGATGTCGTCGCCTGCGCCGGAGCATGCGGCACCCTCGACGATCTGGCCGGCTCGCCGCAGGGACAGTGGATCGTCGAACACGCGTGGGAGCACGGGTGGATCGTCCGGTACGTCGAGGGAGCCACGCCGGTGACCGGCTACTCGCCCGAGCCATGGCATCTGCGCTACATCGGTCCGGAGCTGGCCAAGGCCTACCATGACGGCGGATGGACATCGCTCGAGGACTTCTTCGGACTCGGCCCGGCTCCGGCGTACCTCGGCTGAACCGCCAGCAGCCCCGGTGCTCGGGCCGCCGGCCCGGCGGCAGCAGGAGCCCCCGGCATCCGTTGTTCTGAAACTGAGTACCATTGGTAGTGAGATGCAATTCCAGCCGGGGCCATCTCCGAGAGCTCGAGGATGAGAGAGGAAGGCGCACCATGGAGCGCGACATCTACGACGAGGACCACGAGGCTTTCCGCGACGTCGTCAAAGAGTTCGTCAAGCGCTACGCGTCTGAAGAGAAGCGCAAGCAGTGGGATGCCGACGGCGAGATCGACCGGGCGACCATGCTCGCGGCGGGTGAGGCGGGGATCATCGGCCTGTCGGTTCCCGAGGAGTTCGGCGGGGCCGGGATGCTGCAGGACTACCGATTCCGCTCGATCGTGCTCGAAGAGACCATCGGCGCCGGCCTGGGCTCGCTCGCCGGAGCCCTCGGCATCCAGGACGACCTCGCCGTGCCCTACATCGTGCACATGGGCACGCAGGAGCAGAAGGAGAAATGGCTCCCGGGCATGGCGACCGGCGAGATCCTGGGCGCCCTCGCGATGACCGAGCCCGGCGCGGGCAGCGATCTGCGCGGCATCAAGACCACCGCCAAGCGCGCCGAGGGCGGCTACATCGTCAACGGCGCCAAGACGTTCATCTCGTCGGGCAAGACCGCCGACATCGTCGTCACCTTCGTCAAGACGGGCGAGGGCAACCGGCCCGACGCGTTCAGCCTGCTGGTGCTCGAGGACGGCATGGAGGGCTTCGAGCACAGCAAGAAGCTCGAGAAGATGGGCTTCCACGGCTGGGACACCGCCGAGCTCTCGTTCACCGACGTCTTCGTGCCCGAAGAGAATCTCATCGGCGGCAAGGAGGGGCTCGGCTTCATCCAGCTCATGATGAACCTGCCCCTCGAGCGCCTGTCGATCGGCGTGGCCGCCGCGGCCGCCGGCGAGGCGGCGTACGTCTGGACCCGTGACTACGTGCTCAGCCGCGAGGCGTTCGGCCAGCCGATCGCCGACTTCCAGAACACGCGGTTCAAGCTCGCCGACATGGCCACGACGGTCGACGTGATGTGGGCCTACAACGACCGCGCGATGATGCTCTACAAGGACGAGAAGCTCACCGCCGAGGAGGCGGCGAAGGTCAAGTTCTGGTCGACCGACCGCGAGTGGGAGCTGCTCGACATCGGCGTGCAGCTGCACGGCGGCTACGGCTACATCACCGAGTACCCGATCGCGCGTGCCTTCCTCGACGCCCGCGTGCACCGCATCTACGGCGGCACCAACGAGATCATGCGCGACATCGTCTCGCGCCAGATCGTCGGCAAGCGCTGACGCCGGCGCGACACCGGATGCCGCGACCCGGCCCTCGGCGAGGGTCGGTCGCCGCGGGTCGTCAGAGACCCCAGGGGAAGAAGCGCCAGAACAGGGCCGCCGACGCCGCCCAGAACGCCACGACGAAGAGGGTGTCGCGCACGCGCCAGGGCACCAGGTACCGTTCGGTGCGGTCGGGGAAGGCGCCGAAGGCGCGGGCGTCCATGGCCAGAGCCACGCGCTCGGCATGGCGGATGGCGCCCGCCAGAAGCGGCACGATGTAGCCGAACCAGCGGGCGCTCGCCGCGAACGGCCCCCGCCCGCCGTGGGCGCCGCGGACGCGATGGGCCTGGCGGATCACATCGAGCTCGTACCCGAACCGCGGCACGAACCGGAAGGCCGCCAGCGCCGTGTAGCCGATGCGGTACGGCACGCGCAGCTGCTGCACGCCCGCGCGCACCAGGTCGGGTCCGGTCGTCGAGAGGCCGGTGATGAGCGTGAGCGCCACGATGGCGGCCAGGCGCAGCCCGGTCGCGAAACCGACCTCGAGCGCTCCGCCGTACATCGTCCAGCCGCCGATCTGCCACACCACCACGGACTGGTCGACGCGCGCGGCGTCGGTCCACAGCGCGAACCCGAAGCCGATCGCGAGGGCGCTGATGGGCAGCGCGAGGAAGAGGATCGCCGCGAGGCGCCGCGTGAAGTCCACGCCGACGAGCAGCACGACGTACGCCAGCGCCAGGAAGGCGGCGGGGGTCGCGGCATCCCGCACGAACACCAGCAGCACCATCGCCGGCAGCGGGGCGGCGAGCTTCGCGAGCGGGTTGATCCGGTAGAGGAACCGGACGGCGGATGCGGCGCCCCGCGGCCCACCGCGCCCCGGCGGCGCGTACGGGTCGAGCGTCGAGTGCACGGCGGTGGCCGCGGTGAGAGGTCCGGTGCCGCTCACGCGCCGCCTCCCGTCGTGCGCGGGGCTTGACGCTCGGGGTCTCTGCCGGGGACGGGGGCCGGGAGGTCGGCGAGGCGGGCGATACGGGAGAGCTCCGGATGCCGCTGCAGCGTGCTCAGCGCGCGCCGCAGGGGAGGAGGGCGCAGCCCCGCACGGGCGATGAGGGCGTCGTCGGCGAAGACGTCGGCGGTCGCGCCGTCGGCCAGCACCCGCCCGTCGGCCATCACGACGGTGCGATGGGCGTACTCCGTGACGAGCTGCATGTCGTGCGTGACGACGACGATCGTGGTGCCCTCGCTGTTGAGCTCCGCGAGGAGGGAGAGCAGCTCGTCGGCGCGGGCGCGGTCCTGCCCGAAGGTCGGCTCATCGAGAACCAGCGCCGGGGCGCCGGCGACGAGCGCGGTCCCGACGGAGAGACGACGCTTCTGCCCGCCCGACAGCAGGAAGGGGTGGCTCCCGGCCTTCGTCGCGAGCCCGAAGCGCTCGAGCAGCGCCTGCGTGCGCTCCCGCACCTGGTCATCCGAGAGGCGCTGCCGGCGCAGACCGTGCGCGACCTCGTCGAAGACGGTGTGAGCGATGAACTGATGCTCGGGGTTCTGGAAGACGAAACCGACCTGCGAGCTGAGCGTGCGTGCGTCCGCGCGTCCGATGTCGAGGTCGCCGATGTGCACGGTTCCCTTCGGCGGCGTGACGACCCCGGCGATCGCCTGGATGAGGCTCGTCTTGCCGGCACCGTTCGCCCCCACCACCGCGAGGAAGGCGCCGCGCGGGATGTCGAGGTCGACGCCGTGGAGCACCTCGGCGCGTCCGCGGCGGAGCGTCAGGTTCCTGACCGCGATCAGAGGCGGCTCGGCCACGGCGCCTGTCGACGGGTCGGGGAGCGTCTCGACGGGCTCGGCGACCGAAGAGGCACGGCTCCGGCCCGCGGCGCCGGGCACGGCGTCTGGGGCATCGCGGAGTTCCCGGGCCCCGAGCGCCTCGCGGAGTCCCTCGGCGTCGAGGGCGTCTCGGAGCTCCTCGGGGGTGAGGGGGAGCGGCTCGAGAGCGAACCCCGCGCGGCGCAGCCGCAGGGCCGCGATCGTCGAGACCGGGAGCCACACGCCCATGTCGTGGAGCTCGCCGGCACGGCCGCGCAGCACCGCGTCGACGGGGCCGTCGGCGGCAAGGCCACCCTCGTCGTCGAGCACGACCACCCGGTCGACGAACCCGACCGCGGCGTCGAGGTTGTGCTCGACGAGCACGATGGCGCGATCCCCCGCCGCGACGAGTTCGCCGAGCGCGGCGTAGACCTCCTCGATCCCGGCCGGATCGAGGTTCGCGGTCGGCTCGTCGAGCACCAGCAGCGGAGGCCCCATCGCCAGCGCGCACGCGATCGCGAGCCGCTGGCGCCCTCCTCCCGACAGCCGGTCGGGGTTCTCCGACCGGCGTTCCCAGAGCCCCACCCGCCGCAGCGCTGCCTCGGCGCGTGCGAGCACGTCGGCCACGGGCATCCGCAGGTTCTCAGGACCGAACGCCACCTCGTCGAGCACCGTGCCCGTCACGAGCTGCGCGTCGGGGTCCTGGAACACCATGCCTACCCGCGTGCTCAACTCGGCCACCGGCGTCGTCTGCGTGTCGAGCCCGTCGACCTCGACCGACCCCGTGACCGTCGCCGGCACGGTCTGCGGCAGCAGGCCGTTGAGCGCGAGCGTCAGCGTCGACTTGCCCGATCCGCTCGGTCCGAGCAGCAGCACGACCTCCCCGGGTGCCACATCGAACGAGACGGATGCCGGCACCGGCGTGCGCTCGCCGTCATATGTGACGCCGAGCTCGCGCACCCGCAGCAGCGGCACGGCAGCAGACACGGGCATCCGATCGTCGAGAACTTAGGTTCTCCTAACCTATCGCTCCGGCGGTGGCCGCGACCATGCGCGTGCGAAGGACGCGACGCGGACGAGGATGCCTCAGCCCTGGCTGCGACGGGCGACACCGGCACGCCGCAAGGCGTTGCCGATCGCGAGGCCCACCGCCGTCCAGCCCACCGGGCCGATCACGAACAGGGCGACGTAGACGATCTGGCCCCAGAGCGGGAAGCGCGTCACGTCGGCGGCGAACCAGATGGCGGCCGCGATCACGACGCCCACGATCACCGCCGAGAGGAAGAAGCGCCACGGCTCCCACCGGCGGTACCGCGAGGTCGCGGCGACGATCTCCTGCAGCCCGCCGATGAGGAGGGCGGTGCCGATGTAGCGGCCGATCCACAGCGGTACGACGGCGCTCGCGACCAGTCCGGCGATGAGGTGCGTGATCAGCGCCACCCAGGGACGCCGCAGCAGTTCCTGCGCCACCACTCCGGGCAGCACGTGCACGCCGAGGACCAGGCCATAGAGGATCGGAGCGCCCGCCGAGACGAACCCGCTGAGGGCTCCGGCGCCGGCCTGCAGCACGCCCGTCGCGACGCCGATCGCCGCGCAGGTGAGCAGAACGCTCGTCGATATCCGGTTACGGTCAGCCACGTGCCAAGGGTAACCGTGTTCCTCCCGCCGATTCTCACATGAATCTCATTAACTGTGATTCTCCTGACAGTTAGGTTGGAGGTCGTTGCGCCCCGACGACGTGGCGCAACGACTCCCCCACACAATCAGGAGGCCCTTGATGGTTCGATCCTCCGTCCGAACGGCCGCGGTCGTCACACTCGCCGCACTGTTCACGGGCACCGCCACAGCCAGTTTCGGCGCCGTACCCGAGGAGGTGACATCACCGGTTCCCGTCGAGTCCGCCGACGGCCACTACATCGTGCTCCTCAAGGAGGCGCCCCTCGCCACCTACGAAGGCGGGGTCAGCGGCATCGCGCCCACCAAGCCCGGCAAGGGCAACCAGCTCGACGCGAACTCCGCCAACTCGCAGAAGTACGTGGCCCACCTCAAGAAGGAGCAGGCGGAGTTCGCCGCGGCGAACGGCGTGACTCCGGCCACGAGCTACCAGGTCGTCGTGAACGGCTTCTCCGCCGATCTCACCGGGGCCCAGGTGGCGAAGCTGTCGGGCGACAAGAGCGTGCTCGGCGTCTTCCCCGATGAGATCCAGCACCCGACGGCAGCAGTGCCCTCCACCGAGTTCCTCGGCCTCGGCTCGGGCGCCGCCGGCGCCGGCGGGGTGTGGGATGCCGTCGGCGGCACCGCCGCCGCCGGAGCAGGCATCGTGGTCGGCGTCGTCGACACCGGCATCTCGCCCGAGAACCCGTCGTTCGCCGGCAGCAAGCTCGGCAACAAGGCGGGAAGCGAGCCCTACGTGTCGGGCGACAGCATCGTCTACAAGAAGGCCGACGGCGGAACGTTCCTCTCGCCGCGCGTGGCCGCCGAGCAGTGGAGCAAGCAGGACTACAACACCAAGCTCATCGGCGCCCGCTACTTCAACACGGGTGCGGCCGCGTCGGGCTTCTCGTTCAAGACCGACTACGCGTCGCCGCGTGACCTCGAGGGCCACGGCTCGCACACCGCCAGCACGGCCGCCGGCAACTTCGGCGTCGAGGCATCCGTCGAGGGGATCGGCTTCGGCAAGATCTCGGGCGTCGCTCCGGCCGCCAAGGTCGCCGCGTACAAGGCCTGCTACGGCGGACCCGACCCGCTCTCGACCGACGACGACATCTGCGCGGGCAGCGACCTGATCGCCGCGATCAACGCGGCGGTGGCCGACGGCGTCGACGTCATCAACTACTCGATCGGCGGCGGCTCCGCGACGAGCGTGCTGCAGGCCGACGACTACGCCTTCATGGGCGCGGCGGCCGCGGGCGTGTTCGTCTCGGTGAGCGCGGGCAACTCGGGCCCGGGCGCCTCGACCGCCGACCACGCGTCGCCGTGGTACACGACGGTCGCGGCATCCACCATCCCCACCTACGAGGGAACGGTGCAGTGGAACGGCCAGCAGGCGGCGGGCGCATCGGTGACGGTGTTCTCGCAGCCGGGAGGACAGGTCTCGGGCAATGCGGTGTACGCGGGCGAGGTCGGCCTGGCGGGTGCCGCTCCGGCCGAGGCGGCGCTGTGCTACCTGGGCACGCTCGACCCCGCGAAGGTCGCCGGCAAGATCGTCGTCTGCGACCGCGGCAGCAACGCCCGCGTCGAGAAGTCCCAGGCGGTCGCAGAGGCGGGTGGGATCGGCATGGTGCTGGTGAACGTCACGCCGGGGTCGCTCGACAACGACTTCCACTCGGTGCCGACCGTGCACCTCGACGCCCAGTACCGCGACGCGCTGCTGGCCTACGTCAAGGGCAACCCGGCGGCGACCGTGACGCTCGTCGGCGACAACGTCACCGGCACGCCCACGCCGACGCCTCAGATCGCGGGCTTCTCGAGCCGCGGACCGATGCTCGCCGACGGAAGCGACGTCATCAAGCCCGATGTCTCGGCTCCGGGCGTGGCGATCCTCGCCGCGACGAACAACGCGAAGGGCTCCGCGCCCACGTTCGGCTTCATGTCGGGCACCTCGATGTCGTCGCCGCACGTCGCCGGTCTCGGCGCGCTGTACCTGGGCGTGCACCCGAAGGCGACCCCTGCTGAGGTCAAGTCGGCGCTCATGACGACGGCGTACAACCTCGTCGACGGCAAGAACCAGCAGGTCACCGACCCCTTCACGCAGGGCGCCGGACACGTCGACCCGACGAAGTACTTCAGCCCCGGCCTGGTGTACCTCAACGGCGAGAGCGACTGGAAGTCGTATCTCGAGGGCGCGCTCGACGCCGACTACTGGGAGGAGGAGCCCATCGACCCGAGCGACCTCAACATCGCGTCCATCGGCGTCGGCGCGCTCGCCGGCACCCAGACGATCACCCGCACGGTGACGGCCACCACGGCCGGCACCTACACGGCGTCGGTCGACGTGCCCGGTGTGAAGGCGGTCGTCACGCCCGCCTCGTTCACGATCGCCGAAGGCGAGTCGCAGACGTTCACGATCGAGTTCACGAACGACACCGCCAAGGTGGAGCAGTGGGCCACCGGCTTCCTCACGTGGACGGGCCCGGCCACGGTCCGCTCGCCCATCGCGGTGTTCCCCGTGACAGCGGATGCGCCGGCCTGGGTGTCGGGTGAGGGCGCCGACGGCGACGTCGACGTCGAGATCACCCCCGGCTTCACCGGCGACCTGAAGCTGAACACGGTGGGCCTCGCGAAGGAGAACATCCTGGTCGACGGCGACGAGACCACGGGCGCGGCGACCGACGGCACCACCGAGGTGCTCGTGCAGGTGCCGGCGGGCCTCGAGCTCGCGCGGTTCGCCCTCGACTCGTCCGACGACGCGGGAAGCGACCTGGACCTCACCGTGTATCGCGTGGTGAGCGAGACCGACCACCGCTACTACCAGGCGTGGCAGTCGGCGACCGGCTCGGCCGACGAGGCCGTGGAGATCGCCCAGCCCACCGCCGGGTGGTACCTCATCGAGGCCGACGTCTTCTCGTTCGCCTCGGCGTTCACGTGGACGGCGACGAGCGCGCTCGTCGGCGCCGACAGCGTCGGGTCGCTCACCGCGACGCCGGGCACTCTCGCGGCCGAGCAGGCCACGCCCACGACGTACAACGTGTCGTGGTCGGGGCTCGAGCAGGGCAGCTACCTGGGCGTCGTCCGCTACGGCGACTCGCAGGTGCGCACGCTCGTCTCGGTCGACGTGCCGTAGCCGTTCCGGCAGAAGAGGCGCTCGGGCTCCGGCTCGGGCGCCTCTTCTCGTGCAGGGACGGATGCCGCGAGCCGGTCGCTAGACGCGGCGCCGGCGGCGCGTGAGGCGGACGGCGGGCATCGGCGGGGCGGGGATGCGCTCGTCGCCGTGGTCGACGACGTGCCCGAACCGCTCGGAGCCGGACTCCCAGGCCTCGCGCGCCTCGACGATCTCCTCGTGGGTGCGGCCGACGAAGTTCCACCACATCACCACGTCGTCCTCGAACGGCTCGCCGCCGAGGAGGAACAGCGTCGCCCCCTCCGCGCTCGAGATCACGACATCCTCCCGGTGGGTGCCGAGGTAGAGCAGATGCATGTCGCGCAGCACGACGGGCGTGCCGTCACCGCCGGGGAGGGCGTCGATCGATGCCTCCCCGTACACCACGACCAGCCCGTGTTCCCAGCGGGGGTCGAGCGGCACACTGACGGTGGACCCGGCGGGCACGCGCAGCTCGGCGCCCACGATCGGCGTGTACACGGTCGCGGGTGACACGACGCCGGCGAGCTCGCCCAGCACGACGGTCGCCGAGCCCGGCGCGCCGGCCTCGGCTCCGAGCTCCACTTCGGGGAGCACGGCGTGCTGCTCGAACGCCGGACCGCCGTGCCGTCGCGACTCGGGCAGGGCGACCCACAGCTGCAGCGCGTCGAGGGGCGCGGCATCCGTCCCCACCGAGTACTCGGAGTGGGAGATGCCCGCGCCGCTCGTCATCAGGTTGAGCGCGCCACGGCGCACCACGACATCGCTGCCGACGGAGTCGCGGTGGCGCACGTCCCCGAGGTACGGCCAGGTCACCGTCTGAAGCCCGATGTGCGGGTGCGGCTCGACGCGCATGCGCGTCTCCTGGGGGCCGAACCGGTCGAGGAAGCACCAGGCGCCCACGAGCGGCAGTTCGCGCTGCGGCAGCGCGCGATGCACCGACATCGCCCGCACGCCGCCGAGGGGAACCTCCCGGGCCTCGAGGAGCAGCGTCCTCGGCCCCGAGCACTCGACCGCGGACGCCAGCTCCACCGTGTCGGGGCGCAGGCCGCCGGCCGTCGAGGACGCGTCGAGACGAGTCATCCGGCGCTCATTCCGGGTGCGGGTGCTCGGGCCACTCGATGGTGAGCCCGGGCACGTCGTTCTCGCGGAGGTACTTCGCCACCACCGGGCAGTGAGGCACCACGGTCTCGCCGCGGCGCGCGACGTCGGCCATCGCCTCCGCGACCAGGATCTGTGCGAGGCCCCGGCCGCGGAACGCCGGGTCGATCTCGGTGTGGGGGAAGTGCAGGCGACCGCGCGCATCGATGCGGAACACGGTGAACCCCGCGAGCACGTCGTCGACATGCACCTCGTAGCGGTGGTCCTCGTCGTTGCGGATCACGGTGGTGTGGGCGTCGGTGTCGGTCACTGGCATCCTTCCGTCGTCCTCCCCAACGTACGGTGCTCGCGCGGGATTCCGCCAGCGCGCGCGCACCGACACCCCTGGCGGGGCGGATGCTGCGGGTCTATCGTCGACATCATCCGCGGCGTCCGTGCGGGGCGAGAAGCACGGCGACGCCTGCCACGGCCGATTCTTGGGGGAATCGACCTCATCGCTGGGGATTCAAAGGGGAATCATGAAACGACGCATTCTCGCCGCGCTCGCGGCGATGGCACTCGGAGTCGGGCTGATAGGGGCAGGGGCGGCGAGCGCCACAGCGGCGCCGCCGACGCAGCCCGTGGCGAAATACGTCGCGCTCGGCGACTCGATCGCTGCGGGTCAGGGCGGCGGAGTGCCGCTGGACTCGTGCGCGCGCACCGGAGGGGGCTACGCCGCCCAGCTCGACGACGTGCCGCGGATCAACCTGCTGCGCAACGGCGCGTGCACCGGGGCCACGATCGAAGACACGTGGGCACAGCTGTCGCAGCTGAACCGCGGCACTACCGTCGTGACGCTCACCGTCGGCGCCAACGACCTGGGTCTCGACGCGCTCTACGCGCAGTGCGCGACCGTTCCGAACGGCGGCGACCTCAACGCGTGCCTGGGGGCGATCCAGGGAGTCATCCAGGGTGCGCCCGGCCTCGTCGAGCCGCTGGCGATGCTGATCGGCGGGATCGCGCAGCGCGCGCCCAACGCCACGATCGTCGTCACGGGGTATCCACATCTGCTCGAGCCGGTGAACCTCGACCTGTGCGAGGCGTTCCTGACCATCGAGGCGTGCCAGACGCTCAACTCCCTGGTGTTCGCGGTGAACACCGCGACGGACGCCCTCAACGGCGCGATCCAGGGCGCCGTGGCGCTCGCCGCCGGGAGCGGTGCGAACGTGGTCTACGCCGACGTCGTCGACGCGTTCGCCGGGCACGGCGTGCAGCTCGTGCCGGGGGCCCCGAGCGACCCGTGGTTCGGGACCGACCCGGTGAACGACCCGGCCGGGTTCCTCCACCCCACCTACGCCGGCTACACCGCCTACACCGGCGTCGTCCGGGCCGCCCTGGGGCGCTGAGCCTGCAGCGCTGAGCTGCTGCCACACGAGGATGACGGATGCCGCGGGCCGCGGCATCCGCCACCCTCGGCTGTCATGTCCGGCTGTCCGGCGCGTGCTGTCCTGCGCGGTGTCATGCTCGCGATCGTCCGCAGGAACCGCGATCGTCCTGACGAACCGCGATCGTCCTGAGAAACCGCGCCATCGTGGTTCCTCCCCGCGATCGCGGTTTCTCGGCGAGCGGAGGGGCCGGAGGGGCGCGGCTGCTTCGCCCGGGGCGCCCGCGTGGCGCAACGTCGGGCAGACTCGTGAGGTGACGACGCTTCTCGAGACGATCGCGGCGGCGGCCGCGGCATCCGGATCCCCACCGGGATCGCCGGATGCCGACGCGCTGTACGACGCGTTCGTCGAGTGGGCCGCGGATCAGGGCTTCGCGCTGTACCCGGCGCAGGACGAGGCCGTCATCGAGATCGTCTCGGGATCGCACGTGATCCTGTCGACGCCGACCGGCACCGGCAAGTCGCTGGTCGCTGTCGCGGCCCACGCGGCCTGCGTCGCCCGCGGCGGACGCACCTACTACACGGCGCCCATCAAGGCGCTCGTGAGCGAGAAGTTCTTCGCACTCGTCGACATCTTCGGCGCCGCGAACGTCGGAATGGTCACCGGTGACTCATCGGTGAACCCCGACGCGCCCATCGTGTGCTGCACGGCCGAGATCCTCGCGAACGTCGCTCTGCGGCAGGGCGCCGACGCGGCGGTCGACCAGGTCGTGATGGACGAGTTCCACTACTACGGCGACCCCGAGCGCGGCTGGGCCTGGCAGGTGCCGCTGCTGCTCCTGCCCCGTGCGCAGTTCGTGCTCATGTCGGCCACCCTCGGCGACGTCACGACGATCGCCGACGACCTCGAGCGCCGCACCGGGCGTGCGGTCTCGCGCATCACCGGTGTCGAGCGCCCGGTGCCGCTGCACTTCTCGTACGCGCGCACCCCCATCCACGAGACGGTGGAGGAGCTGCTGCAGACGGGGGAGTCGCCGGTGTACGTCGTGCACTTCTCGCAGGCGGCCGCCATGGAGCGGGCGCAGGCCCTGTCGTCGATCAAGATCGTCTCGCGCGAGCAGCGTGATGCCATCGCCGAGGCGATCGGAGGCTTCCGCTTCACGACCGCGTTCGGGCGCACCCTGTCGCGCTACGTGCGCGCAGGCATCGGCGTGCACCACGCGGGCATGCTCCCTCGCTACCGGCGGCTCGTCGAGACGCTGGCTCAGCGCGGCCTGCTTCGCGTCATCTGCGGCACCGACACGCTGGGCGTCGGCATCAACGTGCCCATACGCACCGTGCTCATCACGGCCCTGTCGAAGTTCGACGGCACGAGGATGCGCCAGCTCACGGCGCGTGAGTTCCACCAGATCTCCGGCCGGGCCGGCCGCGCCGGCTTCGACACCTCGGGAACCGTCGTGGTGATGGCGCCCGAGTGGGAGATCGAGAACGAGGCGGCGCTGCGCAAGGCCGGCGACGACGCGGCCAAGCGCAAGAAGATCGTGCGCAAGAAGGCGCCGACGGGCGTCGTCAACTGGGGCCTCGGCTCGTTCGAGCGGCTCGTCGAGGCCGAGCCCGAGCCGCTCGTGCCGCAGCTGTCGCTCACCGCCGCCATGCTCATCAACGTCATCGCCCGCGGCGGCGACGTGCTCGGCAACGTGCGTTCGCTGGTGTTCGACAACCACGAGCCGCGGGCGCGGCGGTACGAGCTCGCGCGGCGTGCGATCGCGATCTTCCGCACGCTCGTCACGGCAGGCGTGGTCGAGGTCGACCGCGACGGGGCCGCCGGCGGCGAAGGCGGGGAGGGGGCGGGTGCCTCGGCCCCCCGCATCCGTCTCACCGTCGATCTGCAGCCGAACTTCGCGCTCAACCAGCCGCTGTCGCCGTTCGCGCTCGCCGCGATCGAGCTGCTCGACCCGGACGACGGTGTGGGCGCCCGGCAGAACTCCACGGATCCGCGGCATCTGCCCGCGGAAACACCGGATTCGACGGCCCCGAACGCGAATCCGTGGAGTTCTGCAGCGCGCGTCGGGACGGGTCACTACGCGCTCGACGTCGTGAGCGTCATCGAGGCGACGCTCGACGACCCGCGGCCGATCCTGGCGCAGCAGGAGTTCAAGGCGCGGGGCGAGGCGGTCGCCGCGATGAAGCAGGACGGCATCGACTACGACGAGCGCATGGCGCTCCTCGAGGACGTCACGTATCCGAAGCCACTCGAGGAGCTGCTGAGCCAGGCGTACGAAGTGTTCGCGTCGAGCCAGCCGTGGGTGCGCGACTTCGCGCTGTCGCCCAAGTCCGTGGTGCGCGACATGTTCGAGCGCGCCCTGTCGTTCTCGGAGCTCATCTCCCTCTACCAGCTCGCCCGCAGCGAGGGTCTGGTGCTGCGCTACCTGTCGGACGCGTACCGCGCGGTGCGCCAGACCGTGCCGGCCGAGGCGCAGACCGACGACCTGCTCGACCTCATCGCGTGGCTCGGCGAGGTCGTTCGGCAGGTGGACTCGAGCCTCGTCGACGAGTGGGAGGCGCTGGTCAACCCGGTCGACGACCCGTCGGCGCCGGTGGTGCCCCCGGCCCCGCCGTCGGTGCTCACGAACCGGCGCGCCTTCGGCGTGCTCGTGCGCAACGAACTGTTCCGCCGCGTGCAGCTGGCGGCCCTGCAGCGCGACGAGGAGCTCGTTGAGCTCGACCCCGACGTCGATTGGCCCGCCGCGCTCGACGCGTACTTCGACGACCACGACGTGATCCTCACCGGCGGGCCGGCCCGGTCCCCGCGGCTCGTGGCGCTGGACGAGACGGATGCCGTGTCAGAGGGAGTCTGGCGTGTCGAGCAGACGATCGACGACCCGGCCGGTGACCACGACTGGCGCATCCGTGGCGTGGTCGACCTGGCCGCGTCGGAGGAGGCCGGCACCGCCGTGGTGCGCGTGACCGAGGTGGTGCGGCTGTAGCCCGATCCGATCGCCCCTCGCGCGACGAATACCTCCTGACGGCGGTCGCCCGGACCGCCTCGAAGTCAGGAGGTTCTCATGCGCACTGGCATTCGAGCGCTCGCTCTTGCCGGAACGATCGGCATCGTCGCCGGCGTCGCCTTCGCGGCGCCGGCAGTCGCGGCCGAGACCGACGGCAGCAACTGCTGGGGCGTGGTGTCGGCACAGGCGGCGCGGTCGGACGGAGGGCTGGGCAGCCACGCCAGCTCATTCGACGAGCCCCGCCTCGGGATCGGCAACGTCGCCCGACTGTTCGGCGTCGACGGTCCCGGCGGCCTCGGCAGTCTGCTCGCATCGATCGACGGCAACGACGCGACTCACTGCTGAGTCGACCGCAGCAGGACGGCAGGGCGCCCCATCTCGCCCTGCCGGGCCTGAGACGACGGATGCCGCCACCGCCCGTGATCCGCGATGATGACGGTATGCCGACCTATGTCGCATTCCTGCGCGCGATCAA
The DNA here is from genome assembly GCF_049912955.1 of Microbacterium sp. E-13. Taxonomy (GTDB): domain Bacteria; phylum Actinomycetota; class Actinomycetes; order Actinomycetales; family Microbacteriaceae; genus Microbacterium. The sequence goes on from NZ_CP183973.1 coordinate 209,685, forward strand.
CCTCGGGCCGAACCGGAAGTTCCCGAAGGACGACATCCGCCGTGTCGTCGAGGATGCCGGCTTCACCGACGTCGAGACGCACATCAACACGGGGAACGTGCGGTTCACCACGCCGCTGCGTTCGCGCGCGAAGATCGAGAAGGCGCTCGAGTCCGCCTTCGCCGCCGATCGCGGCTTCGAGGTGCCCGCGATCGTGTTCACGACCGCCGAGCTGAAGGCGATCGCGGCCGAGGCCGCGGCGCTGAGCGCCGAGCACCCGGGCCTCGAGCGCCACTACGTCTACCTCCTGAAGGACGAGCTGCCGAAGGCGACGGTCGCGCGCATCGAGGAGCTGGCGACGGATGCCGGCTCGATGGTCGTGCGAGGGCGCGCGGCGCACGCTCTCCTCGGCCCGGGTTACCAGGCGGGCTCCGTCGATCCGCTGGGCGCGGCGAAGCTGCTGGGCGTCGCCACGAACCGCAACCTCGCGGTGGTGACGGCGATCGCCGACAAGTGGTGCTGAGCGCGCGGTGCCGACATCCGCTCCTCAAATGAGGAGGAGGGCCGGGATGCGGAGCTACCTCGGCGCGCCGCTCCTCACGCCGGCCCTGATCCTCGAATGAGGATGCCGAGGGGCTCCTCCCCAGCGACGCCGAGGGGCTCCTCCCCAGCGACGCCGAGGAGCTCCTCCCCAGCGATGCCGGATGCCCACGCCATCGCGGATTCCGCACTGCCTCGCCGGGCGCGAGGAGCGGCGTCGGATGGCGCGGTTACGCTGGAAGCGATGACGATCCCGCAGGGCGACCCGTACGCCGATCTCGCGTGGGAGCCCGACGCCTGGGCGCCGCCGGCCGAGGAGCACCACGCGCCCCCGCCCGACGACTCCTGGGCGCCTCCGGAAGACGGCTGGGCGCCGCCATCCGATCTCCCGGCGGCCGGGCACCCGCCCTTCGATCCCCTCGCCGGCGCCGGCGCCGGCCCGCGCCGCGATCTCACGGGTTCAGGCGCCGCCGCTGTGCTTCGCGAGGTGTACGGCTACGACGCGTTCCGCGGCGAGCAGGGCGCGATCGTCGACCACGTCATCGCCGGCGGCGACGCCGTCGTGCTCATGCCGACAGGTGGCGGCAAGAGCGTCTGCTATCAGGTCCCGGCGCTCGTGCGGCCGGGAACGGGCCTCGTCGTGAGTCCGCTCATCGCGCTCATGCACGATCAGGTCGACGCGCTCGTCGCCAACGGGGTGCGTGCGGCGTATCTCAACTCCACTCAGGCGCCCCCCGAGCGGGCCGCCGTCGAACGCGCCTACCTGGCCGGCGAGCTCGACCTGCTGTACGTCGCCCCCGAGCGGCTGAACACCGAGTCGACGCTGCGTTTCCTCGCGCGCGGAACACTCAGCGTCATCGCGATCGACGAGGCCCACTGCGTATCGCAGTGGGGCCACGACTTCCGGCCCGACTACCTCGCTCTCGGGGCGCTCGCCGAGCGGTTCCCCGGCGTGCCGCGCCTCGCCCTGACCGCCACGGCGACGCCCGCGACGCATCGTGAGATGACCGAGCGACTGCAGCTGCCGAGGGCCCGGCACTTCGTCTCGAGCTTCGACCGCCCCAACATCCAGTACCGCATCGAGGCCAAGTCCGATCCGCGGCGCCAGCTCGTGGCCTTCATCCGCTCGCAGGGCTCGGGAGCGGCCGGCATCGTCTACGCGCTCAGCCGCAAGTCGGTGGAGCAGACGGCGGAGTTCCTGTCGGCCCAGGGTGTCGACGCGCTGCCGTATCACGCCGGACTTCCGGCCGAGACGCGCGCCGCGAACCAGTCCCGCTTCCTGCGCGAGGACGGCGTCGTCATGGTCGCGACGATCGCGTTCGGCATGGGCATCGACAAGCCCGACGTGCGGTTCGTCGCGCACATCGACCTGCCGAAGTCGGTCGAGGGATACTACCAGGAGACCGGCCGCGCGGGCCGTGACGGCGAGGCATCCGTCGCCTGGATGACCTACGGACTCGGCGACGTCGTGCAGCAGCGGCGCATGATCGACCAGTCGCCCGGCGACCGCGCCTTCAAGACCCGACTGGGCCAGCACCTCGATGCGATGCTCGGACTGTGCGAGACGGTCGGATGCCGCCGCCAGAACCTGCTCGCCTACTTCGGCGAACCCTCCCAGCCGTGCGGCAACTGCGACACGTGCCTGGAGTCGCCCGAGACGTGGGATGGCCTCGTCCCGGCGCAGAAGCTGCTGTCGACGATCGTGCGGCTGCAGCGGGAGCGCGGTCAGGCGTTCGGTGCCGGCCACCTCATCGACATTCTGCGAGGCTCCTCGACCGACCGCATCCGCCAGCAGGGCCACGACCGGCTGTCGACCTACGGGCTGGGGGCGGATCTCAGCGAGCAGGACTGGCGCAGCGTCATCCGGCAGCTGCTGGCGCGCGGCATCCTGGTCGCCCGTGGCGAGTACGGCACGCTCGCGCTCGGCGAGCCGGCAGGCGGCGTGCTGCGCGGCGAGACCCCGGTGCCGCTGCGCCGCGACGTGATGGGGCGGTCGGGAGGTGTCGCCCGCGTGCGCAAGACCAACGCGCCCGAGACGCTCGACCCGGCCGACGCCGGCCTGTTCGAGGCGTTGCGCGCCTGGCGCGCCGGCGTGGCGAAGCAGCTCGGAGTGCCCGCCTACATCGTGTTCGGCGATGCGACCCTGCGGGCTCTCGCCGAGCGCCGGCCCGAGAGCCTCGCCGATCTCGACGGCGTCTCGGGCATCGGCGCGAAGAAGCGCGAGGCCTACGGCGAGGCCGTTCTCGAGGTCATCGCCGCCGCCTGACCCGGCTGAGGCTCGCGGCGCAGCATCCGTCTCCGTGCCTCCCCGGGGGCGGTTCATGTGCTCTCGCCGAAACCGCACGTTGTTCGCGTGCACGACGTGTGTTCTCGGCGAGAGCGCACGAAGTGGACGCGCATCCGAGACGAGTGGGGTCCGCGCACATAGGCTGACGTCAGCGGGCGACGAGGCCCGCGACGGGGAGCGCGCGTGGCCACGAGCAACATCGAGATCGCACAGCAGGCCGAACTCTGGCCGATCACCCGGATCGCCGAGGGGCTCGGCATCCCCGACGAGGAACTGGAACCGTACGGCCGGTACAAGGCAAAGGTGTCGCTGCGACACCTGAGAACGCTCCGCGATCGGCCGCGCGGCAAGCTCGTGCTGATGACAGCGGTGTCGCCGACCCCCGCCGGCGAGGGGAAGACCACCACGACGGTGGGACTCGGCGATGCGCTCACGCGTATCGGCGAGCGGGCGATGATCTGCTTGCGCGAGCCCGCGCTCGGGCCGGTGTTCGGGATGAAGGGCGGCGCCGCGGGCGGGGGCTACGCACAAGTCGTGCCGATGGAGGACATCAACCTGCACTTCACCGGCGACTTCTCGGCGATCGCCATCGCGACGAACCTGCTCGCCGCGCTCATCGACAACCACGTGCACCACGGCAATGCGCTCGGGATCGACGTGCGGCGGGTGACCTGGCGGCGTGTGCTCGACGTGAACGACCGCGCGCTGCGTGACGCGGTGGTCGGCCTCGGCGGCCCGTCCAACGGCTACCCGCGCGAGGACGGCTTCGACATCGTGGTCGCCAGCGAGGTGATGGCGATCTTCTGCCTCGCCACCGACCTCGCCGACCTCAGGGAACGTCTCGGCGAGATCGTCGTCGCCTACACGCGGGAGCGCGCGCCGATCCGCGCGCGCGATCTTCAGGCGCACGGAGCGATGGCGGCGATCCTGCGGGATGCGCTCGCCCCCAACCTGGTGCAGACGCTGGAGCACACGCCGGCCTTCGTGCACGGCGGCCCGTTCGCCAACATCGCGCACGGCTGCAACTCGTACCTGGCGACGGACTCCGCACTGCGCATGGCCGACTACGTCGTCACCGAGGCCGGTTTCGGCGCCGACCTCGGCGCCGAGAAGTTCGTCGACATCCTCTGCCGTACGACGGGATTGCGGCCCGACGTCGCGGTCGTCGTCGCGACCGTGCGAGCGATGAAGTACCACGGCGGAGTCGAGGTCGCCGATCTTCCGCACGAGAACGTCGCCGCACTTCGCCGCGGCACAGCCAACCTGGTGCGTCACCTCACGACGGTGCGGGAGACGTGGGGGATCCCCGCGGTGGTCGCGATCAACCATCGAGCGGAAGACACGGATGCTGAGATCGCGGCGCTCGTCGCCGCGTCCGAGGCCGTCGGAGTCACGGCCGTCGTCGCCAGGCACTTCGCCGAGGGCGGCGCCGGTGCGGAGGGGCTGGCGCGCGAAGTCGTGCGAATCTGCGACGAGCGCCTGGACGCAGCATCCGAGGTCCGCTTCACCTATCCCGACGACGCGACGTTGTGGCAGAAGATGAGCGCCATCGCGACGCGCATCTACGGAGCCTCGGAGGTGACCGCCTCGACCACCGTGCGCGCGCAGATCAAACGCCTGCAGGACGAGGGGTACGGCGGCTACCCGGTGTGCGTCGCGAAGACGCAGTACTCGTTCTCGACCGACCCGAAGCTCCGCGGAGCCCCGAGCGGCCACGTCGTCGACATCCGCGAGGTGCGCCTCGCCGCCGGCGCGCGGTTCGTCGTGATGATCTGCGGCGACATCATGACGATGCCGGGCCTCCCCGCGGTTCCCGCTGCGAACTCCATCGACGTCGACGAAAGCGGCCGCATCGTCGGCCTCTTCTGACCCGCTCCGACCCTTCCGGCCCTTCCCGCCTCCGCCCTTCCCGCCTCCCGCCTCCCGCCTCCCGAACCGCGAGACTACAGCGGGCGGCCGAGAGAGAGGGAAACAACCAAGGTCTCGGCCACCAGTTGTCCTCTCGCCGGATCACCGGGGCCGGGCGGGCGGGTGGCCGGGTGGCCGGGTGGCCGGGCGGCCGGGCGGGCGGGTGGCCGGGTGGCCGGGTGGCCGGGTGGCCGAGGGGCGGGGGTCAGGCCGGAGGGAATGTCCGCACCCGCTGAACGCGCAGCGTGTGGGGCAGTGCGGCCGTATCGCGGGTGCCGTCGGCGCGGGGGAACTCGTAGACGTCGAGCATGAGCTGCACCGGGTAGTCGATCGTCTGGCGCACGGTCTTCACCCAGCGGTGGTCGATGAAGAACCGCACGGCATCACGAGTCCACTCGACGGCGTAGTCGTGGAAGGCGGTGAGATCGCCCTCGACGCGCACTTTCTCGAAGTCGTCGTGCAGGCGGGGGTCGTTCTGCCGCTTGACGCCCACGCCGACCCAGCCCCCGCTGTCGTCGATCTCGCTGCCGAAGATCTCGGCGATGCACAGCTCGCCGCAGTCCTCGGGGCGGTCCTCGAAGCCGATGGGCCAGAACGCGACCATCGCGTCGGGGTGCCGGATGGCCGCCAGCCGCACCTCGATCACGCCGTGGCGCACGAGCCACAGACGACGCTCGGGCTGCTCCTCGCGCACCACCAGACCCTCCCGGAAGCGGTGCTGCCCGATCTCGGTGCCGAGCCCGCCGGAGAACTGACCGGACTGCAGGTGCGAGACGCGGTTACCGCCGTCGTACTCGGGCGACCACGGCTCGGTCTCGGCGTCGATGATCAGCTCGAGGCCGTCGGGCGCGACGGAGTAGCGCGCGGCGGTGCGCTCGCGGGACGACCAGTGCGGGAGGTAGTGCGGCCACCACAGCGTCTCGTCGAGCACCCCCTCCCCGAACCGCTCGTCGACGTCGGGATCGCGGCCGTCGAGATCGAGCGGAGCCATGTCGAGCACCCAGATGTTGAACGTGAGCTCGCCGCCTCGCCACGGCTGGGTGTCCGATCCGCGGTGCTCGAAGCCGGCGCGGCTGCACAGCGCGTTCGACGCGCGGTTGTCGACGCCGGGGTAGGCGACCAGGAGGTGGCGATCACCGCGCGCCGCGACATCCCGGACGACCTGCCGCAGGGCGGCACCCGCGATGCCGCGACCCTGCCACTCCGGGAAGACGTTCCATCCCGTCTCCCACGCGGGCGTGCCCTGGTGGTCGACCTGCCAGTAGCCGATGCCGCCGGCGGGCGTGCCGTCGACCTCGATCCGGTACATCGCCGCCACTCCCGTGCGTGCAAGGCGCAGGTACCGCTCCTGGCGCTCCTCGAGCTGCGCGGGCGTCTCGGGACCGCCCAGATGCAGCGTCATCTCGGGAGTGTTGCCGCGCTCGAGCAGGGGAAGGTCGCCAGGCCCCCACGGTGCGAGCGTCACGGTTCCGTGTGTCATCGAGCTCATTGTGCACCGTCCCTCCGACACCCGGCAGGCCGGTGCCTCCGCCGCGTCGGTCAGCGGTCGGTGATCAGGTGCCGTCGAGGTCGTTCGCACTGAAGAAGAGGCAGCTGTCGGGGTCGCCGAGCACGTCGCCCGGATGCGCGCCGAGGCGCGAGCGGCTCGTGCACCGGCTCCAGGTCGTCGACACGGAAGCTGCAGGTCGCCCATGGGAGGCTGGGCGCGACGTGGATGCCGCTCTTCGGAGCCATCAGGGTCACCTGCCCGTGCGACCCGGCGAGCAAGCCCGAGAAGTCCGTCTCCTCGATGACGTCGAGCCCGAAGACGTCCGCGTACCAGTGGGCGCTCGCGCGCGGATCGTGCACCGGGATGAACAGGGGTTACGGGCGTGGATACCAGTGTGGTGCCGGGTAGGCACACAGTCACCCGAGCGGGTGATAACGGGGGTGGAATCTCCCTCTGATTGAGGTGCTTTCCGGGAACAGATCGTTTCTGCACGGTGTAATCAGTGCGTCGGTACCTGTCGATCCTGCCGGTCGTCGGTTGTCTGCCCGGCGTGCGATCAGGGGGTAGAACCCCCGGCGCCGACTGAAGCGGACTGGGGAGAGTTCCAGACACTTCCGGGCGGGCGCGAGCGACGCGGCCAAGTTATGAGAGGCGGACGGACCATCGTGATTGGGAAACACACAGCGAGAAGGTGCGTCGCGCAGCTGGCGGTAGCCGGGCTGCCCTGGGATGGCTCCTCAGGAGGTACGCAATGACAAGACCGGACCACATGCGGCGAGAGCGCAAGAGGCGGATCGGCCCGAGTCGGCGAACTGCGATTCGCGGAGTGCTCGGCGCAATGGGCGTCACCGTCCTCGCTGTGACCTCGTTCGCCACCCCGGCTCTCGCGGCGTCGGAGGGCGACCACCCCGCGCCCGTGGCGCTCGCGGCACCTACGGACGAGCTCGCGGACATCAGGGATTCCCGCGGACAACACGTCAGGATCGTCAAAATCAGGGACGAAGCGAAAGACGAGAAGACCGCCGTCGCCGTGGCCGCGGACCATGAGCCGGTTCTGCTTCGCTCGCTCTATGCCCCGGAGCCCAAGGAACCGACGTCTGACGCTACCGAGCCCGGTCTCGAAGGCTGGGTGGAGGGAGTCAACTACTTTACCGACAGCCAGCCTCGAACCAGTGAGGAGGTTATTCAGTTCAACGACCTGCCGCAGATCGATCCAGCCACGCTGAAGCTGGCGGTCTCGACCGCTACCAGCTCAACGTCGTTCTCGGCCGCGTGGGTCGACAACGACGGAACCGGTTATGACATCTTCCGCGACGGGAAGCTACTTGAATCGACGAGTTCAGGCTCCTTCACGCAGGGAGGCCTCAAGCCCGGGCGTGACTACACATACACCGCGCGGCCGAAGGAGGGTGAGGAAGCGGGCGATGAGAAACTTTTCCAGGTTCATACCCTGCCCAAAAACGCCGCCGATGTGATCGCGAAGTCCGCAGACCCGATGGCTGCGCTAGCGATGAAGCCGGTCGCTTCATGGTTCATGTACAACACGTTCATCACGAACCAATACGTGGGCTGGGACATCCTGCAGGCCGTCGGAGGCTGCGCCGGCGTGCCCGGCGACAAGTATGGCGGGGACAACCGTGTCTACTACCTGCCGCCGCTCTACGTCGACCCATGGGACGAGCGGTCGCATCGCACCGGCGCTCGCATGAAAACCGACTGGGGCCCAAACTACGTCACGGAAGATAAGCACGTAGGTGAGACGCGCCTCTATACCAGTTCCGGAGGTCTGAAGGGATCGCGCAGAGCATCCACGGCGGGCATTGTCTTCAGCGAGCGGAGTGTGAGCTCTAGCCTCTATTCAGTCAAGCTGAGCCATGCCGTTGGAAACCCGTTCTGCACCTCCGGCGCTATCCGGTATGCCGTGTACGTGAACACATGGTCCAGCGGCGTCATGCAGGTCAACGGTTACCGACACCCCGTGCCCGCCCACGAAGCCTATGGACTCTTCATGAACTCCGCGGGAACCGAGTACTGGGCCACTATGTATCGGGGTGCGCAGGGAGATTTCGGATGTCTCTCGGGTCTCTGTCCAACGCAGACGATCTCGAAGACCCATACCCCGTCATAACCTGAGAACATGAGGAAGTCGACGGTGGGGCTGTATTGGGCGGTTATCGCCGGCGGCTCCATCGCGGGCGTCCCATTGGCGATCGCGGCCCTTGCGGTGTTCCGATTCACCTTCGCCGGTGAGTTCTCCTGGGCGACGGTGGAAGACAGCGTCCGATGGGGAACTCTGGTGGGTCTGATGACCACCGGCATGGTGATCGTCGGCACCTTCCTCACGGCTCGACACCTGGGCTCTCCGTGGGGCAAGGGTCTGTTCATTCTCCTCAGCTTTCTGAGCCCTCTGGCGGGATGGCTGCTTTACGGTGCGGCGAACGGCGTGCTCGTCGGATGGGACTTCTTCTTCGGCTATTGCCTGATAGCGGTCGTGGCAAGCGTCACGTCAACGCTCATCGCAGCGGTCGCCGCATTCTTCATGCCCGAGGCGATGGACAGTGGGTCGCGAGCCAGTCACTCGTCTGGCGAACTCGGCCTCTTCCGGGATGACTGATCAGACCGCAAGAGGACTCATCCGACGCAAGCGCTTGGCCCTGCCCGAGGTCCTCCCGGTTCTGCTCGTCCCTGTGCGTCCTGCACAACCCGCCTGCGGCCCGTATCGCCTCAGCGTTGTGGACATTCACCATCGGCTTTGATGATGGCTTGTGGGAGTCCTACGGTCTGAGAAGAACTTGATCCTGTCCTCCCACCGAGAGGTGATGCACATGGCTGACGCCGCCGTCCGCACGAAGAAGCCCGCCCTCCACAAGCGCACGCCCGCCGGCGGTGCCCCGACCGCACCGCACACCGCTGCCGAGGCATCCGAGCCGCGCATCGACGTCGCGGCAGTCACCGACCTGCTTCTCGGCACGTGGGCCGAGACCCGTCGCGAGGCTCGCGAGATGATCAAGGACCCCGCCTTCTGGCGCATCGAGGGTCAGCCCATGGCCGAGCACCGCGAGCGTGTGCTGACGCAGCTGCACCTGCTCGCCGAGCGCGGCGCGTCCCGCCGGGCGCTGCCCGAGCGCGTCGGCGGCCTGAACGACAACGGCGCCAACCTCGCCGGCTTCCAGGAGCTGGTGCTCGCCGATCCGAGCCTGCAGATCAAGTCCGGCGTGCAGTGGGGCCTCTTCGGTTCGGCGGTGTTCCAGCTCGGCACCGAGAAGCACCACGAGGAGTGGATGCAGAGCATCGCCGACGTGAGCCTGCCGGGCGCGTTCGCGATGACCGAGACCGGACACGGATCGGATGTCGCGGCCATCGGCACGACGGCCACCTACGATCCGGAGACCGAGGAGTTCGTGATCCACACGCCGTTCCGCGGCGCCTACAAGGACTACCTCGGCAACGCGGCGCTGCACGGCAAGGCGGCGACGGTGTTCGCGCAGCTCATCACGGGCGGCGTCAACTACGGCGTGCACTGCTTCTTCGTGCCGATCCGCGACGACCAGGGCGAGATGATGCCGGGTGTCATCAGCGAGGACGACGGCGTCAAGGGCGGCCTGAACGGCATCGACAACGGCCGCCTCGCGTTCGACCACGTGCGCGTACCGCGCTTCAACCTCCTCGACCGCTACGGCCAGGTCGCCGCGGACGGCTCGTACACGTCCGACATCGCGAGCCCCGGCCGCCGCTTCTTCACGATGCTCGGCGCTCTCGTTCAGGGCCGCGTGTCGCTCGACGGCGCCGCGACCACCGGCACCGCGCTGGCCCTCCACATCGCCCTCACGTACGCGGGCCAGCGCCGCCAGTTCGACTCGGGCGCCGGCACCGAAGAGGTCGTGCTGCTCGACTACGGCAAGCACCAGCGGCGCCTTCTGCCGCTCCTCGCGCAGAACTACGCGCAGTTCTTCAGTCACGACGAGCTGCTCAAGAAGTTCGACGCCGTGTTCTCCGGCCGCAACGACACGCCCGAGGAGCGCGAGGACCTCGAGACGCTCGCCGCGGCCCTCAAGCCCCTCAGCACCTGGAACGCGCTCGGCACGATCCAGGAGGCGCGGGAGGCGTGCGGCGGCGCGGGCTTCCTCGCGGAGAACCGGATGGTCGGTCTGCACCAGGACCTCGACGTGTACGTCACCTTCGAGGGCGACAACAACGTGCTTCTGCAGCTGGTCGGCAAGCGGCTCCTGTCGGATTACGCCAAGCAGTTCACAGGGAAGGATGCTGCCGCCCTCGCCCGCTTCGCCGTCGGCGAGACGGCGGGCAAGCTGTTCCACGGCGCGGGCCTGCGCCGGCTGGGCCAGGCGGTCGCCGACTTCGGCTCCACCGCCAGGTCGGTGGAGCTGGGTCTGCGGGCGGAGCATCAGCACGAGCTGCTCGCCGGGCGCGTGCAGCGGATGGTCGCCGATGTCGCGACCGCGCTGCGCCCCGCGGTCAGGCAGAGCCCGGCCGAGGCGGCAGCGCTCTTCAACAGCCACCAGGCGGAGCTCATCGAGGCGGCTCGCGCTCACGCCGAGCTGCTGCAGTGGGAGGCGTTCACCGACGGCGTGAACCGCATCTCCGACGAGGGCACCAAGCACGTCTTGACCTGGCTGCGCGACCTGTTCGGCCTGCACCTGATCGAGAAGCATCTCGCGTGGTACCTCATCAACGGCCGGCTGTCGACGCAGCGCGCAGCATCCGTCTCCCGTTACATCGACCGCCTCGCGGCGCGGCTGCGTCCGCACGCGCAGGATCTGGTCGACGCCTACGGCTTCGCGCCCGAGCACGTGCGCGCGCCCATCGCCTCGGGCGCCGAGCGCCGGCGGCAGGACGAGGCCCGCGAGTACTACCAGGCCCTCGCGGCGTCGGGCGAGGCGCCGGTGTCGGAGAAGTCGCTCAAGAAGAAGTAGGCCCGGCACGCGTTCCGAGATCAGGAGATCTGGCGAAGGCAGGACGATGGGGCCGAGATCGCCCTGTGTTCGTCAGATCTCCTGTTCTGGGCGATAGAGATCGCGGAGGGACGGATGCTGCGACCCCGCGGGTGCGGTCAGGCGGCGTTCCAGCCGCAGTTGCCGCACTCGCCGGTCGCCGACACCTCGATGAAGCAGTTCGGGCACATCGCGCGCAAGCGCTCGGGGATCGCGGGCTTCGCGACGCGGCGCTCTGCGGCCGGGCGCGACGCCTTCGGGCGGGCGGCCGCCGTCGGGGCGGGCTCCGGGCGGCGTTCGACTTTCGGCACGTGGAACGCGCAGTAGAACCGCACGTATCCGTCGTGGTTCTTGGGGTGGCGGTGCTTGAAGGCCCAGAGCTCGGTGCGGGGCAGGAGCTCGGACTCGGGACCGCACGCGAAGCAGCGCGTGGGCTCACCGGGAATCACATCGGCGACGAGCACGGGGCTCTCGAAGGGGACGGAGTCCCGCCAATCCGCCGACGCGACGATCTTCATGCTCCGTGCCTCCCAGCTGCCCGGGCGCGAACAGCCCGACGTTCCACGGTAAGCGACGGACGCGGCATCCGGGAATCGAGAAGGTGACGACTCGGTGACGGGCCGATGCGACGGCGGATGCCGCGGCCCGTGGTGGCGACCGGAGGGTCGGGCGGTCTGGCCGGCGTGCGCTCCTTCGGAGACCTCCTCGGCGACCTTGGCGTTGAAAGCCGGCAGGTCGTCGGGGGTGCGATGTCGGCGCGTCGCCCTAGGCTGGCGCGATGACTCCCGACGTCCGACTCGGCGCCGACGGCCGCGCGCGGTGCGCGTGGGTCGGCGACGACCTCGAGTACGCCCGCTATCACGACGAGGAGTGGGGTGTTCCGCTGCACGGCGACCGTGCGCTGTTCGAGAAGATGAGCCTCGAGGGGTTCCAGGCGGGGCTCTCGTGGATCACGATCCTGCGCAAGCGCCCGCGGTTCCGCGAGGTGTTCGCGGGCTTCGAGCCGGAGGCCGTCGCGGCGTTCGGCGACGACGACATCGAGCGATTGATGTCGGATGCCGGCATCATCCGCAATCGCGCCAAGATCGAGGCGACGATCTCGAATGCCCGGCTCGTCCTCACGCTCGAACCGGGCGAGCTCGACGCTTTCATGTGGTCGTTCGCCCCGCCCTCCCACCGGCGCCCGGCGACCTTCGCCGAGGTGCCGGCGATCACCGCCGAGGCCGAGGCGATGAGCAAGGCGCTCCGCAAGCGCGGGTTCCGGTTCGTGGGGCCCACGACGATGTACGCGCTCATGCAGTCCGCGGGCATGGTGGACGACCACGTCGACGGCTGCTGGCGGGCGGGACTCATGCGTCGGAATGAATAGCGGATGCTGAGGGTTCACGTGTGCGGAGGCATGCATGGACTACGGACACGCGCTCGAGTTCGGGGCGTTCATCACGCCCACGTCGGCGGCCCCGGAGGCCCCGGTGCTCCTGTCGCAGGTGGCCGAGGCATCCGGTCTGGATCTCGTCACCTTCCAGGACCACCCCTACCAGCCGGCGTTCCTCGACACCTGGACCCTGATGTCGTTCGTCGCCGCGCGCACGGAGACGATCCGGATCGCGCCGAACGTGCTCAACGTGCCGCTGCGTCCGCCCGCCGTGGTGGCACGAGCCGCCGCGAGCGTCGACCTGCTCTCGGCCGGGCGCTTCGACCTCGCCCTCGGGGCCGGCGGCTTCTGGGACGCCATCGAGGCGATGGGCGGCACGCGCCTGACACCGGGCCAGGCCGTCACCGCCCTCGAGGAGGCCATCGATGTCATCCGGGAGCTGTGGCGCACCGATGAGCGCCGCGGCGTCTTCACCGAGGGCCGCTACCACCGCGTGCACGGCGCCAAGCGCGGACCCCGGCCCGCGCACGACATTCCCATCCACATCGGCGCGTACAAGCCGCGCATGCTCTCGCTCACGGGCCGCAAGGGCGACGGCTGGCTGCCGTCCCTCGGCTACATGAAGCCCGGCGATCTCGCCAGGGGCAACGCTGCGATCGACGAGGCCGCCGCCTCCGCCGGCCGCGACCCGCGCGAGCTCCTGCGACTGCTCAACATCGGGCAGCTCGCCGCCGAACCGCGCGAGTTCGCCGAGCGCCTCGCACGGCTCGCGCTCGAGGACGGCATCGGCACCTTCATCCTCGCGGCCGACGACCCGAACCTCCTGCAGCGCTTCGGCGAGGAGATCGCGCCCGCGGTGCGCGAGGCCGCCGCGGCGGAGCGCGAAAGGCGCGGCGTCGCCTCGGCACCGGTGCGGTCGTCGGCGGCGCTCGCCGCACGCCGTGACGGCCTCGCCTACGAGGACGCGCCGGCCGGCCTGCGCGCCATCGAGCGGGGCGACTTCGCGTACGGCGACGTGCGGGCCACCTACATGCGGGGCGGGCGTCCGAGCATCCGGAGCACATAGCGGAGGCCTTCCCGCCCGCGACGCTGGCGCGGCTGCGCCGCGTGAAGGCGGCCTACGACCCGGCGTGCGTCTTCCGCGACAACTTCGCCGTCGAGCCCGCGGAGACCGAAGCGGCCTGAGCCGGCGGCATCCGTCCCGCCTCGTCCCGCCTATCCGCGGCGGTCTGCAGAACTCCACGGATTTCGGCGCTCCGGCTGCCGATCTGCCCGCCTCGACCTCAACGGGTGCACATCCGTGGAGTTCTGCAGGGGCAGGATCGGGCAGGATCGAGGAGGCGCAGTGTCGGGGTTCACCGGCATACTCGTGCGCATGGCATCCGACTCCCACATCGCCGATTCGCACGAGGTCATCCGGGTCGTCGGCGCCCGTGAGAACAACCTCAGGAACGTGTCGGTCGAGATCCCGAAGCGCCGCCTGACCGTCTTCACCGGCGTGAGCGGCTCGGGCAAGTCCTCGCTCGTGTTCGGCACGATCGCCAACGAGTCGCAGCGGCTGATCAACGAGACCTATCCCACGTTCGTGCAGCAGTTCATGGGGCAGCTCAGCCGGCCCGAGGTCGACGCCCTCGAGAACGTGAGCCCGGCGATCATCGTCGACCAGGAGCGCATGGGCTCCAACGCGCGGTCGACGGTGGGCACGGCGACCGACGCGCACGCGATGCTCCGGCTCCTCTTCAGCCGCATCGGCCAGCCGCACGTCGGCTCGCCGCAGGCCTTCTCGTTCAACATCCCGTCCGTCTCAGGCGCGGGCGCGGTGACGTTCGAGAAGGGCGGCAAGAAGGTCAAGGAGCGCCGGTCGTTCGAGATCACGGGCGGCATGTGCCCGCGCTGCGAGGGCCTCGGCGAGGTAAGCGACGTCGACCTCGACGAGCTCTACGACAAGACGAAGTCGCTGCAGGACGGCGCGATCCAGGTGCCCGGCTACAACCCCGACGGCTGGATGGTGAAGGGGTTCACCGAGTCCGGCTTCGTCGACCCGGCCAAGCCCATCCAGGACTACAGCGAGCAGGAGCTCGCCGACTTCCTGTACAAAGAGCCGACCAAGGTCAAGATCGCCGGCATCAACATGACCTACGAGGGTCTTGTGCCGAAGATCACGAAGTCGATGCTCCAGAAGGACCGCGACTCGCTGCAGCCCCACATCCGGGCGTTCGTCGACCGGGCGGTGAAGTTCCTCCCCTGCCCTGACTGCGGCGGGACCCGGCTCAACGAGGGCGCGCGGTCGTCGAAGATCAACGGGATCAGCATCGCGGATGCTGCGGCCATGCAGATCACCGACCTCGCGGGGTGGCTCGACACGGTGACCGACCCCTCGGTCGCCCCCCTCATGGTGGGCCTGCGTCAGACCATCGCCTCATTCATCGACATCGGCCTCGGCTACCTGTCGCTCGACCGGGCGTCGGGAACGCTGTCGGGGGGCGAGGCTCAGCGCACCAAGATGATCCGGCATCTCGGTTCCGCGCTGACCGACATCAGCTACGTGTTCGACGAGCCCACCGCGGGCCTCCACCCCCATGACATCGAACGGATGAACCGGCTTCTGAAGCTCTTGCGCGACAAGGGCAACACGGTGCTCGTGGTCGAGCACAAGCCGGAGGTGATCGAGATCGCCGACCACATCGTCGACCTCGGCCCGGGTGCCGGCCGCGCGGGCGGCGAGGTGCAGTACGAGGGCGATGTCGCGGGCCTGCGCGCGTCGGGCACGATCACCGGCCGGCATCTCGACGACCGCGCGCGGCTGAAGGACTCCTCGCGCACCGCGACGGGCGCGCTCGAGATCCGCGGGGCGTCCCAGCACAACCTCAAGGATGTCAATGTCGACGTGCCCCTCGGCATCCTCACCGTCGTCACCGGCGTCGCCGGATCGGGCAAGTCATCGCTGATCCACGGGAACGTGCCCGCGTTCGACGATGTGGTGGTGGTCGATCAGGCCCCCATCAAGGGCAACCGGCGTTCGAGCCCCGCCACGTACACGGGCATCCTCGACACGATCCGCTCGGCCTTCGCGAAGGCCAACGGCGTGAAGCCGGCGCTCTTCAGCGCGAACTCCGAGGGGGCGTGCCCGGCATGCCGCGGTCTCGGCGTCATCATCACGAATCTCGGGTTCACGCAGACCGTCGAGACGCTGTGCGAGCTGTGCGAGGGCTCGGGCTTCAGCGATGAGGTGCTCGAGTACCGGCTCGACGGCAGGAATATCGCCGAGGTCCTGGCGATGTCGGCAGCCGAGGCGGCCGCCTTCTTCACGAAGGGACCTGCGCACACCACGCTCGCTCGCATGATCGATGTGGGCCTCGGCTACCTCACGCTGGGGCAGGCGCTGAACACGCTCTCCGGCGGCGAGCGGCAGCGGCTGAAGCTGGCCATCTCGATGGCGAAGAAGGGTGCGATCTACGTGCTCGACGAGCCCACCACGGGGCTTCATCTCGCCGATGTCGAGAACATGCTCGGGATGCTCGACCGCCTGGTCGAGGCCGGCAACAGCGTCATCGTGATCGAGCACCATCAGGCCGTCATGGCGCACGCCGACTGGATCATCGACATCGGCCCCGGCGCCGGGCACGACGGCGGCGAGATCGTCTTCCAGGGCACACCCCGGCAGCTGGTGGAGGGCGCGGACACGCTCACTGCCCAGCACCTGCGGGAGTACGTCGGGGGTCGGGGCTGAGGAACCGGCACGGGGGGCCCGCGTGAACGAACTGAGTACCGGAGAACTGGATGACGAACGGGGCGAGAGCCATCAGCGTCAGCGGAGGCTCAGCGCCCGGCGTCGTACAGGTGTCGTCCGCCGTGGCTGACGACCTTCACCACGACGCCGCGACGGTGCAGCTCGGCGACGGTGCGGGTCTCCTCATCGATGTCGCGGCCGAGCGCGTGCACGTTGGCGACGACGAGCACGTCACCGCGGCGCAGGGTGCCGAGGAGCCGTACGAGGCGCTCCTCCCACGATTCGAGCGTCTCGGGCGCGGGGTGGCGGAAGCCTTCGATCGGCACTCCGAAGCGGGTCAGATCTGCTCGCTGCTCCACCACCGAGGGCATGTCGTCACGCGCGATGACCAAGCCCACGAGGCGCGAGCCGGCGGGCTGGGCCAGCCACCAGTTGCGGTTCTGCTGCAGCTCGGTGAAGCACTTGGGGCACTCCGCCGCCGGGTGCGGCAGGTGCAGCGGCGCCGTGTCGGGCGCGACCGAGCCCGGCGCCGCGTGCGTGTGCGCGGCATCCGGCGTCTTCGTCGTGTCGGTCATTCGTGCCCCTTCGCTTGCCCCATTGTCTCACCCGGCAGAGCGTCTTCCGCGGCGGCCTCAGTCCTCGTCGTCGAGGCGCAGCTCGAGGCTGAGCTGGTCGGCGTCCAGCTCGGCGAGGGCGTGGCGCAGGGCCGGCGTGCTGTAGCCGCCGCCCGACGAGAGCTCGTTCAGCCTCGCGCGCATCGCCTCGATCATCGCGAGCCGCAGCTCGAGCAGGTCGCGGGTGGGCAGGCCGTCGGCGTCGTCCGGCGGGTCGACCATGCGCGTGCCGACGATCGAGACCAGATCCTCCGCGAACGCGGTGCCGTCGCGGCGCCGCAGCGCGGTGTTCGACAGCGCCGCGACGGCCGCGTCGCGCAGCTCCTCGTCCAGCGCCGACTGCTCGGCCTTGTCGAGCCTGTCATCGCCGGGGCGCTCGAGCCGCAGTACCCGCACCAGCCACGGGAGCGTGAACCCCTGCAGCATGAGGCTGCCCACCGCCACGGCGAAGGCGATGAACACCAGCAGCGCGCGGTCGCTCGTGACGTCGTCCGACAGCGTCTGGGCGGCGGCGAGCGTCACGACGCCGCGCATGCCCGCCCACACGATGATCGCCCCGTGCTTCCACCCGAGCGGTGAGGCCTGGTAGTAGTCGAGGTCGCTCAGCGAGCGCGAGACCCTCGCCCGCATCGACGACAGGCGCCGCTGCCCTCGCGGGCTGTCGAGACCACTCGTCCTCGCGTCGGACTCGGCGGGGGAGCGAGCGCCGCCGGCCACCAGCTGGTCGATGCGCATCGACATCGCCTCGAGGCGTCGTCGCTGGCGTCCCCGGGCGCGCAGGCTCTGCAGCCAGACGAGCAGCGACACGTACGCCGCGCGAACCAGGATGACGATCGCGAGCGCACCGGCCGCGATGCCGATACCGGTGCCGAGGCCGTTGTGGTCCTCGACGTTCCGGGCGACGATGTCGCGCAGCTCGAGGCCCATCACGAGGAACACGGCGCCCTCGAGCACGAGCTCGATCGTGTGCCAGTTGTGCTCGTCCGACCTCCGCTGCTCGGGCGTGAACCAGCGAGCAGCGCCCTGACCGGTCACGATGCCCGCGACGACGGCCGCGACGAGCCCCGAGCCGCCGAGCTCTTCGGTGGGGATGTAGGCGATGAAGGGCACGACGAACCCGATCGCCGTGTTCGCGGCGGAGTTGCGGATGAGAGAGCGCAGCCTCAGGTTGAGCCAGCCGACGATCGCGCCGATCACGACGGCGACGAGGACTCCCCACGCGAAGGCGGGGATGAAGCCGACGCCGACGCTGGTGTCGCCGCTGACGCTGGTGGCGATGCCGACCGCCGCGATCATGGTGCGCAGCAGCACCAGCGCGGTCGCGTCGTTGAGCAGGCTCTCTCCCTCGAGCATCGTCACCACGCGCCGAGAGACCCCCAGCCGCTTCACGATCGACGTGGCCACGGCATCCGTGGGACTGAGGATCGCGCCCAGCGCGACGGCGACCGCGGGATGGATGCCGGGGATCACGGCGAGGAAGAAGAGCCCGAGCACGATCGAACTGAGGATCACGAGCAGGAACGACAGTCCCGCGATCGGCCCGAAGTCGCGCCGGAACTCGATGGCCGGGAGCGCCACCGCCGCCGAGTAGAGCAGCGGGGGCAGCACCCCGATCAGGATGAATTCCGGATTGATCTCGGGGATCTCGACGAAGGGCAGCAGGCTGACCCCGCTCCCGATGAGCACGAGGATGAGCGGCCCCGCGATGCCGACCCTCGGCGCGACCGCCGTCGCCAGCGCGATGACGACGATCGCGATGATGACGACGATCAGGGCTTCCACGAGTCAGAGCCTATTGCCGTGGGGTTTCGGGGAGCTCCCGGGCGACCGACCGTCCGGCACCGCCCTCTCCCCGTTCGGATCGCGCACTCTGCGCCTTATCGGGCCGCGAGCGACAAAGTGCGCGATGGGAAACCGGGGCTGCCCGGCTCAGAGCGCCCCGAGAGCCGTGACCGCGTCGCGCTCGGCGACGAGCTCGGCGACGGATGCCTCCAGCCGCGCACGTGCACGGTCATCGAGGTCCAGCCCCTCCACGACCTCGTATCCCTTCCCCCGCGAGCGCACCGGGAACGAGCACACGATTCCCTCGGGCACGCCATACTCGCCGCGCGACACCACGGCCGCGGACGTCCAGCTGCGTCGCGGCGTGCCGAGCTGCTCGTCGCGCACGTGGTCGATGGCCGCGTTCGCCGCCGACGCCACCGACGACGAGCCGCGCACCTCGATGATCTCGGCGCCGCGCTTCGCCACCCGCGGGATGAAGACGTCGTCGAGCCACGCCGTCGCCGCCTCGCGACCCCCCAGGCGCTCGGCGAGCGCGTCGAGGAGCGGCATCCGTCCTTCCGGTCCGTGGCGCAGGGTCGCGTGCGAGACGTCGGGGAACTGCGTGGCCGAGTGGTTGCCCCAGATCGCGACGTCGGCGATCGCTTCCGCGCCGACCTCGAGAAACTCGGCGAGCTGGCCGACGGCGCGATTGTGGTCGAGGCGCGTGAGCGCCGTGAAGCGTTCGGCGGGCACGTCGGGAGCGGCGGATGCTGCGGCGATGAGCGCGTTCGTGTTGGCGGGGTTGCCCACGACGACGACGCGCACGTCTTCGTCGGCCACCGCGCCGATGGCCCTTCCCTGGGGTCCGAAGATGCCGGCGTTGGCCGCGAGGAGGTCGCCGCGCTCCATGCCGGCGCTCCGGGGCCGGGAGCCGACGAGGAGCGCGATGCGAGTGCCGTTGAAGGCCGTCAGCGGGTCGTCGGTCACCTCGACCTCGCGCAGCAGCGGGAAGGCGCAGTCCTGCAGCTCGAGCGCGGCACCCTCGGCCGCGCGCATCCCCTGTGGGATCTCCAGCAGCCGGAGACGTACCGGACGATCGGCGCCGAGCATGTCTCCCGCCGCGATGCGGAACATCAGCGCGTAGCCGATCTGGCCTCCGCCGCCGGTGATGGTCACGGTCGTGGGTTCGCTCGCCATGGCTCTGAGCCTAGACCGGGCGCATTGTACTCAATCAGGGAGATTCTGCGACGGTTCCTCCTTCCGTCACGGGTGTCGCGGTACCTTGACTGCCATGACGTTCAACGACAACGCCAACATCGGGGGGAACACGGCGCGGCGCCGCGGCCCGGGCGTGGCGGTAGCGGGCGGCGGCATCGCCGGTCTCGGTGCGATCGCGGTCATCCTCTTCCAGCTGTTCACCGGACAGGACCTGTCGAGCGTCATGCCGCAGAGCCCCCAAGTGGGCGCGGGCGGCGAGTCCGAGATCGAGCAGTGCCAGACCGGCGCCGACGCCAACAGCAACGACGCGTGCCGGCTCGCCGCAGGTAGCGTCGTGCTCGACAAGTACTGGGGCACGCAGGTGCAGGGATACCGCGCGCCGAAGCTGATCATCGTCGACCAGCAGACGGGCACACAGTGCGGCACCGCATCCAATCAGACCGGACCCTTCTACTGTCCTCCCGAAGAGACGGTGTACGTCGACCCGACCTTCTTCGGCCTGCTGCGTCAGCAGTTCGATGCGACCGCCGGCGACCTCGCGCAGCTGTACGTGCTCGCCCACGAGTACGGCCACCACGTGCAGCACATCACGGGGATCATGGACCAGCACCCGAACAACGGCACCGGTCCCGAGAGCAACGGCGTTCGCACCGAGCTGCAGGCCGACTGTTTCGCCGGCGCGTGGGTGGGCGACATGACACAGCAGGTGGACGAGAACGGGGTACCGTATCTGCGGGAGCCGACGCAGCAGCAGATCGCCGATGCGATCAACGCGGCCGGCGCCGTGGGGGATGACCACATCCAGCAGGAGTCGGGGGGCGTCGTGAACCCGGAATCCTGGACCCACGGCTCCAGCGAGCAGCGCCAGCGCTGGTTCGAGACCGGCTACCAGAACGGGCCTGAGGCGTGCGACACCTTCGCCGTCCCGGGGGGAAGCCTATGAACCGACACCTCGACGACATCCTCTATCCGCCGATCGAGCCCTACGACACGGGCACGCTGATCGCGGGCGAGGGCAACCGCATCGCGTACGAGCAGAGCGGAAACCCCGAGGGTAAGCCGGTGGTGTTCCTTCACGGCGGGCCGGGCGCGGGTTCTTCGCCGTGGCACCGCCGCTTCTTCGACCCTGAGCGGTATCGCATCGTGCTGCTCGACCAGCGGGGCTGCGGGCGCTCCACGCCGCACGCGAGCGAGCCGGACGCCGACCTCCGTCACAACACCACGTGGCACCTCGTCGCCGACGTCGAGCTGCTGCGCCGCAACCTCGCCATCGACACCTGGCAGGTGTTCGGCGGATCGTGGGGGAGCGCGCTCGCCCTCGCGTACGCCCAGGCGCATCCGCACGCGGTGTCCGAGATCGTCCTGCGCGGCATCTTCACCCTCCGTCGCCACGAGCTGGAGTGGTTCTACGAGGGCGGGGCAGCATCCGTCGTCCCGGATCTGTGGGAGGAGTTCATCGCTCCCATCCCGATCCTCGAGCGCTCCCAGCTCATGGAGGCCTACCACCGGCGGCTCGCCGACCCCGACCCCGAGGTGCACGTGCCCGCGGCGGTGGCCTGGTCGCGCTGGGAGGCGGCCAACCTCACGCTGCATCCCGATCCGCAGCTCGTCGAGGCGATGACCGAGCCGCGGGCAGCGGTCGCGTTCGCGCGCATCGAGAACCACTACTTCCTCCACGGCGGGTGGTTCGAGCCGGGGCAGCTGATCGCCGGAGTCGACCGCATCCGCCACATCCCCGCCGTGATCGTGCAGGGCCGGTACGACCTGTGCACACCGCCGATGACCGCCTGGGATCTTCACCGGGCATGGCCGGAAGCGGATTTCACGATGGTTCCGGATGCGGGCCACGCGGCGTCCGAGCCGGGCATCGCGGCCGCCCTGCGCGCGGCGACGGACCGGTTCGCGGCGGATGCGCCGCCGGCGGCGGAGCCGGAGGAGGCCGAGCCGGTCGATCGCGAGCCCGAGGAAGCGCAGGAGTCCGCCGCATCCCCGATCCCGGTCGTCGAGCGAGCGAGCAGCGAGCGAGACGAAACGCCCGCGGCCGACGCTGTCGCCGGGTAGCAGTCGGGCCGCCGGGGAACACCCAGCCGCCCCCTGGTAGGGTGGGAAGTCTTGCAGCGCTCCGTGCGCTTCTCGCGTCGTAGAACGCTTCCCCTCCCGCCGCCGCCCGGCCCAGCCGCGCGATGCCGGTGATGACTTTCGTACGGCGACCCGTGGGCGAGATCCGCCCCGGCCACCGACAGGGCATCAGCATGCCCGGAGATGTACCACTCATGACCGAAACCACTTTCGGCGCGCTCGGCGTGCCGCAGCCCCTCGTCGACGCGCTCGCCGCGTCGGGCAAGACCACCGCGTTCCCGATCCAGGTCGACACGCTTCCCGACACGCTCGCCGGCCGCGACGTGCTGGGCCGCGGCAAGACCGGCTCGGGCAAGACCCTCGCCTTCTCGATCCCGATGGCGGCGCGCCTGGGCGGCAAGCTCGCCGGTGGCAGCCGCCGCAAGGGCCGCCCGCTGGGCCTGGTGCTCGCGCCGACGCGCGAGCTCGCCACCCAGATCGACGCGACGCTCGCACCGCTCGCCAAGGCGTACGGCCTGACGACGACCACGATCTTCGGCGGCGTCAACCAGAACCGTCAGGTGAACGCCCTCAACGCCGGCGTCGACATCGTCGTGGCGTGCCCCGGCCGCCTCGAAGACCTGATGAAGCAGGGCTTCGTGCATCTCGACGCCGTCGAGGTCACCGTCATCGACGAGGCCGACCACATGGCCGACCTCGGGTTCCTCCCCGGTGTGACGCGCATCCTCAACGCGACGCCTGCCGGCGGGCAGCGCCTGCTCTTCAGCGCGACCCTCGACAACGGGGTCGACAAGCTCGTGAACCGCTTCCTGCAGAACGAGGTGCTGCACTCGGTCGACGAGGCCCACTCGCCCGTCGCCGCGATGACGCACCACGTGTTCACCCTCGCCGACGCGGACGCCAAGAAGGACGTCGTCACGGCGCTCGCACAGGGCATGGGCCGCCGCATCCTGTTCATGCGCACCAAGCACCAGGCGAAGAAGCTCGCCAAGCAGCTCACCGGCCAGGGCATCCCCGCCGTCGACCTGCACGGCAACCTGTCGCAGGCGGCGCGCGACCGCAACCTCGCCGCGTTCTCGTCGGGTGGCGTCAAGGTGCTCGTGGCGACGGATGTCGCGGCCCGCGGCGTGCACGTCGACGACGTCGAGCTCGTCATCCACGTCGACCCGCCTATGGAGCACAAGGCGTACCTGCACCGCTCGGGCCGCACGGCCCGTGCCGGTGCCGAGGGCGCCGTCGTCACGCTGGTGCTGCCGGACCAGAAGCGCGACGTGTCGCAGTTGCTGCGCAAGGCTGCCATCTCGGTGGAGCCCGTCGCCGTCACCGCCACGTCGCCCGAGCTCGTCGAGCTCGTCGGCGAGATCGCCCCGTACGTCAAGCCGGTTCCCGTCGCCGAGACGCCGCGCGGCACCAGCCAGGGCGCGAACGCGCAGCGCAAGCGCGCCGCACGCGACGCGCGTGAGGGAACGGATGCCTCCACCGGCGCCCGCTCGGGCGGCACCGGTGGCGGTCGTCGCCGGCGCGGCTCAGGCCAGGGCGGCTCGGCTCAGGGCGGATCGGCTCAGGCTGGCTCGGCTCAGGGCCGGGGCCAGGGTTCGGGTCGCACGCAGGTCGCGGGCGCACAGCGCCGGGATGCGGCATCCACCCGCGACAAGGCCTCGCACCAGCGCCACGACCAGAGCGCCGGTCACGCCCGGTCGACTCAGCCGGCCGGCAACCCGCGCACCACGGGCCGGCGCGCCTCGTCCGGCGGCACCGGCAAGCTCATGGTCGGCTCGGTCGTCCGCCCCAACGGCACCAACCGCCGCGGCGGGCGCTGACCTCCGCAGCCGCCCGAACCCCTTCGCCCTCATCTGAGGACGGAGGGGTTCGGCGTTTCCTCGTCTTGCCCGGGCACGAGACCGCACGAAACGTCTCTCCTTCCACAGGTCGAGCGGGCTTCTGCAGGCGGCCTTGGCGCGAACTGCTCCTGTAGAACCGTGGTTGACCTGTCGAAGCCGGGCCGGGAAGGGGCCGTCGTCTCTCTCGACCCTCCCCGGGATCAAGAACCGCGAAGTCGGAGATCTGCCGCATGTCGGACCGAGTCCGGGAATCGATCCGACTTCGGGAGGATCTCCGACCTCACAAGGCCCCGCCGCCGCCCGCCCCACGGCCGCACGTCCGACAGGGAGGCCTGAGGGTCAGACGCGGCGGCCGAGGATGAGGTCGGCGGCGACCTCGCCGATCACGATCGCCGGGGCGTTCGTGTGCCCCCGGATCACCGTGGGCATGACCGAGGCGTCGGCGATCCGCAGCCCCGTCACTCCGCGGACCCGCAGATCCGGGTCGACGACGGATGCTGCATCCCTGCCCATCCGGGCGGTGCCGACGGGGTGGTACAGGGTGTGCGAGTAGCGCCGCAGCGACAGCTCCGCGCGCTCGGCGGGCGTCATGCGCTCGCCGTTCTCGGGCAGCACCCACCCGCCCGTCGTCACCGACCGCAGCGCGTCGGTGTCGAGCAGGCGCTCGCATTCGGCGATGCCCGCGAGCAGGGTCGCGGCGTCGATGCCCTCGGCATCGGACAGGTAGGCCGGGTCGATGAGCGGCGCTTCGAGGGGGTTCGCCGACGCCAGGCGGATGGTGCCGCGGCTGTGCGGCCGCAACAGGATCGCGGCGAGCGTGAGCCCGTGCGCCGGAAGCGGCACAAGTCCCTCGCCGACGTACGGCCCCGCGGCGAAGAGGATCTCGATGTCGGGCAGCCCGTCCGGCATGCCCGCCGAATCGGCGACGGGTGTTCGGACGAACCCGTACGCCTCCGCGACGTTGGAGGTCAGCATTCCGCGCCGCGCCATCAGATACCGCACGAGCTCAACAGGCCGCTCGGCGTCGTAGAGAGTGCCGCCCCGCGCGGCCGGGGCGAGGCCCGCGACGAGGTGGTCCTGCAGGTTCTCGCCCACCTCGGCGGCGTCGACGACGACGTCGATGGCGTGCTCGGCGAGGTGCGCGGCCGGGCCGATGCCGCTCAGCATGAGCAGCTGCGGGGTGTTGATGGTGCCGCCCGACAGCACGACCTCCCGTCGCGCCCGCGCGTGCCGCGTGATCCCCTCGATGTCGACGTAGACCCCCGTCGCCTGCGGCCCGCTCCCGCCGGCGGCGAACGTGACGCGCCGCACGAACGCGCCGGTCACCACGCGCAGGTTGGGCCGTCCCTTCGCGGGACGCAGGTAGGCGTCGGCGGTCGACGCGCGGGCACCCCGGCGCTGGGTCACCATCGTCTGCGAGAAGCCCTGGTCGCTGGGCAGATTTGGCGGGGTGAGGGGATGCCCCGCCTCCCGCGCCGCGCGGAGGAACGCCGCCGTGTGGGGCCGGGGGTCGCGCTGGTGCGCCACCGACTGCGGACCGTCGGTGCCCTGGGTGCCGTCGGCGGCGTCCTCGGTGTTCTCCACACGCCGGAAGTAGGGGACCAGGGCATCCCACGACCACGTGGGGCCCGCGGCATCCGCCCACTCGTCGTAGTCCGCGGCGAAGCCCCGGATCCACATCAGAGCGTTGAGCGACGACGACCCGCCCAGCGTCTTGCCGCGCGGCCAGTAGACGGTGCGGCCCTCGAGCCCGGGCTGCGGGACGGTGTCGTAGTTCCAGTCGTACCGGCTCCGGAAGAGCTTCGAGAACGCCGCGGGCACGTGCAGCTCGGGCGCCTTGTCGGGCGGTCCGGCTTCGAGCAGCAGTACAGTGACGGCGGGGTCCTCGCTCAGCCGCGCCGCCAGTGCCGCGCCGGCTGACCCCGCTCCGACGACGACGTAGTCGGCCGTCAGGTCGCGTGGGGCGCGGCTCATGCCCGCAGCGACTGGATCATCGTGCGGCTGAACCTCGCCCAGTCGTGGTCCATCTGGAAGCGGGTGAAGCCCTCGCTGACGGCTGCGGCGGTGCGCGAGCTCGGGAACCACGGCGGCTTGGCGAGAACCGAGACGATGCCTGTCCCTCCGATGGCGCTGAGCGAGCGCGGGAAGGGCCGGAACGGGCCGCGCACCACGCTGCGTTCCACGGCGTCGAGCAGCAGCGTGTTGTGCACGACGCCGATCCCGCTGCCCACGTCGTCGAGCGTCGCGCCCGGGAAGCCGCCCCACGTGTGCACGGCGTTGAGATAGGCGAAGGCCGTCCACGTGTTGATCGCGACCGTACCGTAGCGCAGCTCGGCGATCGCGCGGTCGAAACCGCCGCCGAGCGCTCGCTCGGTGACGGGGTCGATCATGAGGTTGGCGCCGAGGGTGCCGGCCAGCCGCTCGTTCGCGTGCGCCACAGCCGCGTCGAGGAACTCCTGGCCCAGACCACGCAGCGTGACGACGCCCAGCACCGGCGCGAAGTACTCGGTCTGCTCGAGCGCCGCCGCGTCGTCGTCGGGTCCGATCTCGATGAGGGCGCGGTCGCGGTCGCGGTTCCAGCGAGCACCCGGATAGTCGGATGCCGCCGCCGCCAGCTTCTCGTCGGCTCGGGGATACCACACCGGCCGTGACGGCATCGCGTCGTACGCGGTGCGCAGGGCCTCGAGGAAGGCGTCGCGCTGGGGCCAGTCCTCGCTCACGATCACGACCTGCGCCGCGATGCAGTTGTGGCCGCTGTTGTACAGCCGCATGGTAGCCGCGTGCTCGGCCTGGAACCGCAGGTCGGCCTCGGTCCAAGCGCCCGGGACGACGATGATCGGCGAGACGCCGCCGAGCTCGGCCGTGATGGGCTTCTTCAGCCGCGGCCTGTTCTCGCGGCGCCGGCGAGCCGTCTGCGCGGCGCCCCGGCCCGACGAGGGGCCCCAAACGATCGCGTCGAACGTCGACGCCGCGCCGGTGATGTGCACGTGGTCGATCGCCGCGTGCTGGGTGAGGTACGCGCCGACGTCGGGGCCACCGCTCACGATGCGCATCAGCCCGAGCTCGACGAGCGGGGCGAGGGCGAGCTCGAGCAGCGGCACCAGCTCGTCCTGCGTCGGGTTGACCTTGAGCAGCACGACCCGGTTGTTCGCCACGAGCTCGTAGAGCACGTCGAGCACGGGGATCGACGACTGGTTGCCGGCGCCGAGCACGAGGCCGATGCCGCCCGGCCGCGCGGGTGTGCGCTGACCCAGGCCCGCCGAACGCACGGCGTCGGCCGCCGTCACGCCGGGCTGCAGCCACACCTCGCCGGCGAAGCCCGAGAGCAGGAGGCGGTCGATGCCGTTCGCGGGGAACGCGTGCACGCGCACGCGCCCGCCGGGGGCCTCGTCGATGCGCACGCCGTCGAGCGGACTGCCGCCGGACACCAGTTTGCGCAGCGTGGCGATGTAGCCGTCGAGCGCGACCAGAGCGCCGTACGGACTCGCGAGCCATTCCTCCCCGATGAGGGGGTGCGACGCATCGAGCCCCTTGGTTCGCCCGGAGAGGTTCGCCCACTCGTCGGCGTGCGCCACGACCGTCGCCCGCACGCGCTCGAGCAGCCGCGCGCGCTGGTCGAGAGTGAGGTGCGACCATACCGCCGACCCGGTCGCAAGATCGGCGAGGGCGGCCCCGATGACCGGTGCGGACGCCGGCGGCTCAGTGGTTCTGCGCGACGGCGCGGACGTCTTCGTGGTGGGCGGCACGAGCGCTCTCCTTCGGGCGGGTGGGGTCCAGCATAGACGCGGGCGGGGGCGCCAGCGATACTCGGTTCCTCGGCCTCCGCTACTCGGTTCCAGCGTCGATGCCGGCCCGCCGCAGCGGACACCGCGCCGGCGTGACGAGGCTCAGTGCGACGGGCAGCAGGTCACGGGTCAGGACTCGGCGCGCACGGCGGCCTCGACGGCGCGCAGCCCGGCGAGGGTCTCGGCGAAGGAGGTCGACAGCGGGGAGAGGCCGATGCGCAGGCCGCCCGGGTCGCGGTAGTCGGGGATGACGTCCTGCGTCCACAGCCGTGCCGTGACCGCGCGCATCGACGGATGCGAGAGCGTCACATGCCCGCCGCGCTCCGCGGTGTCGCGCGGCGAGGCGACCTCGACCCCGAGCGGCCCCAGCAGTTCGTCGGCGACGCGCACCGCGAAGTCCGTCAGCGCGATCGACTTCTCGCGGACGGCGGTCACCCCGACCTCCTCGATGAGGGCGAGCGTGTCCTGCATCGCGAGCATCCCGACGATCGGCGGGGTCCCGGAGAGGAAGCGCCGCATGCCGGCAGCCGGCCGGTACACGGGACCCATGGCGAAGACGTCGGCGGCTCCCATCCATCCCTGGATCGGTGGGGCCAGGCGGTCTTGCAGTCGGGTCGCGACGTAGGCGAACGCGGGTGATCCCGGGCCGCCGTTGAGGTACTTGTAGGTGCAGCCGACCGCCAGGTCGAAGCCCCACGCGTCGGCCTCGACGGGCACGGATCCCGCGGAGTGGCAGAGATCCCACAGGATGAGCGCGCCCGCATCGTGCGCGATGCGGGTGAGGGCCGGTGCGTCGGCGAGATACCCCGAGCGATACGCCACGTGCGACAGCAGCACCACGGCCGTCTCGGGACCGACCGCGGCGCGCAGCGCTTCGGCGGACACTCCGCCGGCGAGGTCGACGTCGATCCACCGGATGCGGCCACCGCGCTCGGCGGCGATGCCCTCGACGAGGTAGCGGTCGGTCGGGAAGTTGTCGCGGTCGACGACGATCTCGACCCGCGCGGGGTCGGCGGCGACGGCGGCATCGAACGCGGCACGCAGCAGCTTGTACAGAAGAACGGTGGTCGAGTCGCCGATCACCGTCTGGCCGGCCGCGGCCCCGATCGCGGCGCGGCCGACCGCGTCGCCGATCTCGAACGGCAGCTGCATCCACGACTCGTCCCACCCGCGGATGAGCCGGCCGCCCCACTCCTCGCGGGCGAACGCCGCGAGCCGGTCGACGCTGGCCCGCAGCGGGCGGCCGAGGGAGTTGCCGTCGAAGTAGACGAGAGAGGACTCGGCCCCGACGAACAGATCGCGTCGGGCGTGCAGCGGGTCCGCGGCATCCAGATCGGCGGCCTCCGACTCGAGACGCGCGACGACGGAGGCGGCGGCGGGATCAGTGGTCGTCATGGACGAGCTCCTCGGAGGGGACGACGGTCGCTCCGCGCAGCCACTCGGCGACCTCGTCGAGCCGGGTCGGGGGCGGACCGGGCACGAACGTGCTCACGCCCGACGGCGCATCGGCCGTCGGCCAGGGATCGGTCAGCGCGGCGATGAGCGCCGCTCCGCGGACGCCCGCACCGTCCAGCGCCGCGACCTCGTCGGGATTGACGCCCACGGGCTGGTCGCCGTTGCCGAGATCCGTGCCGTAGAGCACGCGGCCGCCGGCAGCCGCGAAGCCCGCGAGATTGACGCGCGCGAACTCGGCGGCCTGCGGATCGTCGCGGTGGATCGCGAGGGTCGAGATCCAGATCTGACCCGCCTTCACGGCATGCGCCGTGAATGCGCGCCCGACGAACTCCGTGAACGGCGTGTGCGCCAGCACGTCGACGCCGGCGTCGAGGGCGAGCTGCGGCATCCCGTCCCCCTCCGCATGGGCCACGACGGGCAGGCCGCGCTCGCGGGCGACCGTCACGATCGCGCCGAGCGTCGCCCCGTCGAGCACGGGGCCGGCGGTTTCGTTGAGAGAGGCCTTGATGACGGATGCTCCGCACGACGCCTGCTCGTCGACGGCCGTCGCGGCACCGCCGGGGACGCCCGGATGGGTCGACGGGTCGAGGATCTCGCGCGTGATCTGCGGGGGAGCCCAGGGACGCCCCACGGGATAGCCCCCCGGTGCGGTGAGGAACGCGCCGGCGTATGCCACGCGGGGAATGCGGTGGTTCTCGCGCCGCGCGAGAGCGACCGGGTCGCCGCCCAGGTCGACCACGCCCGCGATCCCGCCGGTCGCGAGCTGCGTCTCGTCGATGAGGTGCAGGTGCACGTGGTGATCGGTGAAGGGCGGGAGCGACACTCCGTGCTCGCCGGTGATGGCGCGGCGGCAGAGCATCGCGTCGGGGCCGAGCAGGTCTCGAAGGGCTTCGGGGTCGTGTGACATCACAGCTCCGTCCGCACCGCGTGGAGCTCGGGGAAGAAGGTGAGATCGAGCGCACGCTGCAGGAACGGCACGCCGCTCGAGCCGCCCGTGCCGGTCTTGAAGCCGATGATGCGCTCGACGGTCTTGAGGTGGCGGAAGCGCCAGAGCTGGAAGTTGTCCTCCAGGTCGACGAGCTCCTCGCACGTCTCGTAGGCCGCCCAGTGCGCCTGCGGATCGCGGTAGATGTCGATGAACACCGGAACGAGCTCCGGCGTGTAGGTCCACGCCGCCGTGACGTCGCGCTCGAGAACGCCGGCGGGGATCGGATACCCCGACCGTGCGAGCAGCCGGAGGAACTCGTCGTACAGGCTCGGTGCCTCGAGCGCCGCCTGGACGAGCGCGAAGGAGGACGGGTCGGATTCGAACACCCGCAGCATCGCGGCGTTCTTGTTGCCCAGCGTGAACTCCACCGCCCGGTACTGGGCGGACTGGAAGCCGCTCGCATTGCCCAGCACCCCGCGGAACTGCACGTACTCGGCGGGAGTGAGCGTCGCCAGCACCGACCACTGCTCGGTGAGCGTCTTCTGGATGTGCTTGACGCGCGCGATGCACTTGAGTGCCGGGGCGAGCCGGTCTTCGCGGAGCAGCCGGCAGGCCGCGCCGAGCTCGTGGAGCACGAGCTTCAGCCACAGCTCCGTCGTCTGGTGCTGCACGATGAACAGCAGCTCGTCGTGATGCTCCTGCTGCCCGTCGCGGCCGCTGAGCGGGCGCTGCGCCGACAGCAGGGTGTCGAGATCCAGGTAGCCGCCGTAGCTCATGCGGTCACGGAAGTCGGTGACCACCGACCCCTCGATCGCCCGGGTGTTCTCGGTGCGTTCGCTTCGCTCCCCGTCGGTCGGGCGCGTGCTCTCGTCGCTCACGGCCTCAGCCTAATGACGCCGGTGCCCCCGGCGTCAGGCCCGCGCGAGTCAGATCAGGGAGAGGTCGCGCAGCTTCGCCTCGACGTCGGCGTTCGACGGCTCGACGTGGTGGGAGGAGTCAGGGTAGACGACCACGGGGATGTTGGTGCGGCCCGAGATGTCGCGCGCGACGTCCGCGGCGGCGGGGTCGGTGACGAGGTCCACATACGTGTACGAGACGCCGAGCTCGTCGAGCTGCTTCTTCGTGCGGATGCAATCGCGGCACCAGTCCGCGCCGAACATCGTGAGGGAGGAGGAGGAAGTCATCGTTCCATTCTCTCCCGGGCATCCTGGGTGAGGGCCGGGCGCGCGTCATCGCACCCGGCGCATGCGCCGGGGTGCGGCATCCGCTCTCCCGGAGTCAGCCGCCGGGCTCACCCGATGAGGCTGATCAGGTCGTCGAGGCCCATGCCGTAGTTGATGCGGATAGTCGGCAGCGCGAGCTTGTCGGCGCCGATCGTGACATACCCGGGCTCGACCGTGCGGGCCATCTCGAACCCCGCCTGGCGGAGGCCCTCTTTCGCGGTGTCGTTGTAGTGGCCGAACGGGTAGGCCATGACCTCCTTCGCGCCGAGGATCTGAGCCGACGTCTCCATGTCGGCGGCGATCTCGGCGGCCGACCAGTTGACCATCCGGCCCTGGCCGTTCGCGCCCGCCTCGTGCATGTCGTGGGTGTGGGACCGCTGCAGCACGAAGGTGGACGGCGTCTGTTCCTGCCGCCATTTCGTGATGACGAACGAGGTCGTCAGCACTCTGTACCGGTCGACGACCGGCACGGCGAGCTCGAGCCACGTGTGGTCCGCATCGTCGTCGGTCACGATCACGGAGTGGTTCGGCAGGAACAGGCGCCCGTCGATGAATGCCGACAGCTCGTCCCAGGTCGGCAGGTAGAACCCGGTGGACGCGATGTGGTTCAGGTGCGCATCGAAGTCGCCGATGTACGCGTAGTTGCCGCGCAGCGGGCCGTTGTCGCCCTGGGGGTCGGTCGTGAACTGGTGGTACATGAGGATCGGGATGCGGGCATCCTCCGTCGCGTTCCGCTCCGCGCTCACCCACGCCCCGTGCAGCGTCACGCGCCGGTCGGTGCACGCGACGGGCTCGGAGCCGTTGATCCGGCCGGGGATGGCGAGGGCCGCGGCATCCTCGGGCGTCGCGTACCAGCCGGCGAACACCTCATCCTCGCGGGTGGGGATCGGCAGGTTCGTGTACAGGGTGCCCTGACTCTCGAGCACGGGCGCGTCCGAGATGCCCTCGCCGGTGAAGCTCACGGCGCATGCCGCGGGGTCGGTCGTCGCGGCGAGCAGCTCCTCTTCGGCCGTCAGCGGGGTGGGCGTGGGAGTGGCGGCAGGGGCCGGCGCCCCGCCATCCGTCTGCGGGCCGCCCTCGCCGTCGGCGCCCGCCCGTGCCAGCCCGATCGCGGCGACCGTGCCCCCGGCGACGGCGAGCAGCACGACGGCGCCCGCGATGCCGGCGAACAGGCGACGCCGGCGCAGCACGCGCGCGGACGGTCGTGCGCGACCCGTGCCGAGACCAGCCATTCGACTCTCCGAGAGTACGGACCGCGCATCCCCACGTGCGATCTCTGAGGGGATGCTACCCGGATGCCGCCGGGACCGCGCGTGCGCAGCCGCGCGTCGCTACCCTGGCCCTATGACGACGCTCGTGCTCACCGTGGTCGGCGACGACCG
The DNA here is from genome assembly GCF_049912955.1 of Microbacterium sp. E-13. Lineage (GTDB taxonomy): Bacteria > Actinomycetota > Actinomycetes > Actinomycetales > Microbacteriaceae > Microbacterium. Next base: position 242,231 of record NZ_CP183973.1, read on the forward strand.
GTCCGGATTGGTCGCGGCGGTCGCCGACGTCGTCGACGAGCACGGCGGCAACTGGGAGAACAGTCAGCTCGCCGAACTGGCCGGCGCCTTCGCCGGCATCATCGAGGTGTCGATCTCGCCCGAGGGGGCGGAGGGGCTGCGCGAAGCGCTCGCCGCGCTGGACGGGCTGCTGAAGGTGACCGTGCACACCGGCACGGACGAGCCGCCGCACGATCCGGTGCGTCCCCTCACCCTTCAGGTCATCGGCAACGACCACCCCGGCATCGTGCGCGAGATCTCGACCGTGCTGCGCAACGGCGGCGTCAGCATCGACCGCCTCGCCACCCGCACGACCGAGGCGGCCATGTACGGCGGCCGCCTCTTCGAAGCGACCGTCTCGGCCCGGGTTCCGGCCTCCGTCGATCTGGCATCGCTCACCGCCGAGCTCGAGCGTCTCGCGACAGAGATCCAGGTCGACGTCACCCTCGACTCCTGAGGGCTGGCCGGGCGGCGCACGCGCCGGGTCCGGGTGAGGACGGGGGAATTGATCTTCCCAGATCGTTCCCGGATGGCTAATAGGTGTAGAAATACGCGCGGCCGACAAACTTCGTGTACGAACCGGTTCCCACCGTGACCCACGACTTTGACGCGTATGCCCCGGAGCATGCCCAATTGCACTTCTTCTGAAGCGTGTACCGGTAGACGTCATTGAGCGCGAACACTGCCATGCACCGCCCCTGAGGAACAACTGTGCCCAGACCTTCCGTCGTGGTCGTTGATGTCGTAACTCCGCCACTTACAGAAACCTTGGATGAGAGGAGGCCGCTCAGCCCGCTGAAGCTCAGGTCGCTCGTGATGCTAAAGGTATTGCTCCGCGTCGTACTGGTGTTGTAGCTGGCGGTCGTCGCGTTGGAAGTCGGCGCGCAGACCTGGTACGAAATCTGAGCGCCTTTTACGCGCGCCCCCGATTTATAGACATTCACCATCTGGTAGCTGTACTGAGGTCCGGTGGGCGTCGCGGCCGACGCGGCACCGGGAACAGCGATCACCGCCGCACCAGCAATCAGAAGAGCGGTCACCACTGTCGCGAGGCTGCGGGCAATCCCAGTCTTGTTCATGGCTGGACACTAAGAATTTGCCAGGAATGCGTCAAAGGATAATCGGTCGACCAATGGTGACGTCCCGTTGATTCGCGAGCCTTCGACACCGTCTGTTCGGCCCGCTATCGGCTCATTTAATCTCCTAGTTCACCCGTTCCTGCAGTGTTGTCAAGCCTCGGTTAACCCTGCGAGACAGCGACAATATGAGGCCACCACGGCTTCGGCGTCGTTCGTCTCCTCAAGAAGTGCGAGCGCCAGCTCTCGAAGGCGCCGAGCACGGGGGGCCATCGACCCCTCCCCGGAGATCCTTTCCAGAACGCGCAGGCGAAGCTGAGCGGCAAGCATCGCGAAATCCACACCGCCCGCCTCCTTCCACATACGCCAACGCCCCCGATTGTCGGCCCAGAAGACCTGTTCGGGACTGCGGGCGGAGAGCAGCTCGGTCTTGGACACCTCCGCCATGTGCTCGCCACGAAGACTTTGAGCGCTGACCGAAAGCAACTCGATCCGAAGATAGGAATCAAGCCCGTCCGCCCTCTCGTCGGACCGAGTAGGCGGAGGCAGGGGCGACGCATCCCGACGCACCCATGTTCCGCCATATCGCCCACGCCGAGCCTCGAGCAATCCCTCCGTCGTGAGCGTGTGCAGAGCCCTCCGCAAAGTCCCCCGGTCCACGCCGAGCGTCCGGGCAAGAACGCGCTCGCCCGGCAGCCGGGAGTGTCCCGGATACGAATCCGCGATCACAGCAGCCCGGATGTGATCCGTCAGTGCATCCACCATCCCCCCGCGGCTACGAAGGTGCTCCAGACCCTCAATATCCCGTATTTCGAATGAAGTCATCATTCCCGTCCAAATGGTGGTTGAATCAACCTTGTGAGAAAGTGGCGCGTGACTCTCGCTCAAGGAGTATTCATCCTGCTCGCCGCGTCTGCGGCCACTGCGTGTAGCAGTCCCCCTGCGGTGACCCCAACAGCCGACAGCCTGGTCGGACGGCCTTGGCTGGAAGCGACCGAGTCATGGGATGGCGCGCTTATCGCCATTAATGTCTCCGATGTCGATCCCTCATCTCAACCCGTCGAAAACCCTATCGATTGGATTGTCATGGCCGCGTGCGAAATTGAAGACCCTCGCGACCGTACGGCAGTCGTCGCGGTCCTGCGTATCGATGAGCAGAACAGCATGTCAAAGGGCGAGGCGCGGGAAAGAATTGCATCTCGCTGCGACTAGACGGCCGAGTCTTTACCGTTATCGAGGCCAAGGCGCCGAGACGGCGCCGGGGCTTCCGGCAGCCCAGCCCGATTCGACCCATTGCTACTGCTGCAATGACCGCTCGGCAACCTGCGTATTCGCCTGATTGCACTCATTCCCGCTGCAGGTGATTGGCGCGTGGCGGGTCTTGCCAGGCAATTCACCGTTCGACTCCGACTTGCCCCTTGGTCCGCGACATGGAGTGCCTCTCGCGTAGGTCGCCGTGGACGTTGCAGCGCCGGCATGTGGTGATCGCGACGGCGGTCGTGGGCGGCGGCATCCGCTTCCTGGACGAGGGGCTGCGGCTCGACCTGGAGCTCATCGACGAGCGCCGTTTCGCGAACGGCTACGTCTACCTCGGCTACCGGGTGCGCCGCTGAGACGCGACTTTGCCATCGCGACCTCGGGCGCTAGGCTAGAAATGTTGTCGTCAAGAACAAATATTTAGAGAGTCAAAGATGACGAACGCACCTGACGTTCCGACGAAGACGAAGTCGCCCGAATGGGCCGATCCGGCCGCCGGCACCGAGGCGAGGGTCGAGGCGCTCCTGGCTGCCATGACCCCGGCGGAGAAGATCGCGCAGCTGGGCAGCTACTGGGCCGACACGCGAGACTCGACGCAGATCATCGCGCCGATGCAGGACGTCCTGTCGAAGGGCAGGCCTCCCTTCGAGGAGGCGGTCGCCGAGGGCATCGGGCATCTGACCCGCGTGTTCGGGACGACTCCGGTGACTGCGCGCGAGGGCATGGAGAAGGTGCGGGCGTCGCAGCGACACCTCATGGACAGCACCCGCCTCGGCATCCCCGGGGTCGTTCATGAGGAATGCCTCACCGGCTTCACCACGCTCGGCGCGACCGTGTACCCCGCGTCGATGGCCTGGGCGGCGACCTTCGATCCCCAGCTCGTCGAAGAGATGGCCCGCGCGATCGGCTCCGACATGGCGGCCGTCGGGGTGCACCAGGGCCTCTCGCCCGTGCTCGACGTCGTCACCGACTATCGCTGGGGTCGCGTCGAAGAGACGCTCGGCGAAGACCCCTACGTCGTCGCGACGCTCGCTACCGCATACGTCGCCGGCCTGCAGGACGCCGGGGTCATCGCCACCCTCAAGCACTTCGCCGGTCACGCCACCTCGCGCGGCGGCCGCAACCACGCCCCCGTCGCGATGGGCGAGCGCGAGCTGCGCGACCTCGTGCTGCCCCCGTTCGAGATGGCGGTGCGCGTCGGCGACGCCGCGAGCGTCATGAACTCCTACACCGAGCTCGACCGCGTGCCCGCGGCAGCCGATCGGTGGCTCCTGACCGACCTGCTCCGCGACGAGTGGGGCTTCGACGGCACCGTCGTGTCGGACTACTGGGCGGTGGCGTTCCTCAAGTCAAAGCACGGCGTGGCCGCCGACATGGCGGAGGCGGGCCGTCTCGCGCTCCACGCCGGCATCGACGTCGAGCTGCCCGACATCGCCGCCTACCGCCTCCTCGACGACGGCGACCCCGACCCCGCACGCACCCGTTCCGACGTCGACACCGCCGTGCGCCGGGTGCTGAGGCAGAAGATCGAGCTGGGCCTGCTCGACGACGGCTGGGCGCCGGCGGAACCCGCAGACGTCGACATCGACAGCGCCCGCAACCGCGACATCGCCCGCCGCCTCGCGGAGGAGTCGATCATCCTGCTCGACAACCGAGAGCGTTTCCTCCCACTCCCCTCCGCCGCCGGGCGCATCGCGGTCATCGGTCCCTGCGTCGACGACCCGGGCGCCCTCATGGGCGCGTACTCGTACCCCATCCACGTCATGCCGCGGCATCCCGAGATGGGGCTCGGCATCGACGCGACCTCGATCCCCGACGCACTGCGGGCCGCGGCATCCGGCTCCGAGGTGGTCGCCCTGCGGGGCACGCCGCTGGTCGAGCCGGCCGACGAGGCCGAGCTCGCGCGGGCCGTCGACGCGGCGGCCGCGAGCGACGTGGTGATCGCCGTGGTCGGCGACCGCGCCGGGATGTTCGGCAAAGGCACCTCCGGAGAGGGATCGGATGCCCCGGGCCTCGACCTCCCCGGAGACCAGGGCCGGCTCGTCGAGGCGCTCCTGGACACCGGCAAGCCGGTCGTGCTGCTCGTTCTGTCGGGTCGTCCGTACGCCCTGGGCGCGTACACCGGTCGTGCCGCGGCGATCGTGCAGTCCTTCCTGCCCGGCGTCGAGGGAGCCGCGGCGATCGCCGGCGTCCTCACGGGTACGGTGAACCCGAGCGGTCACCTGCCGGTGCAGATTCCGCGCACCGACGGCGCGCTGCCGCACACCTACCTCGCCCCGCCGCTCGGCCAGGACGGCGACCGCATCAGCAGCCTGTCGATCGCTCCGGCGTTCCCGTTCGGCCACGGCTTGTCGTACACGACGTTCGAGCTCGGCGACGTGTCGCTCGACCGCGAGGAGATGGCGAACGACGGGACCGTGCGCGCGACGGTGAGGCTCGAGAACACCGGCGATCGCGCCGGAGCGACCGTCGTGCAGCTGTACAGCGCCGATCCGGTCGCCCAGGTGACCAGGCCCGTGCAGCAGCTGGTCGGGTACGCGCGCGTCTGGCTGGAGGCGGGGGCCGCGGCATCCGTCGCCTTCGAACTGCACGCCGACAGATTCTCGTTCACCGGACTCGAGCGGCGCCGCATCGTCGAGCCCGGGCTCGTGAACCTCACCGCGGGCCTCTCGCTCGCCCAGGTGACCGCGCCGGCCGCGCTGACGATCCGGGGCACCGTCCGCGTCGTCGACGAGCCCGTGCTCGTCACCGGCGTCGAGACCACCGTCGAAGGCCGTCCCGACACGAAAGACGAGACCACCCAGGAGGATGCCGCGTGACCGGCCTCACCGCTGAGAACTGGCCGATCGCGGCCGCAGCCCTTCCCTTTCCCGGTCGCACGGCCGACGGCCGCAGCGTCACCGAGGCGGGCCCGCAGGAATGGGCCGGTCCGCTGGCCGAGATCGCCGATGCCGGCTTCGACCGCATCGACATCACCGACTCGTGGCTGCGGGTCGGCGACCTGAGCGCCGAGGGTCTGCGCGACCTGCGGACGGTCGCCGCCGAGGCGGGGGTCGTGCCGACATCGATCTCGGCGATCCGCTGCAGCGTGATCGACCACGAGAACGGCGATGCGAACCTCGCGTACAGCCATCGGACGCTGGATGCCGCGGCCGCCCTCGGCATCGAGACGGTGTCGTTCGGGCTCCACCAGGCGCTGACGCCGCAGCAGCAGGCGCAGCTGTGGTTCTGGACGGTCGAGGGCCACAAGGATGACCCGGCCGACTGGGACCTCGCCGTCGGCCGGCTGCGAGAGCTCGGCCGCCACGCCGACGAACTCGGCCTGCTGGTGTCCCTGGAGATGTACGAGGACACGTTCCTCGGCACGGCCGACTCCGCGGTGCGGCTCGTGCAGGACATCGGGATGGACAACGTCGGCCTGAACCCCGACATCGGCAACCTCGTGCGCCTGCACCGGCCGGTCGAGCCGTGGTGGGACCTGGTGGAGAAGACGGTTCCCTATGCCAACTTCTGGCACGTGAAGAACTACGCGCGCGACGAGGACGCCGCCCGCGACAGCTACTTCGCGGTGCCCGCTCCCATGCAGTACGGCCTCATCGACTACCGCCGCGCCTTCAGATACGCGATCGAGCAGGGCTTCCAGGGCGTCATCTGCGTCGAGAACTACGGCGGCGACGGGCTCAGCGTCTGCGCTGACAACCGCGACTACCTGCGCCGGCACGCGCTGCCCAAGCGCGAGGGGTACGCCCTGGGCACGAGCAGGGTGCGGCAGCCGCGCCACGACGGAGGTGCCTCATGACCCGCATCGCCAACGACGCCCAGGACTTCGTGCCGCAGGCCCTGGCCGGCTTCGTCTCGGCGCACGCCGACCTCGTCCGCGCCGTCGACGGCGGCGTAGTCCGCGCCGCACCCGCCCCGCGGGGCTCGGTGGCCCTCGTGGTCGGCGGCGGCTCCGGGCACTACCCCGCCTTCGCCGGCGTCGTCGGGGCAGGCCTGGCGGCCGGCGCCGTGTGCGGCAACATCTTCACCTCGCCGTCGGCCGGCCAGGCGTACCGCGTCGCCAAGGCCGCGAACCGCGGGGGCGGCGTGCTGTTCAGCTTCGGCAACTACGCCGGTGACGTGCTCCATTTCGGCGAGGCGGAAGAGCGCCTGCGCGAGGAAGGCATCGACGCCCGCACGGTGCTGTGCACCGACGACATCGCCAGTGCACCCCAGGACGAGATCGACAAGCGCCGCGGCATCGCGGGCGACTTCGTCGTCTTCAAGGTTGCCGGCGCCGCCGCCGAGCGCGGCGACTCGATCGACGAGGTCGAGCGGCTGGCGCGGCACGCGAACCACCGCACCCGCACGCTCGGCGTCGCGTTCGGCGGCTGCACCTTCCCCGGCGCCGCGGAGCCGCTGTTCACCGTCCCGGACGGCATGATGTCGATCGGCCTGGGCATCCACGGCGAGCCCGGCATCCGCGACGTGCCGCGCACGACGTCGGCCGAGCTCGCCGAGACGCTGGTGGAGGCGCTGCTCGCCGACGTGCCCGAAGACCGCGGCGACCGGGTGGCGGTGATCGTCAACGGCTTGGGCACGGTGAAGTACGAGGAGCTCTTCGTGCTGTACGGCGATGTCGCGGCCAGGCTCGAGGCGGCGGGCATCGCCATCGTGCAGCCCGAGGTCGGCGAGCTCGTGACGAGCCTCGACATGGCCGGGGCATCCCTCACCTTCTTCTGGCTGGACGACGAACTCGAGCCGCTGTGGGCGGCGCCCGCGTACACGCCGGCGTACCGCAAGGGCTCGGTCCAGGTCGCCGCCGCCGCAGGCGACACGCAGGACGAAGAGGTCGAGGCCGCCGAGACCGCTGCTGCGCCCGAGGCGTCGGACTGGTCGAAGTCCGCCGCCGTCTTCGCTCTCGCCTGCCTCGACGCCGCACGCGCCACCATCCACGAGCACGAGGTGGAGCTCGGCCGCATCGACGCCATCGCCGGCGACGGCGACCACGGCGTGGGCATGCGCACCGGCGTCGACGCGGCGCGTGAGGCCGCCGACCCTGCGGCCGGACTGTCGGCCATGCTCGCCGCGGCGGGCGACGCGTGGAGCGAGAAGGCCGGGGGCACCTCGGGAGCACTGTGGGGCGCGATGCTCCGATCCATCGGACGCACGCTCGACAGCGGCGGCGCGGATCCGCGCACGACCGCCCCCGGCGCGGCGCGCGCCGCCCTCGACGCCGTCACCTCGCGCGGGGGAGCGAGCGTCGGCGACAAGACCATGGTCGACGCCCTCGAACCGTTCGCGAGGGTGCTCGCCGAGCGGCTGGATGCCGGTGACGACCTCGTCGCCGCGCTCGGCTCCGCCGCTCGCGCGTCCACCGATGCCGCGGCCGCCACGTCGGCCCTGCGACCGGCCCTCGGCCGCGCCCGCCCGCTGGCCGAGAAGAGCATCGGGCATCCCGACGCCGGCGCGACGTCGCTGGCGCTGATCGCCACCGCGATCGCCGAGGTCGCGCGCGAGTCCGCGGCATCCCACGAACAGATCTCTCGAAAGGAAGAGCGATGAGCGACACCCTGCGCATCGTCGTCGGAAGCGACGATGCCGGCTTCGAGTACAAGTCGGCACTGAAGGCCCTGCTGGAGGCCGACCCGCGGGTCGCCGCCGTCACCGACGTCGGAGTGGGCGGTGACGAGCACACCGACTACCCGCATGTCGCGGTCGAGGCTGCGCGCCGCGTCGCCGCAGGCGACGCCGACCGCGCGCTGCTCATCTGCGGCACCGGTCTCGGCGTGGCGATCTCGGCGAACAAGGTGCCCGGCATCCGCGCGGTCACCGCGCACGACAGCTACTCGGTCGAGCGTTCGGTGCTCAGCAACAACGCGCAGGTGCTCACCATGGGTCAGCGTGTGATCGGGCTCGAGCTCGCCAAGCGCCTGGTGTCGGAGTGGCTGGGCTACCGCTTCGACCCGTCGTCGTCGTCGGCGTCGAAGGTCGCCGCCATCGAGTCGTACGACCGCGCCGCCGATCTCGGCGCCGCCGGCCAGAACGTGGAGGCCAGCTCATGACCCGTATCGCCGTCGTCGGCAGTGGCTACATGGGTGGCGGCATGGCGCAGGTGTTCGCGCTCGCCGGCCACGACGTCGTGATCTCGGACGTCACTGCCGAGATCGCCGCCTCGAACCTCGAGCGCATCAGGACCGAGACGGCCGAGTTCGAAGCGCAGGGGCTCTTCCCCGCGGGAGCCACCGAGCTCGTCACGCGCCACATCTCGGCCGCGCAGAGCATCGAGGAGGCCGTCGCCGACGCCGAGCTGATCGAGGAGGCGGTGCCGGAACGGATCGAGATCAAGCACGACACGCTCCGCCGCATCTCGCAGGCCAACGCGACCGCCGTCATCGGCAGCAACACGTCGACCATCTCGATCACCAGGCTCGCCGAGGCCGTGGTGAACCCGGAGCGGTTCCTCGGCGTGCACTTCTCGAATCCCGCGCCGTTCGTTCCGGGCGTCGAGCTCATCCCGCACCCCGCCACCGCCGAGAGCGCGATCGCCGCCGCCGAGCAGCTGCTCGCCGAGAGCGGCAAGATCGGCGCCCGGGTGAAGGACGCGACCGGCTTCGTGCTGAACCGCCTGCAGTACGCGCTGTTCCACGAGGCGACGCAGCTGGTCGACGAGGGCATCGCGACGCCGGAGGACATCGACGCGATCGTCCGCTCGACCTTCGGCTTCCGTCTGCCGTTCTTCGGGCCGTTCGCGATCGCCGACATGGCGGGCCTCGACGTGTACGCATTCTGCTACGCATCGTTGCAGGGGGACTTCCCCGAGCGTTTCGCGACGCCCGCGATCCTCACCGAGCGCATCGAGCGCGGAGAGCTGGGCACGAAGTCGGGAGCCGGGTTCCGCGCGATCGATCCCGAGCGCATCGCCGAGCTCGTGGCCTACCGCAACCGGGCCTACGCCAAGATGAAGGAGCTGCTCGACGAGCTCGGCCCCTCGCCCTTCGACGCGCCTGCCGGAGCGACGGCCGACGCGACCGCCGAGGCGACGGCGCAGGCGACGGGGCGATGAGCACCGCCGGGCCGACGGCGGCCGTGACGCGCAACTGGGCCTCGAACGTGGTGTACGGCGCGGCGGACGTCGTCGCCCCGGGCTCTCTCGACGAACTGGCGGACGTGGTGCGCTCCGCCGATCGCGTGAAGGCGCTCGGCAGCCGTCACTGCTTCAACACGATCGCCGACACCGACGGGCTGCACGTCGTCTCGAGCCGGCTGCCCGCCGAGGTCGGCATCGACAGCGAGCGCGGCGTCGTGCGGGCAGCGGCCGGCCTGCGCTACGGCGATCTCGCGCCCGCCCTTCACCGTGAAGGGTGGGCGCTGGCCAACCTCGCGTCGCTGCCGCACATCTCGCTCGCCGGTGCCGTCGCGACCGGAACCCACGGCTCGGGTGACGCGGTGTCCTCGCTCGCGTCCGCGGTCGCGGGCGTGGAGCTGGTCACCGCGGACGGCGAGCTGCGCACGTTCCGTCGCGGAGACGCCGACTTCGAGGGCGTCGTCGTCTCGCTCGGGGCGCTCGGCATCGTCACCGCGCTCGAACTCGACCTCGTCCCGGCGTTCGACGTCGCCCAGACGGTCTACGAGCGCCTCCCGCTCGACGCGGTGCTCGACGATCTCGAGGCGGTCACGGGCCTCGGCTACAGCGTGTCGATGTTCCACACCTGGCGTGACCCGGACGTCGTCGACCAGCTGTGGGTGAAGCGTCGCGCGGACGCGGCCGGCACCCTGCCCGAGGCGGTCCTGGGCGCCGCGAAGGCGTCGGTCAAGAGGCATCCGCTTCCCGACGTCTCGGCCGACAGCTGCACCGACCAGCTCGGCGCACCGGGGGAGTGGTACGCCCGACTCCCGCACTTCAAGCTCGAGTTCACGCCGTCCAACGGCGAGGAACTGCAGTCGGAGTTCCTCGTCCCGCGCCGGCACGCCGTCGCGGCGATCGCGACGATGCGCGACCTCGCGGACCGCGTCGCGCCGCTGCTTCAGGTGTGCGAGCTGCGGACCGTGGCGCGGGACGATCTCTGGCTGTCGTCGGCGTACGGAGCCGATGTGCTCGGCATCCATTTCACGTGGAAGCCCGACCAGGCCGGCGTCGAGCGTCTGCTGCCGCTCATCGAGCGGGCTCTCGAGCCCATGGACGCCCGGCCGCACTGGGGGAAGCTGTTCACCCTCGAAGGAGCGGACGAGCGGATGCCGCGGCTCTACCCGCGCTGGACCGACTTCGCCGAGCTGCGCGAGCGCCTCGACCCGCGGGGCGTCTTCCGCAACGATTTCCTCGCACGGCTGGGGCTGTGAGCGCGCGCAGGCGTCGTCCCGGGTCGGCGTGGAGGATCGGGCGCACCCCGGCCTCCGGCGTAGGAGAAGATCGAGTATGCGCTGCCTGCACCTGCTCGGAGGACGCGCCGCAGGCCCCGGCATCCGGGACTCGGCATGACCGGCGCGCTCTCGGGGATCCGTGTCGTCGACCTGTCCCGCGTGCTGGCCGGTCCCTATGCCACGATGCTTCTCGCCGACATGGGAGCAGAGGTGCTGAAGGTGGAGCGTCCCGGCGTCGGGGACGAGACCCGTTCGTGGAAGCCGCCGACCACGGCTGAGGGCGACTCCACGTATTTCGCGGCCGTCAACCGCAACAAGACGGCGGTCACCGCCGACCTCCACGACGAAACGGATGTCGCGGAATTGCGGGCGCTGATCGCCGAGGCAGACGTCTTCATCGAGAATGCGCGTCCGGGGACGGTCGCCGCGCGCGGCCTGTCTTTCGCCGAGTTGAGCGAGCTGAATCCGCGCCTGATCTACTGTTCGATCTCGGGGTTCGGCACGCACGGCGGCCGCGATCTGCCGGGCTTCGATCTGCTCGTGCAAGCAGCCGGCGGGCTGATGAGCATCACCGGGGAGCCGGACGGACCCCCGATGAAGGTCGGCGTGGCACTGGTCGACGTCATCACCGGGCTGCACGCGGTCACGGGCATCCTCGCGGCGCTTCATGCCCGGCAGTCCACCGGATGCGGTCAGCACATCGAGGTCAATCTGCTCTCGAGCCTCCTGTCGGCCCTTGCGAACCAGGCATCCGGATATGTCCTGGCGGACGTGGAACCCGGGCGGCTGGGCAACGCCCATCCGAGCATCGCGCCGTATGAAGTGCTCCGCGCCGCCGATCGCACGATCGCGCTCGCCGTCGGCACCGACGCGCAGTTCGCCGTGCTGGCCGAGCTCGTGGGGGCGCCCGCGCTGGCGACAGACGATCGATACCGGACGAACGAGTCGCGGGTGCGCAACCGGGAGGATCTCGTCGTCGAACTGGAGGACCGCCTCCGCCTGGAGGACGCGGAGACATGGGTCGAGCGACTCATGGCACGCGGTGTGCCGGCCGCCCCCGTGAACACCGTGGCCGAGGCATTCGCCTACGCCGAGAGGCTCGGCCTCGAACCCGTGGTCGATGTGGCGGGGGTGCGCCAGGTCGCCGATCCCATCCGCTTCAGCGCCACCCCCGTCGACTACCGCACCGCGCCGCCGCCGATCGGACCGCGCGTCGGAGCACGGACATCTGTATCCCGCGCTCGCACCAAGGAGGGACAGCATGATTGAGCAGACGCTCGAAACCGCCGGATCCGGGCTGGAGGCCGTGTTCTCCGTCGACGCGATCCTGCCGGAGGACGCGCGTGACTGGCAGCTGCGGGCGAGGGAGTTCGCGCGGCGCCGGATCGCACCGACGATCGAGGAAGACTTCGAGGCGCAGCACTTCCGCCGCGAGCTGATCGAGGAGATCGGCGCCGCCGGCTTCCTCGGCATGCACATCTCCGGCTACGGCTGCGCGGGAGCTTCGGCGACGGCTTATGGAGCGGTCTGCCTGGAGTTCGAGGCGATCGACAGCGGATGGCGAACGTTCGTCTCGGTGCAGGGATCCCTCGCGATGACGGCGATCGCGAAGTTCGGGTCGGAAGAGCAGAAGCAGCGATGGCTTCCCGAGATGGCCGCGGGGCGGGCGGTCGGGTGCTTCGCCCTCACCGAACCGAGCGGCGGGAGCGATCCGGGTGCCATGCGCACGGTCGCTCAGCGCACCGCCGACGGCTGGGTGATCACGGGAGCCAAGCGGTGGATCGGGCTCGCCACGGTCGCGGACATCGCCGTCGTGTGGGCGCAGACCGACGACGGCGTGCGGGGCTTCCTCGTCCCTACCGATACGCCCGGGTTCACCGCGACGGCCATCACCGGCAAGCATGCGATGCGCGCGTCGATCCAGTGCGACATCACGCTGGATGACGTGCAGGTCGCCTCCGACGCCCTGCTGCCCGGCGCCGTAGGCCTGCGCGGGCCGTTCTCGTGCCTCAACGAGGCCCGGTACGGGATCGTCTGGGGCGTCATGGGGGCGGCGCGATCATGCCTGTCGGCGGCGATCGACCGGGCGCGCAGCCGGGTGGTGTTCGGTGAGCCGATCGGGGCGTATCAGCTCACTCAGGCCAAGCTCGCCGACATGCTCGTGGAGTACGAGAAGGGGGTGCTGCTGGCGCGCCATCTCGGTGCGCAGAAGGATGCCGGCACCCTCTCGCACGCGCAGATCAGCGTCGGGAAGCTCAACAACGTCCGCGAGGCGATCGCGATCGCGGGCACGGCCCGCTCCATCCTGGGCGGCGATGGCGTGACCTCGGAGTTCCCGGTCATGCGGCACATGGCCAACCTGGAGGCGGTGCGGACCTACGAGGGGACCGACGAGATCCATGCCCTCATCGTCGGACGCGCCCTCACCGGTCTGTCGGCCTTCGCCTGAGAGCATCCCCACATCAGCCCTGGCCGCTGCCGGCCAGGCCGACGCAACCGGGAAAGCGGCCGAGCAGGCGAGCGGGGTTGTGGATCAGGAATCGATCCAGTGTCGCTTGATCGGTCTGCGCTCTCACGCGCGGCAGGACATGGTCGCCGAGATAGGCGAGTCCCGGCATCCCGTCATAGGCGCGATACCGGGTGCGTCTGGCCACATCGCCGCCGATCAGGATGCGTTCCGCCGCGCCGTTGGCTGCAGCGGTCAGCATGCACTCGATCAGAGTGGAGTCGGGCCACTCGCGGTGGCGCGCGAAGCCGTCGTAGCCGAGATATGCTCCGGCGGCCGCCAGATCGGCGTGCAGGTATGGGTCCGGGTTGCGGTCGACATGGGCGAGGACGACGGCTTCGGCCGGCACCCCTGCCCCGGCGAGGAGCGCGGTGACCTCGTGGCCTGCGCTGCCGTGATCGAGATGCACCATCACCGGTGCGCCGGTACGGGCGTGTGCGGCTCCGGCCGCATCGATCGCCCGGCGCTCGAAGGGAGTGATCCGCCAGTACCCTATGCCGACCTTGATGATCCCGGCACGAATGCCCGACTCGACCGCCGTGCGGGTCGCACGCTCGTCTGAGACCGCCATCCCGTCCTCGAGATCGCCGATGAGCCAGGCCGAGAGCGTGCCCTCGTCCGCGCGGAGGACCCAGTGATCTTCCGGATAGTGCTCCTGCTTGTGCAGGCCCGTTGTGGCGATGATCCGGATACGGGCTGTGCGGGCGACGCGCCGGAGTGCGGCGGGTCGTCGACCCAGGCCGATGGGGGTGGCGTCGATCATCGCGGCGAAGCCGGACTGTCGCAGCATCGACGCCTCGCTCGCGCTGCGCTCCTCGTCGTCGAGTTCCTCCCCGGGTAGCAGCTGCGACGCTTGGAACATGTGCTCGTGGTAGTCCGTCACGCCGAGTTCTGCAGCCGGTATGTCGCCGTCGACCGTTCGCACCCGGCGGTCGCTGACGGCAGGGCAGGACTCAGCGGGCGTCATCGCCGGCGAGTGCTCTCGCTCTTGCCGCCGTGAACCGGCCGGCGATCCGTTCGATCTCCGCCCAGTTCTCAGCTGCTATGGCCGAGCTCGGGGTGAGGTCGCCGCCCGCGCCCACGGCGAACGCCCCGGCGGCGAACCAGTCGCCCATGTTTTCGGCCGTCACCCCTCCGGTAGGCATCAACGGCACGTCGGGGAACGGACCGCGCAGCGCCCGCAGGTAGGCGGGGCCCCCCAGAGATGACGGGAACAGTTTCACGACGTCCGCACCGAGCTCGACAGCCATCATCACTTCCGTCGGGGTGAGGGCGCCCATCATCACCGCTGCCCCGGTCTCGATCATCGCCTCCGCCACGGCGGGGATGGTGCCCGGGGAGACCAGGAACCTTGCTCCGGCATCGACCGCTTCGCGGGCCTGACGCGGGGAGAGGACCGTGCCGGCGCCGACGAGGAGCCCCGGGCCGTGGCGATCGATGAGCCTCCGGATGACGACGGGGGTGTCGGGCGTGGTGTACGTGACCTCGATTGCGCGGATTCCCCCGCGGATCAACGCCTCGCTGGCGTTGATGGCGAGCTCGGCGCTGGGAGCCCGGAGCACCGCGATGACCCCGTGCCGACGGGACTCTGCGATTGCCGGGTGTGACGACGCGGTGAGATTCACGAGATTCCTTCTGGCTGGGCGAGCGAGTTGAGGGCGCTGAGCAGGTTGGTGACGGCCGCCTCTGTTGCGCGCCGCACGCTCGATTCGGTGTATCCGCCCAGATGCGGAGTGCAGATGGTACGGGGATGACGAAGCAGCGGGGTGACCGTCGGCGGTTCGGTATCGAACGCGTCGACGGCGTACGCGCCCAGAGTGCGCTCGTTCAGAGCGATCAGCACGGCGTCATCGTCGACGAGAGCCGATCGGGCCGTGTTGACCAACACGCTCCCCGGCCGCATGACCCCGAGAAGGGAAGCGGTCACGAGCGGGCGCCCGTCGGCGAGCGGGGGAGCGTGCAGGCTCACGACATCGGCGCCGACGAAGACGTCGCCGACATCCGCAACCGCGATCGGCGAACTGCCGGCCACGGGGTCGTATCCGCGCACGGATGCGCCCAGCGCCGCGAAGATGCGGGCCACCTCCCCACCGATCGCACCGAGCCCCACGATTCCGACGGTCATGTCGCGAAGCTCTCGTCCCAGGTCGCGCTGCCAGGTGCCGGCCTTGACACCGTCGCTCGACCACGGGATGCCGCGCTGCGCGCAGAGGGCCAGCGAGACAGCAAGCTCTGCCACGCCTTGCGCGTTGGCGCCCAGCGCCCGCTCGACACGGATACCGCGAAGGCGTGCCGCCTCGAGATCGATGGAGTCGGTGCCGGTGCCGTTGCGGCTGATGACCCGCAACTCGTCGGCAACCTCGAGCAGATCGGCCGTGATCGGCTCGACGCCGGCGAGCCAGCCCACAACTCCCGGAAGCAGTGCGCGGAGTTCGGTTGCCGATGGTGTGTGGCCGGGACGCCCGGTGATCACCTCGTAGCCCGCTCTCCGGAGCGGTTCGAGGAGTGGAGATCCATCTCCGTCGATGGTCAGGGATCGTGGCGTCACGAGAATGCGGCCGAGCGCGGATGGCATGGTGTAGTCCTCTTCGACGATGTTTGGTGTAGTACAACTACCACATAGCGAGCTGCGGCCGTGAGAATGGCCGAATTCTGCGCGAGCAGGCGGCCGACTTCTTGCTTTGCCGCGAGCCTTTTCGTAGTATAACTACAGGATTCGCCGAAGAGTCCACAAACAGATCAAGGAGTACCGCCGTGCTTGTTGGCATCGACAGCTACAGCTTCCATCGCTATTTCGGGGAGGTGTACGACATGCAGAAGGACCCGGGTACCCGCTGGGACATGAAGGACGACTTCGTTCCTTTCGCCGCATCGCTCCAGGTCGACGAGGTCGCGCTCGAGACGCTGTTCTACCCGGCGTTCGATGACGAGTACTGCGCGGCGCTGAAGGAGAGCCTCGACGACAAGGGCCTGCGTCGGGTCATCGGCTGGGGCCACCCGGACGGCCTGCACCGCGGGCAGGACGCCGAGGCGCTGGAGGACCTCATCCGACACATCCCGCGCGCCCGCGCCGTCGGCGCCGACATCATGCGCATCGTCGCGTCGAGCATGCTGTACGTCGACGAGCCGCACGGCCCGCAGGTCGTCGCCTCGGCCGAGATGCTGAAGAAGGCCGTGAAGGTCGCCGAGGACGAGGGCGTGACGCTCGCGATCGAGAACCACATCGACTTCACGTCGAAAGAGATCATGGACATCCTCAATGAGGTCGGGTCTGACAGCCTGAAGGTCAACTTCGACACCGGGAACGCCCTGCGTCTGTACGAGGACCCGGTCGAGGCTGCACGCCGTCTCGCGCCCTACACGGTCGCGACGCACACGAAGGACATCACGACGCGTCGTGGCGGCGCGCCGTCGGAGCGCTTCCTCTTCTGGCCCAGCTGCCCGGCAGGCGAGGGCCTCATCGACTTCCACGGCATCGCACAGGAGCTCGAGGCTGTCGGGTTCACGGGCTCGCTCGCGATCGAGCTCGATCTGCTGGCGTCGCCGTATGACGAGCGCACCGAGGAGGAGAACGTGACCCAGAGCATCGAGTTCCTGAAGTCGATCGTCGCGGACCTCCCGAGCACGAAGGCGGCCGCGGCGTGACCACTCCCGCTCCTGCCGACGAGCGCCCCGAGGTGAACTTCGGCATGCTGGGTTACGGGTTCATGGGCAAAGCGCACAGCAATGCGCTGCGCACCATCCCGTACATGTTCTGGCCGAACGCCGCACGCATCGGGATGCGGACCATCGCGGGGCGCACCGAGGCCGCCGTAGCGGAAGCCGCCTCCCGCTACGGCTGGACGAACTACGCGACCGACTGGCGCGACATCGTCGACGACCCCGACATCGACGTGTTCGACAACGTCGGCTCGGACGCGACGCACTTCGAGCCCACGCTCGCTGCGATCCGCGCGGGCAAGCACGTCGTATGCGAGAAGCCGCTCGCCGGCACAGTGGAGGAGGCCGACCAGCTGGCGGATGCCGCGGCCGAGGCCGGCGTGCTGAACATGACGTGCTTCAACTACCGGTTCGTCCCCGCCGTGCGCCTCGCGCACGAGATGATCCGCAACGGCGAGCTCGGCGACATCTATTCGGCGACGTTCCGCTACTCGCAGGAGTGGCGGACCGGTGCGCCTGACCAGCTGCCCACGTCGACGGGGGCGCTGGACGTCATCGGCTGCCATGCGATCGACCAGGCGCGCTACCTCGTCGGCGAGATCGCCACGGTATCCGCGTACATCACGAACCCGGTCACGGATGCCAGCAAGGCGGAGCCCGTCGACACGGTGTCGTCTGTGCTGCAGTTCGACAGCGGCGCCACCGCCGGCCTGTCCGCGAGCCTGATCTCTCCCGGGCGTCGCAACATGCTGGCATGGGAGATCAACGGGTCCCGGGGGAGCCTGGCGTGGGACCTCGAGCAGCTCAACGTTCTGAAGGTGTTCCGCCGCACGGGCGGGGCGACCGACGGTTTCGCGGACGTCATCGTGAACGAGGCGCAGCACCCGTTCATGGACGTGTGGTGGCCGAGCGGCCACGTGCTCGGCTGGGAGCATTCTCACATCAACATGCTCGCGCACTTCGTCGAGGCCGTCCGTGGTCGTGGCGAGGTGGCACCGCACGCGGCGACGTTCGCGGACGGCGCGCAGGCGGCGCGCGTCGCGGCGGCGATCACCGCGGCCGCGGCATCCGGCGAGCGCACGACGGTGGGCCGCCGCGCCTGATCCAAACCGATACAGAAGTGGTCGTCACCGGATCACGCAGACGCTCGGCTGGGATATCCAGCCGAGCGTCTCGCGTATCCGGCGGTTGTGTCGGTGGGCGATGCCGGGGAGACGTGTCGTAGGCACACCGCGACCCCGTCGCAGCCGCCCTTCCGTGTCGCCGTGGGTTCAGGCTCAGTCGGCGTCAGGTCGTGATGAGGCGCGCGCCGAACCGGAACGCGCGCGCCTGACCGGGCTGGAGCCGCACGAGGTCGGCCTGATCGCGGCGGTTGAACGCGTTCGTGAGGGCCTCGACGGGCTCGAGCGCGATGGAGGCGCGCGGGCCGCGTTCCAGGTGGTCGGCGGTGTAGACGTGCATCGAGCCGCGTTCCTGCCACACGTCCAGGCCAACGCCGGTGGCGGGGTTCTGGATGAACGTGTGGTGCAGGCCGTCCGATGCGGTCGCGAGCCCAGTGAAGCAGGTGTCGATCACGGCGGAGCCCACCTGCCGCGGATGCCGGAAGTCGAGTGCGTCGCCATCGCTCAGCTCCACGATTCCGGCGTCGCCGTCGAGCGGGATGAGCGCGTCGTCGGTGGCTACGCGTGCGGCGGCGTCGACGTGCAGCACGAGCTGGTCGACGGGGGCTCCGAGAGTGAAGTAGGGATGCCAGCCCAGCGTGACCGGGGCGGCCGACTCTCCGTGGTTCGTCGCGATGATGTCCATCGCGATCGAGTCACGCCTCAGGACGTAGACGACGTCGAGCCCGACGGCGAACGGGTAGCCCGGCATGGGGTCGGCGACCGGCTCGACGAGCTGCTGGTTACGAAGGCGGAGCATGAACGAGTCCGCGGTCGCGATGGACTCGACGGGGGCGAAGCGGCGTGTGCGGAACATGCCGTGGAGAAGAAGCGGCGGCGAGCCGGTGGCGGATGCCGTCAGGTCGTGCTCTTCGCCGTCGAAGCCGTAGCGCGCGTCACGGACCCGGTTCGTGAAGGGCGCCATGACAGCGTTTCGCACACCCGCCTGCTCGGTGAGCTCGGCGGCATCCTGGTATCCGTCGACGAGATCGTACGACGCGGAGCCATCGGACGCGCGCCAGCTGAGGAGGGTCGCACCGACCGGCGAGATCCGGGCGACGACGGCGCCGTCGTCGCTCTCGACGACGAACGCCGTGAGGCCTGCCTCCGTCGCGAGCCGCATGCGCATGTCGATCGTGGCGGTGCTCATCTCTCGTCCTCGTCTTCGTGGGTGTCAAGGTCTCCCGGCGCTTCCGCGCGCATCTGAGCGAGCTCGGTCTTCATCGCCTGGATGCGCTCCGCAGCGGCCGCTCCCCGCCGGATCGACACGCCCGTGGCGATGACGTCGATCACGACGAGGCCGGCGAGCCGGCTCACGGTCGGGGTGTACAGGTCGGTGTCCTCGAAGGTGTTGACGTGGATCGCCACGTCGGCGACGTCCGCGAGCGGGCCGTTGTCGCCGACGATCGCGACGACCTTCGCGCCCTTCTGCTTGGCGAGCTTCGCGACGCGGATGACGGTCTCGGTGCGCGCGGTGTTCGAGATCGCGACGACGACCGTCGATGGGCCGCTCATGGACGCGGAGATGAACTGCTGGTGGTAATCGGCGGGGGCCTGGCACGGCACCCCGAACAGCGGGAACTTCTGTTGCGCGTCGAGCGCGACGATGCCGCTCGCGCCCGCGCCGACGAAGATCACCTCGCCGGCGTCGAGCATGAGGTCGATCGCATCGCCGATGATCCGGTCGTCCAGATGCCGGTGTGCGCGGTCGAGGCTGCTGATGGTCCGGCTGAAGACCTTTCCCGTCAGGTCCTGCAAGCTGTCGTCGGCGCCGATCGCGGAGAGCGTCATCGGCAGACCGAGCGCGATCGTCTGCGCGAGCTCGATCTTGAACGAGCGGAACCCGTCGAATCCGATCGCGCTGCAGAACCGCATCACCGTGGGCTCGCTCACGCCGGCGGCTTCCGCGAGGCCGGCCATGTTGTAGCTCATGACCTGCGTCGCGTCGTTCAGTACCAGATCGGCGACTTTCTGTTCCGAGGCCCGAAGGAAGTCGCGTCGGTCAGCGATCGTCTCCAGCAGCATGCCCGCGGAGGGCCCTCCGGTCATGGTTCTCATCGCGCCCCACGTGCTTGTTCCGAGAGGCTGTCGAATACCGGACCTCGGGTGGGGATCTCGATCGCGAAAACCTCGCCGATGACCTGGGTCCAGCCGTGGAGGAAGTATATCCATCCGTCTTCGGCATGCCGCACGCGATGGGGGTGCTGGCGCCGCGCCTGCTCCAGGAACACGAGATCGCCCCGGTAGTTGAGTTCCCATGCGAGCGACTCCTCGGGGAACTCGGCCCGATCCGTCAGCGGCGAGCCGGGAGCGTCCTTGCCGAGGCCGGTCGCGTTCACGACGAGAGATCCCGCCGGCAATGCGGCGACGACGGCGTCGTTCACTTCCGGTTCCGGTGCGAGGACGTACTCGAAGCGCGTGTCGGTGTCGAGACCCTCGTGGAACTCGCGGATGTGGTCGAGCCGGGCGGAGGAGCGGTTCGTGACGACGATGCGACCGGGCCGGTCGGCGCGCGTCAGCTGGCTCAAGTACCAGCTGATCGCGATGCTGCTGCCGCCGGCGCCGAGCAGGCACACGTCCCCCCCGGTACGAGACCAGTGGCCGTCGGGAACGAAAGCGTCGAGGGCGAGGCCGCTCGAGATCGGGTCCTTCGCGTGACACACCAGGCCCGCCTCGCTCTTCGAGATGCAGCTGGTCTCGCCCATCATGGTGGAGAACTCATCCCGGACATCGAAGAGGTCGGATGCGGCCTGGTACAGGTCGATCTTGTGGGTGGTGACGAGGGCTCCACGGCTCAGCGGGTCGTTGGCGATGAAATCAACGGTGCGGCGGTAGACATCGGCATCGGCGTGGATCGGGAGGTCGATACCCTGCAGCACTGCTCCCTCCAGGCCCAGTGCCTCAGCCCAGCGCGGAAAGACCTTCTGGATGGACGAGCTGCCCGTGGAAACGCCGATGAAGTAGAGAGTCGGTCTCGTGGCCGGGCGGAGGGTCTCGCTGGTCATGGTGGGGAAGGCGGTCATGACGGGAACTCGCTTTCGCGACGGTATCCGACGTGGTCGGGGTTGTCGGCGAGCGTCCAGGATTCTGGGCCGGACACCACAAGGCGCCGCATGCCACCTGCCTGCTCGATCACTCCGTAGTCTTGTCCGGCCTCGGCGGCGTAGCAGAACAGTGTGGAGAAGGGCGTGTCGCCGACGTTGACACTGCGGTGGATCCAGTGGCCGGGCACGTGAACTGCGACTCCGGGCGTGATCTCGATGGCGCGGGACTCGCCGTCGAGAGTCTCCATCAGCATCACACCGGTACCGCTGAGGCCGTAGTAGAGCTCGGCGAACTCGGGGTGAGCATGGATATGCCCCCGGGTCATGGAGAACTCCGCACCGATACGGCCGGGCTGGACTGTGCTGATCCCGATCGTGAGCGCGCCTGTGCCCTCCTCGACCGTGCTGCTCTCCACGACGTAGACGGGCTCGCCGTCATCGCGGCCGAGTGCGGCCGCAAAAGCGGAGTCATCCCGGTAGAGGCCCGTCAGATCCGCGAGGCGCTTCTCGTACCGGGCGTTGGCGCCGGACATCGTGCCGCGGTCGACGAGCACCTTCAATCGGGCTGGTTCCGCAATCAGGGGATTATAAGAGCTCATCGATTCTTTCCTGTCGTCGCGAGTCCGGGCGAAGAGGGGGACCGTTCGAACCAAGGCTCGAGGCGCCGGTATGCGTCGACGAACGAGGCGTGCGCATCGACATAGGTCGGGTGGGCGGTCTCAGAAGGAGAGAACGTCCCGGTTGTCCTGGAGAGCCGCTCGGCGATCTGGAAGCCGTCGAAGACGCCGACGCCGACGCCGCCGACGATCGCGGCACCGAGGGCTGTCGCTTCGTCGACGAGTGCGCGACGACGGATCCCCATACCCCAGATGTCACTCAGGAGGGAGAGGACTTCGTCGGAGCGGGCGGCGCCGCCGATCACCTGGACCGTGCTGATCCGCGCCCCGTTGTCCGTGAAGGCGCGCAGCCCCGAGTAGAGGTTGAAGGCGATGCCCTCGAGCACCGCCCGGGTCAGATTCGCTTGGCTGTGGTGGCGGGCGAGCCCGACGAAGGCCGCCCGCGCATGCGGGTTCCAATAGGGAGATCGCTCGCCGAGGAGGTGAGGAAGGAAGAAGAGCCCGTCTGCGGATGCCGAGGCGCCGGCGGCTGCGCGGAGAAGTTGAGCGTAGTCGCCTCCCTCGGGTTGCAAGATCTCGACGATCCACTGAAGGGACGCTCCGCCGGCTTGCATGGTGGCCGTCGGCACGAACATCCCCGGCACGACATGGTTGAAAGTCATCGAGCGCATCTGCGGGTCGTGAAGCGGTGCGCTCGAGGCATACGACACCCACGAAGACGATCCCAGATAGGCGTATGCGCCCGACCCGGAGTCCACGATGCCGGTGCCGAGTGCCGCCATGGGGCCGTCGCCGCCACCCATCACGACCGGGGTTCCCGCGAGGAGTCCCGTGATCCTCGCCGCGTCGGCGGTCACGACGCCCACGACGGCGGTGGACTGGACGATCGGCGCGAACAGCGAGGGTGCGAGATCGGCGGCCGTCAGGATGTCCTCCGACCACGTGCCGGAGCGCTGATCGTACGCATTCATACCGCTGGCGTCGGACGGGTCGGTGGCGAGCTCGGACGTCAGTCGGTACGCGACGTAGTCCTTCGCGCAGACGACTCGGCGCGTACGCCCGAACGCGTCCGGATCGTTGTCTCGCAGCCACATGATCTTGGGCAACGAGTACGTGGCGTTCAGTCTGTGGCCGGTGATGGCGTAGCCGTCGCTCATGCCGATGCGGTCGATGAGGAGGTCTGCCTGCGCGGTGGATCGGGTGTCCGCCCAGATCATCGCGGGCCGCACCGGCTCGCCGGCGCCGTCGAGGAAGACCGCTCCCATCATCTGACCGGAGAAGGACACGGCAGCGATCCGCTCGCGCGCACCGGGGACCCGCGCGAGCAGCGTGCGAGTCGCCTCTGCGACCGCATGCCACCACGCCCCGGGATCCTGCTCAGCCTTTCCGTGCGAACCGAAGTCGGTGGAGTACGCCACCGTCGTGGCCGCCACGACAACGCCCGTTTCGTCTACGAGTGTCGCCTTGTTCCCTGTGGTTCCCAGATCGTGCGCGATGATCGCTGCGCCGGTGCTCATCGGAGGCTGAACCCGCCATCGATCAGGAGCTCAGTCCCACAGCAGTAGGCCGCCTCGTCGCTCAGCAGGTATTCGACCGCGCCGGCCACCTCCTGCACTGTGGCGAAACGGCCGACGACCGTGCCCTCGGTCCAGTGGGCGTGCATGTGCTTCTTGAGGGCGTTGAGCGGAGTGTCGACGTAGCCGGGGGAGACGGCGTTGACGCGTACCCCGCGTCCGCCCCATTCCACCGCCAGGGAGCGGGTCAACGCGGAGACACCGGACTTCGAGGTGTTGTAGACGCTTTGCTTCTGCGGCTCGTTGACCACCGCGTTGCCGGACATGGATGCGACGTTGACGATGGCGCCGCCACCTCGGGCCAGCAACTCTCGGCCGAACTCGCGGCATGTCAGGAACGTCCCGCGGAGGTTGACGCCCATGACCCGGTCATAGGTCTCCATCGGCATGTCCTCGGCAGCCACGTCGTTCTCGACGATCCCGGCAGAGTTCACCAGGTCGACCGGCGCCTCGCCGGCGGCGTAGATCGTGGCGACGGCATCCCGGACCGACTCCTCGGAGGTGATGTCCATGGGGATGAAGCGACCGGCGCCTGCCTGGTCCGGCTCACGGAGGTCCAGCGCGTACACCTCGGCGCCCTGCGCCTCGAGTGAACGGGCGATCTCCGCACCGATTCCGCCGGCAGCGCCGACGACGGCGACACGACGACCGGAAAAGCGATTCGTCACGAGGGTCTCCTTCGAATCTCGATCTCACAGTTGGTGTAGCTAAACTACATAGACGAGCGGCGCTCGCGCAACACTGCCATCCTCCGGCTCCCCGCCAGAGGCGCGCTTTTCGGCGGAAAATCAGCGCTATGCGGATTTTCCGCGAAGAAATGGACCATGTATGCATCGATCTCAGGTTTGCGAACCGAGATTTGATGTAGTAAACATTCAACCAACCCGTCGTGAGCCCGCTTGCCGTGCAGGAGCAGAATCAATGTCGATTTCCATCTCAGACCGCCGCCCATCGCGGTTCCAGATAGCCGCCAACCCCGTCACATTGCTGAACCGGTTCGGCCTTCTGCTCGTGATCCTCATCGGGATCGTGGTGATGAGTGCGATCTCGCCGGTCTTCTTCACCACGGTCAACTTCACGAACGTCCTGTACGTGTCGAGCCTCGTCGCAGTCGTTGCGATCGGACAGATGTTCGTGCTCCTCGTGGGTGGCATCGACCTGTCGGTGGGCGCCGTCGTGGCGATCTCGTCGGTCTTCGTCGTCGGCCTGACGACAGAATCGGGCCTGCCGACCTGGCTCGCCGTGATCATCTGCCTTTCGATGGGCGCGTTGATCGGGTTCGTCAACGGCTTCGTCACCACGAAGTTCCACATCTCGTCGCTCATCGTGACGCTCGGCATGATGAGCATCGCGCGCGGTATCGCCTACATCTACACGGGCGGGTCGAACCTCGCCCCCATCCCCTCGGATCTGGCCGCGGCGGGCAACGCGACGATCGCCGGGATCCCGGTGTTCATCATCTTCGCGATCGTGATCGCCGTCGTCGCGCACATCGCACTTTCCCACACGCGCTTCGGCCGCTCTGTCTACGCCGTGGGCGGCAACAAGGTCGCCGCGCGGTTCTCCGGCATCCGCAGCGATCGCATCCAGATCCTCGCGTTCATGGTGTCGAGCATCCTGGCGTCCGTCGGCGGACTGATGATCACAGTGCGGCTCGGTGCCGGCTCGGCCACCGCCGGCACGGGCCTGGAGCTCGTCGTGATCGCGGCCGTCGTCATCGGCGGCACGAGCCTCTTCGGGGGAGAGGGCCGTGTGAGCGGAACGCTCCTCGGCGTGCTGCTCCTCGGCCTCGTGCAGAACTCGATCAACCTGCTCGCCGTCCCCGCCAACTTCGACCTCGTCGTCAGCGGCGTCGTCATCATCCTGGCCGCCGGAGTCGACGTCTACCGGCGCCTCAAGCTCGAGCCCGCGCTCGCCCGGCGGGCGCTGGAGAAGCAGAAGCGGGCAGAGGCGGAACGCGAGGCCGAGCTCGCCCGGCAAGAAGTGGCGAAGGACCCGGCCCCGACGAGCTGACCGCGCCGTTCCAGACCAGCCTGCCCAGGGCACCCACACCTGCAACACCCTGACGACGATCTAACAGCAAAGGAGCACATCGTCATGACGAACCATGCACGCACCCAGAACCGGTTCCGCCGGGCCGCGGCCGGACTGGCCCTGACCGGGGCACTCGCGATCGCCGCCGCCGGCTGCGCCAGCGGCGGGAGCGCGTCCGCCGGTGCGGCGGCGGAAAGCGACGGAAGCGGAATCGAGGGCAAGCGCATCTCGTACATCAGCTTCGGTCAGCAGTACGAGTTCATCGTCGGCCTCACCACGACGCTCGAGGACAAGCTGACCGAAGCGGGCGCCACCGTCACGACGCTCGACGGCAAGTCCGACCCGAACCTGCAGACCACTCAGGTCCAGGACGCTCTCGCCCAGCAGCCCGATGCGCTGATCATCGACCCCGTCGACCCGGCGCTCATGACCGCGGCCATCCAGAAGGCCAATCAGCAGGGCGTTCCCGTCTTCATCGTCGAGTCGCTGCCGGAGGGCGTCGACTACACATCGTTCGTCGGCTATGACAACGTCGCCGCCGGCGCACTCGGCGCGCAGACGCTCGCCGCGGCGATCAACGACGAGGGCACCGTGCTCCAGCTCCAGGGCGGCGAAGCCTCCAAGCAGGCGAACGAGCGCAAGGAGGGCTTCGACGCCGAGATGGAGGACCACCCCAACATCGAGGTGCGCGACCTCAAGACCGAGTGGACAGCCGAGAACGCCAACACGATGGTCCTCGACGCGTTCACGACCGACCCCGGCATCGCGGGCATCTGGTCGCACAACGACGAGATGATCCGCGGCGCCGTCGAGGCCCTGCGCCACCTCGGGAAGACCGCGGTCGCCGGTGAGGACGGCCACGTCGTCATCGTCGGCCACGATGGCACGCCGCTGGCGCTGAATCGCATCCGCGAGGGCGTGCAGGACGCGACCGTCGTCTACGACGCGATCGAGATGGGCAGCCTGACCGCCGACAACATCATCGCGTTCTTCGCAGGCGAGGACTTCCCCGAGGACACGATCATCGATCCGTTCATCGCCGACAGCAGCAACGTCGACGACGACTCGCTGTGGGGCAACCTGCCGGCGCTCAACTGATACCGGCTCCATCCGCCGTACACCACGGGCCATCGGCCCCGAGAAGAAGGAGAGAAAGTGGCAGAGTACGCCAAGAAGACCGTGTGGCACTTCGACGAGATCGAAGAGGACGAAGAGACCGCTCGGCTCATGCCTGGTTTCGAGATCCAGTACATCATCACGGACGAGACCACCGAGAACAACAACGAGACCGTGTTCGGTCACTGCGTCTTCCCGCCCAATTCGCAGCATTTCCCGCACCGCCACCTGGCTGCCGCGGAGGTCGTGTACGTCATCAGCGGCCGCGTCGTGAACGGCTCGGTCACCGAAGACGGCACGATCTCGGAGACCGAGTGCGGTCCCGGCATGGCGACGTTCGTCCCGAAGCGCCAGATCCACTGGACGCGCAACCCGTACGACGAGCCCGCCGAGTTCGTGTTCGCCTACTACGGTGCGCCGAGCCTCGAGAAGAGCGTCTACGTCGATCTGACGGAAGAGGTCCCGATCGAGAACGTCGAGGTCAGCGGCGTGCTCGTGCACGACGCGAAGGTCGACACCAACCTCGCGAAGTACGTCTGATCCCCCGGTGGGCGCCGGTGACCCGGCGCCCACCGTCATCCCTCCACGCGGGAATCCCGCGAACGAAGAAAAGGACACGCATGCGCATCATCCAGGTCGGGCTCGGGTTCTGGGGAGCCGATTGGGCGAACGTGGTGGCGACGAACGGCCGCACCGAGCTCGTCGGGCTCGTGGACATCAGTGAGCCGGCGCTCAAAGAGGTCGGCGACCGCATCGGGCTCGCTCCCGAGCGCCGCTTCACGAGTTTCAGCGACGCGATCAAGAGCGTCGAGGCGGACGCCGCGCTCGTCGTCGTGCCTCCGCACGTGCACGAGGCGGTCGCGCTCGAGGCGCTCGCGGCGGGTCTGCACGTCATGGTCGAGAAACCGTTCACGACCTCCATCGCGGCATCGCAACGTGTCATCGACGCGGCGCGGGAAGCGGACCGCAAGGTCATGGTCACGCAGAGCTTCCGCTTCCGTCGCGGCCCCCGCACGGTCAAGCGGCTCATCGAGGAAGGCGCGCTCGGCACGATCGAGTCCGTGTACGGCCGCTTCTTCAAGGACCCGGCGTTCGAGGGGTTCCGGGTCGAGATGGACGAGCCGCTCATCGTGGACATGTCCATCCACCATTTCGACTACATCCGAGGCATCTTCGGGCTCGAGCCCGCCACGGTCCGCGCGCGCAGCTTCAACCCGTCGTGGTCGAGGTTCGCCGGCAACGCAAGCGCGAACGTTCAGTTCACGACCGCCGACGGCGCCGAGATCTCGTACGTCGGCTCGTGGCACGCCCGCCGGCCCACGACATCCTGGGACGGAGCGTGGGAGCTGCACGGCACCCACGCTTCGCTCTCATGGGACTTCAACAAGGTCGTGCTCTTCCCGCACGGGAACGTCATCGGCGAGACGGTGTTCCGAACCGGCGCGCTCGAGCGAGAGAACGACACGCTCGAGATCCCGCTCGACACGCTTCAGTACGAAGAGCGGCTCGGCACGATCGACGAGTTCATCGCCGCTGTTTCCGAGAACCGCCAGCCGGAGACGTGGGGCGGTGACAACATCCGTTCCCTCGGGCTCGTGCTCGCGGCGGTCGAGTCCACGAAGCGCGATGGCGAGGCCATCGACTTCGAAGAATGGCTGCGCAGCGAGGGCTCGCGACCGCAGGCCGCCGAATAGACGGAAGAGGACTTCACGATGTCGAACGATTCCGTCTCTTCCGGCGCGGCCCAGCCGCTTCTCCGGGTGGAAGGGGTCAGCAAGTCGTTCCCGGGCGTGCGCGCGCTCGACAACGTCGCGCTGACGCTCAACGCCGGCGAGGTCAATGCTCTGTGCGGCGAGAACGGTGCCGGCAAGTCCACGCTGATCAGCATCCTGTCGGGGGTGCAGACGCCCGACTCCGGGACCGTCCTGATCGACGGGCAGCCCTTGTCCGCGTCGCCCACGGGCGCGATCAAGGCAGGCATCGCGACGATCTATCAGAAGCGCCAGTTCGTCCCGGCCATGACGGTCGCCGAGAACGTCATGCTCGGCACGTGGCCCACGAAGGGCGGATGGGTGAGCCAGCGACGTGTGCGCAAGCGCGCGCTCGAAGTGCTCGCCGACGTGGCGCCGCACCTGTCGCCCGACAAGCTCGCCCGCGAGCTCTCGCCCGCCGAGGCGCAGGAGATCGACATCGCGCGCGCCATCTCGCTCGACTCCCGCGTCCTCATCATGGACGAGCCGACGACGGCGCTCTCCCCGCCGGAGGTCACTCGCCTGCTCGACCTGGTCCGCAAGCTGAAGGCGGACGGCATGGGGATCATCTTCGTGTCGCACTGGCTCGACGAAGTGCTCGACATCGCGGACCGGGTCACTGTGCTGCGCGACGGCCGGTACATCGGCGAGGCGCCGGCGGCCGACCTCGATGCGCAGGGGATCATCAAGATGATGGTCGGCCGCGAGGTCAAGGATCCGCCCATCCCCGAGCGCACGATCGGCGAGCCCGTCCTCCGTGTGCACAATCTCACCCGCACCGGACTGTTCCACGACGTGTCGTTCGAGGTGCGCGCGGGAGAGATCGTGAGCCTCGCCGGCATCGCCGGCGCGGGTCGGACCGAGGTCGTGCAGGCGGTGTTCGGCGCCGACAAGTACGACAGCGGCACGGTGGATGTCGACGGCAAGACGCTGCGGCCGGGCGACGTCACCAGCGCCGTCGACGCCGGCATCGGGCTCGTCCCGGAGGAGCGCCACCTGCAGGGGCTCGTCGATCAGCTGAGCGTGCGGGACAACATGACGCTCGCCGCTCTTCGCTCCGTGTCGCCGGGCGGGTGGTTGAGCCGTGCGCGGGAGAGCGCGATCGACAAGCACTACACCGCCGAGCTCTCCGTGAAGGCCGCATCCTCTGGCGTGCGCGTGTCCACTCTTTCGGGCGGGAACCAGCAGAAGGTGCTCATCGCCCGTTGGCTCGCTCGTGACCCGCGGGTCCTCATCCTGGACGAGCCGACCAAGGGCGTGGACGTCGGGGCCAAGGCCGAGATCCACAGCCTGGTTGCACGTCTCGCCGAACAGGGGATGGCGGTGCTCCTCGTGAGCTCCGAGCTGCCCGAGGTGCTCCTCCTCAGCGACCGAGTCCTCGTCATGCGGCAGGGCCGGATCGTCGCCGAGGTACCGAAGAACGAACTGACCCAGGAGGCCGTCATGGCCCCCGCCACCGGGGAGATCCTCCCCACGGAGGTGACTGCCTGATGTCCACGCGACTGCTGCCCATCTACCTGGAAGAGCACCCGACGGACTCGTTCCGCCGTCAGCTCGCGGAACTGCAGCTCCTGGGCGGCCGATCGATCGACTGGCTCGAGCCTGTGCAGATCGGCCGGGCCCCCGGGATCGACGCCGATGCCGTGATCGTCCCCGACATGAGCGGCGTCGCGTACCGCTCGCTCGCCGAGTTCCAGGCGCTCACCCTGCCCATCCTCGTCGTCACGAGCGAGTTCGGCACCGTCAGCATGTGGGACTGGGAGATCCGCGATTACCTGCGCCGGCGAGGCGTCGAGACTGTCGCGCCGACGTCGTTGCAAGAGTTCCACGATGTCTGCCGAGCACTCGGGGTCAAGACGCGTCTCGCGTCCGGCCGGATGCTCGCATATCAGGACAATCTCGGGGCCGGGAAGCAGCCCGACATCTTCAAGCGCTTCTATTGGTGGGAGGACGAGTGCGTGCAGGATCTGCAGCGCACCTTCGGCGTCACGGTCGAGCATCGCAGCTACAAGGAGCTCGTCGCCCGTGCCGACAGCATCCCGGAGCAGCGCGTCGAAGACGAGCTGCAGCGTGTGTCGGCCGGCGTGCCGATGGACCATGCTCTCGTGCGACGCGCGCGCATGGAGGCGCTGCGCCTCAAGCTCGCCCTCGACGACGAGCTCGACGAGACGCCGGGCGTCATCGCGGCGGGCATCAACTGCCTCAACGAGTCCGCCACGGCACGCACGACGCCGTGCCTCGCGTGGAATCTGCTGTTCGAGGAGCGCGGCCTCATCTGGGGCTGCGAGGCCGACCTGACGTCGATGATCACGCAGTACATCACGTGGGAATCGCTCCGTACCCCCGCGATCATGACGAATCTCTACCCCTTCCTGATGGGCGACGCGGCGCTCAAGCACGAGAAGATCCCGTACTTCCCGACGGTGGATGAGCCCCAGAACCACATACTCACGGCACACTGCGGATTCGTCGGCGTCATTCCGCAGTCGTGGGCCACGGAGTGGACACTTCGCCCCCGGGTACTCGAGATCGTCGACCCCCTGGCCCACATGATCGACGGACGCATCCCCGAGGGCGACCTCACGGTCGTGAAGATCACGAGCACGATGGACTCGTTCGTCGTGACGCCCGCCGTGCTGACGAACTACGAGCAGTACGAGAACTCCGACTGCCTCAACGGCGCGGTTCTCCGGGTCGAGGACGGTTACCGGTTCGAGGAGCACTTGGCGTCGCACCACGCGGTGCTCGCCGTCGGCGACATCCAGCGCCGGCTCGACGTCATCGGGCCCGTCCTCGGCCTCCAGATGGTCCGGATCTGATCCCCATAGCCGGCATCCTTCCACGCACCGCGCATCGCAGCGCAGCCCCGAAAGTGAGCGACAAAGTATGAAAGCGATCGTCTACGACCGGCCCACCGAGTGGTCACTCGCCGAGATCCCGACCCCCGAGCCGGGCCCGGGAGAGGTGCTCCTGCGTGTTCTCGTCGCGGGCGTCTGCGGCACCGATCTGCACATCCACGAGGGCGAGTTCGGGCCGACATACCCCTTGACGCCGGGTCACGAGGTCGTCGGCGAGGTCGCCGCTCTCGGCGCCGGCGTGGCGGGCCTCCCGACCGGCACGCGCGTGGCGTTCGACAATACGGCCTCCTGCGGCCGCTGTATCGAGTGCCGCCGCGCACGGCCGGCGTTCTGCCGCCACTTGATCGCACAGGGAGTGAATGCCCCCGGCGGCTTCGCGGAGTTCGTCGTCACCGACGCGAACCGGTGCTTTGCGGTCGACGACCTCGCCCCCGAAGTGGCCGTGTTCGCCGAGCCGACAGCGTGCGTCGTACACGGCCTCGACATGCTCGAGCTCAAGAGTGGCTCGGACGTGCTCCTGATCGGGGCCGGGCCGACGGGCCTCCTCCTGACGCAGCTGCTTGCAAACTCCGGGGCCAACACGCTCACTGTCGCGGCGCCCACCGCTGCGAAGCTCGAGCGCGCTGCCCGCGCCGGCGCCGACCACACGGTCCAGATCGAGCGCGGTGCCGACCTCACGGCGCAGCTCCTCGAGGGCACGGGAGGGGAAGGGTATGACGTTGTGATCGACGCGACCGGTGCGATCCCGGTGCTCGAGCACGCGATCCCGCTCACCCGCACGGGCGGCACCGTGTTCGTCTACGGGATGGCGGCCGAGCAGGCGAAGCTCGGCATCCTGCCCTACGAGGTCTTCCGCCGCGAGCTCACGATCAAGGGGTCGTTCGCACAGCAGTTCTCGTTCGACCGCGCGTTGAAGGCCCTGCGTTCGGGCCGGGTCGACACCACCGGCATGATCACGCACTCGTTCGGCCTCGACCAATACGCCGACGCGCTCGCCGCTGTGGCCGACAGCAGCAGCATCAAGACCGTCATCGTCCCAGGGAGCGCGTCGTGAGCCGGTATCCGCTCGGCATCAGCTCGTTCGTGCTGGCGTCCCCGTTCTCGGACGGCGACGTCGAGCAGTTCGACTATGCGAAGGATGTCGGCTTCGACCTCATCGAGGTCTGCGTCGAGGACCCCGCGCTCCTCACAGCGGACGCGCTCATCGCCGCGTCGTCGCGAACCGGGCTGCCCATCTCTATCTGCGGCGCTTTCGGCCCGGACCGAGATGTGTCGCACGAGGACCCCGCGGTCCGCCGCCGCGCGATCGACTACCTCAAGGGCTGTGTCGACATCGCGGCCGCCGTGGGATCGCCCCACGTCGCGGGGCCGATGTATTCAGCGACCGGGAAGACGCGCTTGCTGCCTCCCGCGCACCGGGAGCTGCAGCGTTCGTGGGCCGCCGTCAACCTGCGGGAGGTCGCAGAGTATGCAGGTGAACGCGGCGTGGCACTGGCCATAGAGCCGCTCAACCGGTTCGAGACGGATCTGGTGAACACCGTCGAGCAGGGCGTCGAACTCGTCGAACTGATCGGGCTGCCCAACGCTGGACTCATGCTCGACACCTTCCATATGAACATCGAGGAAAAGGACATCGCCGGCGCGATCCGCTCAGCGGGACGCCATGTGTTCCATTTCCAGGTGTCGGAGAACGACCGCGGCACTCCGGGAACGGGACACATCGACTGGACCGGCGTCTGGGCGGCACTCGACGACATCGGCTACAACGGATCGATCGTCATCGAGTCCTTCCTGCCGGATGTGAAAGAGATCGCGAAGGCCGTTTCACTCTGGCGTCCCTGGGCGGACTCGATGGACTCGCTCGCCCGCGAGGGCCTGGCGTTCCTGGAGCGCGAGCTCGCATCCGGCTCCTGAGGGTTCGCTCGAGTCCGCGACAGCGGGCGAACGCTCTGCCTGCCGGTCGTGCCGGTTGTGAGCAGGACGGCCGGTAGGGCGCGCGCTGAGGGGATGGCGCCCGCCACTTCGAGGGATTCGCGCCCCAGAACGTGAGGCGGTGGGCGCACTACTGTGCACTCCGACGCTCGCTCCGGTACTCGTGGTTCGACGAAGAGCGACTCCACGCACATGAAGCATCTCTCCGTCGCACCCTCGCCGATGAATGTGCCCACGCGCATCAGCGAGACGGGGGCACGACGAATACGTAAAGGAGAAGTCTTGGCTGCTGCAAACCGCATTGGCATCGTCGCCGAAGGGCCTGGGGAGTCCCGGGTCGCGGCGACTCCGAATACTGTCCCGAAGTTGATCGCCCTCGGTTACGACGTGGTCGTGGAGTCGGGGGCGGGGGCGGCGTCGTCGTTCCCGGACGCGGCGTATGTGCGTGCGGGGGCGACGGTGATCCGCGGGACGGGGGCGTGGTCGTCGCCGGTGGTGTTGAAGGTGAATCCGCCGACGCCGGGGGAGATCGACCGGCTGGCTGATGGGGCGACGATCGTCGCGATGTTGAGCCCGGGGTTGCGGCCGGAGCTGGTGGAGGCGCTGGCGACGCGGGGGATCACGGCGATCGCGTTGGATGCGGTGCCGCGGATCTCGCGGGCGCAGTCGATGGATGTGTTGAGTTCGATGGCGAATATCGCGGGGTATCGGGCGGTGGTGGAGGCGGCGCATGAGTTCGGCCGGTTCTTCACGGGGCAGGTGACCGCGGCGGGCAAGGTGCCGCCGGCGAAGGTGCTGATCGCGGGTGCGGGGGTGGCGGGGCTGGCGGCGATCGGGGCGGCGTCGAGCCTGGGTGCGATCGTGCGGGCGACCGACCCGCGGCCGGAGGTCGCCGACCAGGTCAGGTCGATCGGTGGCGAGTACCTGGAGGTGGTGGTCCCCGACGAGCAGAAGCAGGTCTCGTCGGACGGGTACGCCAAGGCCACCAGTGAGGCGTATGACCGGCGGGCGGCGGAGATCTACTCGGAGCAGGCTGCGGAGGTGGACATCATCATCACCACGGCGTTGATCCCGGGTCGGCCGGCGCCGCGGCTGATCACCGCCGCGGATGTGGCGAGCATGAAGCCGGGCAGTGTGATCGTCGATATGGCCGCGGGCCAGGGCGGCAATGTGGCGGGGTCGGTGCCGGGGGAGCGGGTGGTGACCGACAACGGTGTGGTGATCCTGGGGTATACGGATCTGCCGGGGCGGTTGCCGCAGCAGGCGTCGCAGTTGTTCGCGACGAACCTGGCCAACCTGGTGAAGCTGCTCACCCCGGGTAAGGACGGGCAGCTGGTGCTGGACTTCGATGATGTCGTGCAGCGGACGGTCACGGTGGTGCGTGACGGTGCGGTGACCTGGCCGCCGCCGCCGGTGCAGGTCTCCGCCGCCCCGGCGGTGACGGCGACGGATGCTGCCCCCCAGGGCGCTGCGGCGGGCTCGGCGACCGGGGCGGTGGCGGGGAGGAGGCCGTTGTCGGCGGGCACCCGGGCGGGGTTGATCGTGGCGGGGATCGCGGGACTGTTCGCGGTGTGCGCGTTCGCGCCGCCGCCGTTGCCGCAGCATTTCCTGGTGCTGACGTTGGCGGTCGTGGTCGGGTTCTACGTGATCGGTCATGTCGCGCACGCGCTGCACACGCCGTTGATGAGTGTGACGAACGCGATCTCGGGCATCATCGTGGTCGGCGCGATGGTGCAGATCACGCTGCCCGACCTGACCGTGCAGGTCCTTGCCGCGGTGGCGGTGCTGCTGGCGTCGATCAACATCTTCGGCGGTTTCGCCGTGACCCGTCGCATGCTCGCGATGTTCCAGAAGGGTGAGACCCGATGATCGCGGTCGCCGGTCAGATCGCCGGGGCGGCGTATATCGTCGCGGCGCTGCTGTTCATCCTCAGCCTCGCCGGGCTGAGTAAACACGAAACCTCCCGCCGCGGGGTGACCTTCGGCATCATCGGGATGGCGATCGCGTTGATCGCGACGGTGGTGCTGGTCGCCGCCGGCGCCTGGGACACCCCGTCCGGGGCGCTCGGGCTGACGTTGCTGGTCGTGGCGGTGCTGATCGGCGCGGCGATCGGGCTGTGGCGGGCGCGGATCGTGCAGATGACCGGGATGCCGGAGCTGATCGCGCTGCTGCACTCGTTCGTCGGGCTCGCCGCGGTGCTGGTGGGCTGGAACGGCGCCCTCTCCGACACCGGGCTGACCGGGGCGCTGGCCGACATCCACCACGCCGAGGTGTTCATCGGCGTGTTCATCGGCGGGGTCACCTTCACCGGGTCGATCGTGGCGTTCCTCAAGCTCTCCGCCCGGATCTCGTCCAAACCGCTGATGCTGCCCGGCAAGAACGCCCTCAACCTCGGCGCGCTGGCCCTGTTCCTGGTGCTCACGGTCTGGTACGTGATCACCCCCGAGCTGTGGCTGCTGGTCGCCGTCACGCTGCTGGCGCTCGCGCTCGGCTGGCATCTGGTCGCCTCGATCGGCGGCGGCGACATGCCCGTGGTCGTCTCCATGCTCAACAGCTACTCCGGGTGGGCGGCCGCCGCCGCCGGGTTCCTGCTGAACAACGACCTGCTCATCGTCACCGGCGCGCTCGTCGGCTCCTCCGGCGCCTACCTGTCGTACATCATGTGCAAGGCGATGAACCGGTCGTTCCTGTCGGTCATCGCCGGCGGGTTCGGCATCGCAGCGCCCCGCACAGACGGCGACCAGGCGCACGGCGAGCACCGCGAGATCGACGCGGAAGCCGCCGCCGACCTGCTCGCCGGCGCCTCCACCGTGGTCATCACCCCCGGCTACGGCATGGCCGTCGCCCAAGCCCAGCACGGCGTCGCCGACCTCGTCGCCAAACTGCGCGAGCGCGGCGTGGACGTGAGATTCGGCATCCACCCCGTCGCCGGACGCCTGCCCGGCCACATGAACGTGCTGCTGGCCGAAGCAAAAGTGCCCTACGACATCGTCCTCGAAATGGACGAGATCAACGACGACCTGTCCGGTGTGGACGTCGTACTCGTCATCGGCGCGAACGACACCGTCAACCCCGCCGCCGCCGAAGACCCCTCAAGCCCCATCGCCGGCATGCCGGTACTGCGGGTCTGGGAAGCGGACAACGTCATCGTGTTCAAACGCTCCATGGCGTCCGGATACGCCGGCGTGCCCAATCCGCTCTTCTCCCGCGACAACGCCCAGATGCTCTTCGGCGACGCGAAAGAGAAAGTCGACGAAATCCTCTTCCAGCTCACCCGAGTGTGAAAGCGGGAATTACGAGGCGGCGTGCGTCAGTGCGCCGCCTCGTACGCTTCGAGAACGGATGCCGGAACCCGGCCCGAGATCCCGAGATGCAGCTCCCCGGCGCGTTGTGGTCAGCTGAGGGAAGCGAACAGAGCA
This sequence comes from Microbacterium sp. E-13, assembly GCF_049912955.1. Lineage (GTDB taxonomy): Bacteria > Actinomycetota > Actinomycetes > Actinomycetales > Microbacteriaceae > Microbacterium. Next base: position 278,593 of record NZ_CP183973.1, read on the forward strand.
GGGGTGGCACGAACCCGTGCCACCCCTGCCTGATCAGCCGGCTCCCGTGGTTACCGCTTCCGACGGGGCGTGCGCCGCTACGGTTACGTCAGTGACGCGAGGGCGGGCCGCTGAGCCAAGTACTCGGCGATCCGCGCACGTCGCTCTCGCTCGTTCGAGTACGCCACTTCCACGAGTTCGAGCGGGATGCCGTCGGGGTCGTGGAAGTACACCCACCGCCAGCCCGCCAGAGCGCCCTCGTCGAAGCCGCTGATATCGGCGAGGAACTCGACGCCCCCCTCTTCGAGCTCCGCCTTCTTGCCGACGATGTCGTCGACCCGAAGAGCCAAGTGCATCGCGCCGAGACGATTCTGCGCCGGCGGTGCGACGTTGTCTGCGGGCCGATTTGCGTACTCGAGCAACTCCAGTGTCGCCTCCGACCCGATGCGCAAGAGCGCGTTGCGGAGCCGCGCTCCGGGGACTCCTGTCCCGCGCGCCAGGTCGTCGCCCTCCATCCAGTCGCTCGGTTCCTGCGTCAGATCCAGGCCGAGAAGGTCGTGGTAGAAGTAAATCGACCGGTCGAGGTCTCGCACGATGATCGCCGTGTGGTGCATTCCTCGAATAGACACTGTCCAACTCCTTTGTTTCACTGACGTCTAAGTAGTGAAACTACCGCAATGGCCTCCTCCGCACCACATTTCCGCCCCAGTTCTCTACGGATATCGGAAAATCCCTTCAGAAAATGTAGTTCAGCTACATTTCGAGCCAGTTTTTGGAAGGGGCGAGACCCGGCCTCTTGGCCCGTCGCCGTAAAATACGGTGGGCAGTCGAGTGAAGTCCCCTGTGCCCGACCTGCAGCTAGCTAGCAAGGATCTGAAATTGCCCCAGTTGGACCGCGACTCCCCGCTGCCTCTCTACTACCAGCTGAAGCAAGCACTCCTTTCGGACATCAAACATCGGGGTCTTCAACCCGGTGACCGCATCCCGGGCGACCATGAGCTCGAACGCCGCTACGAGGTGTCGCGAACCGTCGTGCGTCAAGCGCTCTCCGATATGGAGGCCGCCGGCGTGATCATCCGCGTCAACGGCAAGGGAACGTTCATCGCGCACCCGAAGACGGTGGAAGGCCTCGCACAGTCGCTCACGGGGCTCTTCGAGGATGCCGCGGCCCGAGGTGCGGAGCTCGTCAGCGAAGTCCGGCGGCTCGAGGTCGTCGAGGCGGAGTCGCGGCAGGCGGAGCTCCTCCAGGTAGACGTGGGAACGCCGCTCATCGCTCTCGAGCGGCTGAGGTTCTTGGACGGCGAGCCGTGGGCCCTCACCATCACCCATTTGCCGTTCGCTCTCGCGCCGGGGCTCCTCGACGAGGACATGCGGCGCCAGTCGCTGTACCTCCTGCTGGAGAGCCGGTACGGCGTGCAGCTCACTCGCGGGCGGAGGTCGATCGAGGCGACGACGGCGGATGCCGACCTGGCGCGCAGCCTGAGAGTCCCGCGCGGTTCGGCGCTCCTCGTCATCCGGAACGTCAGCTTCGGGGTCAACGGGCATCCCGTCGAGGAATTCATCGCCTACCACCGGGGAGACCGGAGCCGGCTCGAAGTCGAGCTCGACAGGCGGCCGGGCGCGGTCGTCCACCCGCTCGTGCACGGATTCGCAACGCCGTGAGGCGGGAGCGGGGGAAGAGTGGCCCCGCGTGTGGAAAACGAGCGTCACCATCGCCGCCGCTGCGCGGGAACGGGCGTGAACATCCGCCCACTCGTAGGTTCGGTGGACACGGAGCCTCGCACGACTGCCGGATGGGGTGGCCGGCCCATCCGGCAGTCGCGCGACCCACGAGCTTGTGAGCGCGGCCGCCCCCGCGACCCCCCTCGCCGGGAGGCGGCCACGACACGCGGTCTAGTCGAAGGTGAAGACGACCTTGTCCGCGCGACGGTTCGCCACCGAATCGAACGCCTCCGGGGCCTCGTCGATGCTCATCCGGTGGCTCACCGTCGACTCGGGAACGATGTTCTTGCGGAGCAGGAACCGCGTCATCGCAAAGTAGTCCTGCACGGGGAACACCCACGCGCCGATCACCTCGAGCTCCTTGCGAATCATCTGCTCGCTGGGATTGATCGTGACGTTGGAGCACTCGCCGACGAACGCGACCCTGCCGAGCTTCTTGGCTGAATCCAGCGCGAGGTTCTCTCCGGCCGCATTCCCCGAGCAGTCGATGGCGACCTCGAGGCCGTGTCCGCCCGTCGCGCTCATGATCGCTTCCAGTGCGCCCCCGTCGCTCACGTCGACCGTCAGGTCGGCACCGAGCTCCGTCGCGAGATCGAGGCGGTGTGCGAACATGTCCAGCGCGATCACTGTCGCTCCGCGCCCCTTTGCCGTCGCGACCGCGGCCGCGCCCATCGGGCCTATGCCGATGATGCCGACGACGTCCGCTCCGGAGATGCCCAGACGCTGCTGCGTGTGGAACTGGGTGCCGAAGTTGTCGACGAGCAGCGCCCCCGACGTGTAGGAGAGGTCATCCGGCAAGGGAAGGCACGCTTCCTGAGGGGCGACGATGTACTCGGCGTCGCCCCCGTCCACGTCGAAGCCGACGCACTTCCACTCGGGGCACTGCTGGATGTAGCCGGAACGGCAGTAGGCACATCGCATGCAGCCGATCGACAAGTGCACGACCACCCGGTCGCCGACGGCGACGCGATCGACGCCCGGGCCGAGCCCGACGACCTCCCCCGCGGGCTCGTGACCCGGAGTGATCGCTCCCGGGACGTTCGATGCGTCGCCGACGAGTGCGTCACCTGCGAGCAGGGAGAGATCGCTGGCGCAGATCGCGGACGCGCGGACCTTGACCAGCACCTCGCCCGCTGCGGGCCGGGGGATGGGCCTCTCGATGACCTCGACGACCCCGCCGCCGGGGAGGCGCACCGCCTTCATCGTCGCGCTCATTCAGCGTCCTCCACCTTCTTGGAGGCCGCGTCGACCTGTGCCTGGTCGATGTCGAGTTGCAGGTGCCGTGTGCCGGACACCGGGTCGTTCGTGATCGGTACTTCCGCCGTCAGGTCCACGAGTCCGCTCGCCTCGAGGGAGCTCGCGCCGTAATAGACGAAGACGAACTCTGCCGGCTCGTCGAACGGGTTGCGGGTCCAGTGGATCCGCCCCTCCGGGACGAATGTCGCCATCCCGGCGGTGCACTCGTACTCCGTGACGACACCGTCCTCATCGATCTGCCCGTTCACCACGCGACCGCTGATCACGTAGACCAGTTCGTCGGCCTTCAAATGACGATGAGGGGAGTGCTGGGAGACCGGCGGGAAGACGCAGTGCCCGAACACCGCTCGGTCGTTCTTCTCGACATGGTCGCCGTCGATCATGTACTGGATCTCGAACCCCGGCATGAGTCTCGTCACCTCGGGATCCTCGGGGATCTCCTGATACGCCCACACCTGTTTGCGAGTGCTCATCGTCGTAGCTTCCCTTCCAGCGCGACAGCGCTGTCGTCGATCAGTGGTTGCACTGACGGCGACTCTAGTCCTAGCATCCTGTAATTACAGCATCCTCTCGATCTTGACTGCGGTGCTGTGCGCGTTGCTACGACTCGAGGAAGAGGTAGATATGGCAAACAGCATCGAGGGGCTCATCGGCACGCCAGGCCAGATGGGATTCAGCCGGCGAGATCTCCTGCGGTTCGCCGGCATCGGCGGTCTGGCGTTCGCTATGGGCGGCAGTCTCGTCGCGTGCGCACCCGGCGAGGCGGGCGGTACGGCCGCGACCCCCGGATCGAAGGAGTTCAACGTCCTGAACTCGTACTTCACGCTCGACAACGTCTATTACGACGCCTACAACAAGGGCTCTCAGGCCGCGATGGGCGACCTGAACCTCAAGTACTTCCAGGCCGTCAGCAACAACGACCCGAACGCTCAGCTGTCGCAGTTGTCTTCGGTGGGGCTGCAGGGCATCAGCGGCGTCACGATGATCGCAAGCAACAACGGCATCCAGCCCGAGCTCGTGCGATCCCTCCAGAACCAGAAGGTCTACACGGCCAACATGTGGAACAACGCGCCGTGGGTCACTCCACTCGACATCGGCGACTACTACCTGACCTTCGGCGTCGTGAACGGGCCCGCGACGTTCCAGTCCGTCGCTGAGCTGCTGTTCCGCAAGCTCGATGGAAAAGGCAAGGTCATCCAGATCGACGGCATCCGCGGCGCGAGCATCAACGACGAGCGTCTCGCCGGCGTTGCCGCTGCCGCCAAGAAGTTCCCAGGGATCGAGATGGTCCCCGAGCAGGCCGGAGGGTGGTCGCGTACCGACGCCCGGCCGGTGATCGACGCGCTCCTCGTCCAGCATCCCGACGTCGCGGGGATCATCTCTCACAACGACGACATGACGGTGGCCATCGTCGAGGCCCTGAAGACCAAGGGGCTCGCGGGCAAGGTCGTCGTCGTCTCCGGCGACGGCGTGCCGGAGGGCCTCGCGCTCATCGAGAGCGGAGACGTGTACGCGACGCTGTGCACGCACCCGGCGTGGCTCGGCGGCTACTTCATCAGCCGCATCTTCGATGCGCTCAACGGGTGGAAGCCGACTCCGGCCGAGCGGATGATGCACTGGGGCTGCTTCAGCGTGAACACCCCGGAGGCCGCCAAGCGATACGGCGAGATCATGTACGCCGACCCCGCGCCGTACGACTGGACCCGGATGTCGCGCGTCTTGAACCCCGACACGTGGGACCCGCAGAACCTCATCGGACCGATGGACCCGAGCCTGTACTGGGCGTACCAGGAATCGAGCAAGCCGGCGGGGTACGAGCTGCCCGCGGCATATCAGGGCCAGAAGTGGGAGACCGACAAGGCGAACACGCTCGCCCTGTACGAATCGCACTTCAAGTCGGACCCGCTTGCCGAGGTCCGCGAGCTCTGCACCGATGGAGCGGGAGACATCGTCGTATGACCACCACGTCGAGCGGAGAGGTATCGGTCGCGGCCGGCGCCCTGACCCCGCGCCGTGCGCGGCCCTGGGCGCAGCTTCGCCTCTGGGGCCCGATCGCCATCGTCCCGATCCTGGTCGCGGTGTTCACGGCTTTGAACCCTCGCTTCCTGTACCCCGAGAACCTCCTGAACATCGTGAGCGCCGCCTCGGTGCTCATGGTGCTCGCGGTCGCCCAGACGTTCGTGATCCTCATGGGAAGCATCGATCTCTCCGTAGGGTCGGTCGTGACGCTGACCGGTGTCGTCGGAGCGCTCGCTGTTGAGGAGCACGGTGCGGTCGGGCTGCTCGCGGTCCCGTTGATCGGGCTCGCCGCGGGCGCGATCAACGGGACGCTGTTCGCGTACGTCAAGCTGCCGTCGTTCCTCGTCACCCTGGGCACGTTGTACGCGTTCAACGGAGTGAGCCTCTTCATCTCGAACGGGGCGTCGACGCCCCTCCCGGTGGGCGCGCCCCTCGCAGGCGTCTTCAGCGGGACCACGCTCGGGCTGCCCACGATCTTCCTGTGGGCACTGATCGTCCTCATCCTCGCGATCATCGTCCTGCGTTTCACTCGGTTCGGACGCTTCACGTACGTCCTCGGCGGCGGCGAGGCTGTGGGGCGGCTCTCCGGCGTGCCCGTGCAGTGGCAGAAGTTCCGTGTCTTCCTGCTGGCGGGCGTGCTCGCCAGCTTCGGCGGGATGCTGCTCATGTTCCGCATCAACGGAAGCGGCCCTGACATGGGCGAGTCGTTCCTGCTCCCGACGATCGCCGCGGTCGTGATGGGCGGCACACCGCTCACGGGCGGCGTCGGCGGTCCGCTGCGCACCGTCCTCGGCGTGCTGATCATCACGATCCTGACGAACGGGATGACGCTCGCAAACGTGCACCCGTTCCTCCAGATCGTGATCCAGGGCGTCGTGGTCATCGTCGCGGTTGCGATCTCGATGGACCGCAGCCGAGTGGGTCTGATCAAATGACCGAGCCTCAGCTCTCACAACGTGCGGAGGCCGCGCCCGACATCCTCCTGCGCGGTGTGGGCCTCGGGAAGACCTACGGCACGAACCGCGTGCTCGAGGGCATCGACATCGAGGTCCGCAACCACCAGGTCCTCGGCGTGGTCGGCGAGAACGGGGCCGGCAAGTCCACGCTCCTGAACCTGTTGTCGGGAGTCGCGGCGCCAGATGCCGGAAGCATCGCCGTCGGCGGGTCGGAAGTCAGCCTCAGCAGCTACAGCGACGCGAACCGCCACGGCATCTTCCGCGTGTTCCAGGAGCTCGCGCTCGTCCCCGGCGTTGCGGTGTACGAGAACCTGTTCCTGACGCACGAGGGACGATTCCGGACGTTCGGGCTGATCAACCACGCCGAGATGAAGCGACGGGCACGGGCGTACCTCGAAGAGTTCGAGCACGGGTGGATCGACGTCACCCGCCCGGTGGACTCGTATCCGTTCTCGGTCCGGCAGATCCTCGAGATCATCAAGGCCTTCGCTCTCGCGGATCTCTTGGAGACGCCGCATCCGATCCTGCTGCTGGACGAGCCGACGGCGGGTCTGCAGGCGGATGAGACCGAGTTCTTCTTCCGCGTCGTCCGGCAGGCTCGCGAACGGACCGGCATCGTCTACGTCGGGCACCGGCTCGGCGAACTGCTCGACAACAGCGATCGCGTGCTCGTGATCAAGGACGGTCGGCTCGTCGCTACGGGCGAGTCGAGCGACATGACTGAGGACGAGCTCCACCACGTGATGGTGGGGCGCGCGAGGGCCGACCATCTGTATCACGAGAACGAGCAGGCGCCGGTAGACGCGGGCGCCGAAGTCCTCCTGGCAGTGGAGGGCCTGTCGATCGATCGGGCGTTCGCGGACGTCACGTTCGACGTCAAGGCCGGCGAGATCGTGGGTCTCGCCGGAGTGATCGGGTCCGGCAAGTCGGATCTCGGCCGCGCGATCTTCGGCATCTCGAAGGCAGACAGCGGCTCGGTGTCTCTCGCGGGCAAGAGGGTACGCTCCATCCGCGACGCGGTGCGAGCGGGCATGGGGTACGTCCCGCAGGACCGCGCCCAGGAGGGGGCGCTGCTCCCGCAGTCCGTCACGTGGAACATCTCTCTCGCGCAGTTGCCCGTCGGCGGAGCCGCCGCTTCCGTGATCCATCCCGCCAACGAGGCGGCTCAGGCCACGGACCTCGTGGAGCGGTTGCGTGTGAAGACCTCGAGCGTCCGCGCCCCCGTGGGAAGCCTGAGCGGCGGCAACCAGCAGAAGGTCATCCTCGCCCGGTGGATCGTCGCGAACCCCAAGGTGCTCGTGCTCGACAACCCGACCCGCGGCGTCGACGTGGGTGCGAAGGAACACATCTACGGACAGTTACGGGCTCTCGTCGCGGCCGGCGTCGGCATCCTTCTCATCTCGGACGACCTCAACGAACTCATCATGATGAGCTCGCGCATCCACGTGATGGGCGGGGGGCGCGTCCGCGCATCGATAGAAACGCCGACGGACGCGAAGCCGACCGAGGTGGACCTCGTCGCATACATGGTGGCGTGACGGCATCCGCACGCCGGCCCCGGAGACGCGGAACGGCCCGGCACGCCCTGAGGCGGCCGGGCCGTTCCGCGTGCCGGTCAGACGCCCGAGCGGCGCTTGTTGTAGACGTCGAACGCCACGGCGAGAAGCAGCACGAGGCCCTTGACGGCCTGCTGCCACTCGATGCCGATGCCCATGATCGACATGCCGTTGTTGAGAACGCCGATGATCAGACCACCGATGATCGCGCCGCCGATCGTGCCGACGCCGCCCTGGACTGCCGCGCCGCCGATGAAGGCGGCCGAGATCGCCTCGAGCTCGAAGCCGTCGCCGGCCTTCGGGCCCGCGAGGTTCAGACGGGCGGTGAAGATGAGGCCCGCGAGCGCGGCCAGGAACCCCATGTTGACGAAGAGCCAGAAGTCGACGCGGCGGGTCTTGATGCCCGACAGCTCGGCGGCGTGGCGATTGCCGCCGATCGCGTAGATGTGGCGTCCGAACACCGTGCGGTTCATGACCACGCCGTACACCAGGATCAGGATCGCGAGGATGATCAGCGTGACCGGGATGCCCTTGTACGACGCCAGCGCCCAGGTGAACCAGCCGATGACGGCCGACACCAGCACAGCCTTGACGATGAACCACGTGAGCGGCTCGACCTCCTGGCCGTACTTCTGACGTCCGGCGCGCGTGCGCACCTGCTGCACGATGAGCGCGACGATCGCGACGGCGCCGATGAGCAGCGTGAAGATGTCGGGGTCGCTCTCGCCGAAGATGCCGGTGAGGAAGCCGTTGCCCAGCGCGCGGTACTCGGCAGGGAACGAGCCGATGTTCTGGTTGCCGAGCACGACGAGGGCGAGCCCGCGGAAGATGAGCATTCCGGCCAGCGTCACGATGAACGCGGGGATGCCGACGAAAGCGACCCAGAAGCCCTGCCATGCCCCCACCAGGGCGCCGATGGCGAGCGACAGGATCACCGAGAGCCACCACGGCAGGCCCCACTGCACGGCGAACACGCCCGAGCAGGCGCCGACGAACGCGGCGACCGAGCCGACCGAGAGGTCGATGTGCCCGGCGATGATGACCATCACCATGCCGATCGCGAGCACGAGGATGTAGCCGTTCTGGACGACCAGGTTCGAGATGTTCTGGGGTCGCAGGATGATGCCGTTGGTGAGGATCGCGAACAGCGCCACGACGGCGATCAGCGCGATGAAGATGCCGTTCTTGCCGAGGTCGCTCAGCACGTGGCTGAGCCAGTTCGTGAATTTGTTCTCGGGCGGGTTGATGTTGGATCCGACGGCGGTGCCGGAGTTGGTCATGGTGTCTGACATGTCTGCGTCTCCTGCTGGGCCGCTCAGCGCGGCTTCTCCATGGTCATGAGCTTGAGGACCGACTCGGGCGTGGCCTCTTCGATGGGCAGCTCGCCGGTGATCCGCCCCTCAGAGAGGGCGTACACACGGTCGGAGATGCCGAGAAGCTCCGGCAGCTCGGACGAGATCACGATGATCCCCTTGCCGGATGCCGCGAGCTTGTTGATGATCGCGTAGATCTCGTACTTCGCGCCCACGTCGATGCCTCGAGTGGGCTCATCGAGGATCAGCACGTCGGGGTCGGAGTAGATCCACTTCGACAGCACGACCTTCTGCTGGTTGCCGCCCGACAGCTTGCCGGTCTTGACGAGCACGTTCGGCGCCTTGATGTTCATGCTCTTGCGGAACTCGTTGGCGATCTTGAACTCCTCGTTGTCATCCACGAGGCCGCCCTTGGTGAGCTGGTCCAGCGATGCCATCGAGATGTTCCGTTTGATGTCCTCGATGAGGTTGAGGCCGAAGGTCTTCCGATCCTCGGTCGCATAGGCGAGGCCGTTCGCGATCGCCTCGGCGACCGTACGGGTCCTGATCTCCTTGCCGCGCATGAAGACCTTGCCCGAGATGCGGCTGCCGTACGAGTGGCCGAAGAGGCTCATCGCGAACTCTGTGCGACCGGCGCCCATGAGCCCGGCGATGCCGACGATCTCGCCCGCGCGCACGGTGATCGAGACGTTGTCGACGACGACCCGCGACGGGTCTTGCGGGTGATGCGCCGTCCAGTCCTCGACCCGTAGCAGCTCTTCGCCGATCTGCGGCTCGTGGTCGGGATAACGGTGCTCGAGGTCGCGGCCCACCATGTCCTTGATGATGCGGTCCTCGGTGACATCGAGCTTCGCGATCGTCTCGATGGTCTTGCCGTCGCGGATCACGGTCACGGTGTCCGCGACCTTCTTGATCTCATTCAGCTTGTGGCTGATGATGATCGACGTGATCCCCTGCTCCCGCAGGCTGAGGATGAGATCGAGCAGGTGGTCGGAGTCCTCATCGTTGAGAGCGGCCGTCGGCTCGTCCAGGATGAGGAGCTTGACCTCCTTCGACAGGGCCTTCGCGATCTCGACGAGCTGCTGCTTGCCGACGCCGATCTGGTTGATCGTCGTCGTCGGGTTGTCCCGCAGACCGACGCGCTTGAGCAGCTCGCCGGCCTCGAAGTTCGTCTTGTTCCAGTCGATCAGGCCGCCGGTCTTGCGCTCGTTGTTGAGGAAGATGTTCTCGGCGATCGAGAGGTAGGGGCTCAGTGCGAGCTCCTGGTGGATGATGACGATGCCCTTCGCCTCGCTGTCGTTGAGGTTCTTGAACTCGACCTCTTCGCCGGCGTAGATGATCTGACCGTCGTACGTGCCGTGCGGGTACACACCCGACAGCACCTTCATGAGTGTGGACTTGCCGGCGCCGTTCTCGCCGCAGATCGCGTGGATCTCGCCGCGCTGCACCTCGAAGTTGACGTTCGAGAGGGCCTTGACGCCGGGAAATGTCTTGGTGATGCCACGCATCTCGAGAATCGTGTTCGTCACGTTCGCCGACTTCCTCGTAGGGCTGACAGGGAGAGAGTAGTGGTGTCGGCGGCGGCGGGGGGTGTTCCCCCGCCGCCGCCGAGTCTCGGTGCGGACCGGATGCCCGGCTCAGAGGCCGAGCTCCTCCTTGGTCCAGTAGCCGGTCTCGACGAGCGCCTCTTCGACGTTGTCCTTGATGACCGGGACGGGCGCGAGCAGGTACGAGGGCACGACCTTCACGTCGTTGTCGTACGTCTCGGTGTCGTTGACCTCGGGCTCTTCGTCGTTGAGCAGGGCGACGGCCATGCCGGCCGCGACCTTCGCGAGCTCACGCGTGTCCTTGAAGATGGTCGCGTACTGCTCGCCCGACAGGATCGCCTTGACCGAGTCGACCTCGGCGTCCTGACCGGAGATGATCGGCCAGTCCGCGCCGACCGAGTAGCCCGCGTCGGTGAGCGCCGAGATGATGCCGCGCGAGATGCCGTCGTAGGGCGACAGGACGGCGTCCACCTCGGTGCCGTCGGAGTAGTTCGCCGTGAGGATGTCCTCCATGCGGCTCTGCGCGGTCTCGCCGTCCCAGCGAAGCGTGGCGACCTGCTCGATGTCGGTCTGACCCGACTTCACGACCAGCGTGCCCTTGTCGATGTAGGGCTGCAGGACGTCCATCGCGCCGTCGAAGAAGAAGAACGCGTTGTTGTCGTCGAGCGAGCCGGCGAACAGCTCGATGTTGAACGGGCCCTCGGGCGCGCCGTCGGTGGGGTTGCCCTCGAGATCGGTCAGGCCGAGCCCGTTGAGGACGGTCCACGCCTGCTGCTGGCCGACGAGGAAGTTGTCGAACGTGGCGTAGTAGTCGACGTTCTCGGTGCCCTTGATCAGGCGGTCGTAGGCGATGACCGGGATGTCGGCGTCGGCGGCGGTCTGCAGGACCTCCGACAGGGTGGTGCCGTCGATCGAGGCGATGATCAGCGCCTCGGCGCCCTTGGTGATCATGTTCTCGATCTGCGAGACCTGGGTCGGGATGTCGTCCTCGGCGTACTGCAGGTCGACCTTGTAGCCCTCGTCCTCGAGCGCGGCCTTGACGGCATCGCCGTCGGCGATCCACCGCTCGGAGCTCTTGGTGGGCATCGCGACGCCGATCAGGCCGCCGTCGCCGCCGCCGCTGCCGCCGTCGCCACCGCCGCCCGCGCAGCCGGACAGGAGGAGTGCGCCCGCCGCCACCGCGGCGAACACCAACTTCTTCGCTTTCACTGTGTTTCCTTTCATCGTGACGACGTCTTCGTCTTGGATCGCTTTTCAGTTGTCGAAGGGGAGGTCTGTGGGCGGCGAGCCGGCGGGACCGGCTCCGCCGGCGCCGCGGGCTGTGAGCGATACGACTCGTGGAGCCGAGTGATCTGGTCCTGCGGCAGTGCGGTGAGCTCGCCGTGTTCACGAGCGAGGTGGAGGATGCGGGCCACCTCCTCAGTGAAGGAGGCGACCCTCGCGGCGTCGTCCACGTCGTCGCCCACGGCGATGGCGCCGCGCGCAGGGACGAGCACGACGGGAGCGCCTGCGCCGCCGAGGGAGTCGGCCAGCTGACGGCCGGCCGCCTCGTCGGAGCCGGCGCCGGACGCGACGGAGATGGCGCCGCCGAACTCCTCGGCGATGGACGCCAGCGCGCAGGGGATCGACTCGCCTCGGGCGGCCCAGGCGGACGTGTACGGAGCGGCGCTCGACACGATGCCGCCGAGGCTCGGCGAGAACCTGTACAGCTGGGCGTGTGTGCGGGCCTGCGAGCTCGGCCGGCCCTTGCTCCCCGGAGTCCCCGCGATCACGGCGCCGTCGAAGTCGCACAGCAGCAGGTTCTCGGGGGCGACATCCTGCACGCGGATCCCCGTGGGTGTGACGACGAACAGGTCTGCGCCGGGGATCCTGCCCGACACGGCCCCGCCGGCGGCGTGGATGAGGCCGGCGCTGACGAGCTCGGCGTGCGCGGCGGCGACGTCCGACCGGGTGCGAGCGATCGCGACCTCGGTGCGCACTCCGCTCACGTACTGCTCGCGGAGCTCGGCGTCCCTGCCGTGCGTCACGTCGTCTCCCTCGTTGGATGAGTTTCGGGCTGTGACGGCGTGTGACCGTTCACATCGAAGAACTATAGCGATCCCGCTCTCGAAGATGTCAAGCCGGGATTATCTCGACTTCGTAACGGCGCGTCCGTCAGGCGGGCGGCGCCGTCGATCCGCGGACGATGAGCTCGGGGGTGATCGTGGAGGGGGCGGGCGATCCGAGTCCGTCCACCGGGCCGAGCAGCAGCTCCACGCACCGCCGGCCGAGTTCGGCGAAGTCCTGCCGAACCGTCGTCAGCGGCGGCCAGAAGTGCGCGGCCTCCGGGATGTCGTCGAAGCCGACGATGCTGATGTCCCTGGGGACGTCGAGACCCTCGTCGCGCACGGCGTGCATGAACCCCAGCGCCATCTGGTCGTTCGATGAGAACACGGCCGTGAAGTCGCGCACCTGCAGCAGCTCACGGCCCGCGTAGTAGCCGAACTCGGCGGTCCAGTCCCCGAGGATGGGCGCCGTCGTCGGCACATCGCTGGCGCCGAGTTCTTCGAGGAAGCCCCGCATCCGCGCCTCCGCCTCGATCCAATCCTGCGGGCCGGCGAGATGGTAGATGCCACGATGTCCCAGGCTGACCAGGTGTTTCGTCGCGAGTCGCGCCCCGGCGACCTGGTCGACGGAGAGCATGTGATCGACGTCGAGGTCGGTGGACTGCAGGGTGACGTAGGGGATGTCGAGAGCCTGTGCGGCGAGCGCCCGCACCACCCGCACCTGAGGTGCGATGACGACCAGCCCCTCGATGGACTGTGCCCTGAGGTGCGCCAGGCCCTCGGGAATGGAGTCGGGGTTAGACGCGTCGATGTTCGCCGTGCTCACCCAGTAGCCGCGCGCCCGGGCGGCCGCCTCGATCGCTGCGATGCTCGACGCCGGTCCGTACATCGAGCTGGACGCCGCGAGGATGCCGATGGTCTGCGACCTGCTCGTGACGAGGGCCCGTGCGGCCTGGTTCGGACGGTAGTTGAGCTCGGCCATGACCTGGTTGACGCGCTCTCGCGTCTCGGGGCGCACACTGGGATGCTCGTTCAGCACGCGGGACACGGTCTGGTACGACACGTTCGCCAGGCGTGCGACATCTCGTATGCTCGGCCGGCGGCCGCTGGCGTCGTCGCTCATCTGAAGTTCCGTCGGGGAATGTGTACGGTCACACACAGACTGGCACAAAAGCGGCGAATGCGCGGAGAATGATCGTGTGACAGTCACATAACGTGTCGCGGGCTGCGCCCGATCGTCACATCGTCACATGCCAAGGAGGGCATCGATGGATTTCGCCAGGTATCTTCCGCTCAGCCAGCGCCGCGCGGAAGACGAGACCAAGGTCACGGGCGACCGCCGCGCGGAGATCGCCGCGGTCGTCCGCGAGGCCCACCGCCTGATTCTCTCGACACCCCCGGACGAGCAGGATGCGCGCGCACGGACGTTCGCGGCCAACGCCGGGCTGGTTCTGCCGGAGCCCCCGGCCCACCTGGCCGAGGCCCTCCTGGAGCTGGCCGGCTCGATCGAGGCGGGAGAGCGGCGGAAGATCGCCGACCTGGAGCGTGCCGTCCGCGCCCTGCTGCTCCTCAGCGACGCGGTGGGTGAGAGCTGCCACGTCGCACCGCTGACCCTCGGCGCCGTCGCCATGTACGCGTCCACCACGGCCCCGTTCGACCGCCGCGCAGCGATCTCGGGGCATGCCGTCGTGGCCGTGGATGGGGACTGGCGGCTGGGCCAGGGACCGGAGCTGCAGGGAACGGCCGAGGGGATCGTCCGCTTCCTGATCGGGCTCAGCGACATCCCGCCGCGTCCACCGGTGCGGTGATCCGGTGCGCGCTACCCGCCCGAGGTCAGCGCGGTCACCACGCCCGTGATGACCATATAGAGGCCGATCCCGCCGACGATGACCCAGATGCCGATACGGGTGGGGCTCACACGGGGGCGTTCGTCGGGCTCGGGCACGCCGCCAGCCTAACTCAGCGCTCGATTCGGGACCGAGTGCGAGCTCTGCACCCTTGACGCACGGGGGCCGCAGCGCTTCCCGGTTATGGGCGTCGATTGCTGAGGATGAGGGTGCCGGACGAGCCGAACATCATGCCTATACCCTGAACGAAGCTGATCTCAACGCCGTCCACTTGGTTGTAAGCCTCTCCGCGGAGCTGGCGCACGGCCTCCTGAATCGCAAACATTCCATACTTCCCGGTGTGCGTGTACGACAACCCGCCGCCGTTGGTGTTGACGGGGAGACGTCCGCCCGGCCGGCTGTGACCCTCGGCGTAGAAGGCGCCGGACTCCCCGCGGTCCACGAAGCCGGTGTCTTCGAGCATGTACAGCGGAAGATGCGCGAACGCGTCATAGAACATGATGTGGTCGACGTCGGCATGGCTGATGCCGGCGGTGCGGAAGGCCTCGGCGCTCGACCTTCGGAACGCGCCGAACGACTCCAGGTCGTCCATCTGCGAAAGCAGGGGCGACTCCGCCGCTTCCCCGGAGCCGAGCAGGTAGACGGCACGAGAGGCTGACGGGAGATCGGCGGCTCGTTCGGCAGACATCAGCACGAGCGCCCCACCGCCGTCGGTCACGACGCAGCACATATCCCGGGTGAAGGGATATGCGATCTCGGGGCCGGCGAGCACCTCGTCCACTGTGATGGATTCGTTGCGCTGAGCGCGCGGGTTACCGAGTGCCCACTCTCGTTGGGCGGAGGCCACGACCGCAAGATCGCGCGGTGACATGCCGCGGCCTTCCAAGAAGGCGAGCACGGGGGTGGTGAATGTCGAATATGGTGCGACAGCGCCGAAGGGCTGCTCGAACTGGCCTCCAAGTGACGAACCGTCCGGCGCATAGGGGCGAGCACCCACACGGGACCGCCCCGACTCGCCGTGAGTGATCAGCACTGCATTGGCCGCGCCTGAGGCGATCGCAGCGGCGGCGTGGCGCACGAGGAGCATGAAGCTCCCACCGCCCACCGAAGTGCCGTCGATCCAACGCGGACGAATACCGAGGTAGTCGGAGACGTCGTAGGGGGGCATACCGTCATTGGCGATCCCGTCGATTTCGGCGGGTGTGATGCCAGCGTCGGCGAGCGCGCGCACCGCGGCCTCGGCGTGCAGTTGCAGCACCGACTGGTCGGGGATCTTGCCGAGACGCGCGGTCTCGGACGCTCCGGCGATGGCTATGGCGCCCCGGTGCATGCTGGTCATTCGGTCTCCTTCTGAGCGGGTCGGAACACGGGGAGCACCTGGTCGCCGCGCTCGTCGTAGGTGAGCTCCAGCTCCATTCCGAGCCGCAATGCGGCAGGCGTCGGCTCCACATCGACGAGGTTCGTCATCATCCGCACGCCTTCTTCAAGGTTCACGAGCGCGATGATCTGCTGCTCGACCTCGAAGACCGGAAGAGGACGACGGTTGATGACGTACGACGCGAGAGTCGCGCGCCCTGAGACCGGGCGCCACTCCAGGTCCGTCGACAGGCACTTCGGGCAATACGACCGGGGGTAGAAGATCGCCGCTCCGCAGTCGAGGCAATGCTGGATGGTCATGGCACGCGCCTTGGTGCTCTCCCAGAACGGGAGCGTCTCCGGCGTGGGCTTCGGAACCGGCCCTGTGGTCATCTTCGAACCCTTTGCGTCGTCGTTGAGTGTGTGGGGAAGTCGTAGCCGTTGCCCCGCTATGAAGGTAGTGTATACATGAAAGGGATACGAGGCGCAGTGATCTCTGAGAATACGCGGAGAGTAGACCTCCAGTAGCCGTTCTTGTATCCAGAGGGGCCTTGGCCCCGATTTTGAACACGAAGGAGTGACATGGGAATCCTCGACGGCCGCGTGGCCATCATCACCGGCGCCGGACGAGGCATCGGCGCCTCGATCGCCCGGCTTTACGTGCGGGAAGGCGCCCGCGTCGTCATCAATGACCTGGGCTCCGCGGGCGACGGGTCAGGAGCGGACACCGGCCCGGCACAGGACATCGCCGCTGAGCTGAACCAGCAGGCCGGCGAGACGGTCGCCGTTGCCGACGGCGGTGACGTGGCCGACGTCGAAACCGGCGAGCGGCTGGTCGACCTCGCGCTGCAGAACTTCAGCAAGCTCGACGTCGTCGTCAATGTCGCCGGCATCCTTCGCGACCGGATGATCTTCAATCTCGAGGAGAAGGACTGGGATGCCGTGATCCGCGTTCACCTCAAGGGGCACTACAGCACCATCCGACCGGCTTCGGCGTACTGGAGGGAACAACGGAACCCCGACGGGCACTACCGCATCATCAACTTCACCTCGGCATCCGGCCTCCACGGCTCGCCGGGCCAGCCCAACTACGGGGCAGCGAAGATGGGCGTGGTAGGGCTCACGCACTCCCTCGCGAACGGCTTGGCGCGGTATGGGGTCACCGCCAACGCCATCGCCCCGGGGGCAGCGACGCGCCTCACCGCGACGATCCCCAGCGATCGGCGACCGACTAGCTCGTCCAATGGCGAGAAGGACGATTCGGCGCCCGACCTCGAGGAGCTGCGCCGGTCGCCGGACAACATCGCCCCCGTCGTGGCCTACATCGGCTCCGAGCAGTCGGATTGGCTCTCGGCGCGCACGATCTCCACCGCCGGCTTCCACGTCGGCCTGTACAACACCCCCGAGGAGATCGCGGCGTTCGACGGCGACAAGCCCTGGGATGCCGCGGGTCTCGCCCCGGAGTTCGAGCGCGCCTTCCGTCCGCTCGCCGAGGGACTGCCCCCCTCGCCCTTCATGTCTCAGCTGCGGGCGTGATGTCATGAAGATCGCGGTGAATAGAGGCCGGTGCACCGGAATCGGCATCTGCGAGTCGATTTCCCCGGCGTACTTCGAGGTCGGCGACGACGGTGTCCTCATCCTCGTCCGCGCGACGGTCGGCGACGCCGACCGCGCCGAGGTCGAGGAGGCGGTCCGGTCGTGCCCGGCCGCGGCGCTGACCATCGTCGATGACTGAGCAGGGCGACCCGCCTCGCGAGGACGCGCTCCTCGTCGCGGCGGGTCGCACCGAGGCCGCCCTGCTCGTCTGGGGGGTCAAGGCCTCCTTCCTCCGCTACGTGGCGGGGGTCGGCGGAGAGATCTCCCGTTCCGACGGGACGATCGAGCTGCCGGAGGGATTCGGCTTCCCGGTCCGCGCCGTCGAGGCGGACGGCACGCTCGTCACGGCGGGCTCGATCGTCATCCGTGCCCACGGCGGCCTGCTGAACGTGGAGCTGCGCGACCCGCGGCTCGCTCCGACGCCGAGCGGGGACGAGCTGAGCATCGCAGGACCCGCAGGCCGGCTCGTCGTTGCGACCGCGCCGGCCGGCGATCCCGCCGCGACCGGCACCCCGCCTCTGGCACTGCATCCCGACGCCGTCGCGCTGTTCGACGGCACCTACCCACCGGGCACCGAACTCGACCCGGTCCACTTCCTCCGGTACCGCGAGGGCATCTCGCCCGCGCACGGAGATTCCTGACGAAGGAGACGAAGAGATGCCCATGGATCTCACGTACGTCGGCACGGCCGGCGAGCCGACCGAGCGGTCGTGGACGGTGAAAGACACGCTCCTGTACGCGGTCGCCGTCGGCGCCGGGCACGGCGATCCCTCGCGCGAGCTCGAGTTCACGACCGAGAACTCCTCCATCGCGCACCGCGTTCTTCCCTCGTTCATCTGCGTCGCCTCGGGCGGCCGGCTGCCCGAGGGTTTCTCGATCGACATGACGCGGATGCTGCACGCCGAGATGAGCTTCGAGCTGCTCGCCGACCTGCCGGCCGAGGGACGCGTCGTCTCGACCGCGCGCGTCGACGGGATCTACGACAAGGGCTCGGGCGCGCTCGTGTCCACCGTGACCGACGTCGTCGACGCCGAGACCGGAGCCCCCCTCGCACGCCTGGGCTCGGGCTTGTTCATCCGCGGCGAGGGCGGGTACGGCGGCGACCGGGGGCCGAAGGACGACTGGGCCGTGCCCGGCCGTGGGCCCGACACGACCATCCACTACGACACGTTGCCCGAGCAGGCCCTCATCTACCGGCTCACGGGCGATCGCAATCCGCTGCACAGCGACCCCGTGTTCGCACAGCGCGCGGGTTTCCCCGCCCCGATCCTGCACGGCATGTGCACCTACGGGATCACGGCGCGCGGGCTGCTGCACGCCGTCGCCGACTCGGACCCCTCCGTCTTCGGCAGCATGTACGGACGCTTCACCAAGCCCGTGCAGCTCGGCGAGCAGCTCGACATCCAGGTGTGGAAGATCGACGGGGGAGCCCTGTTCCGCACGCTCGACTCGGCCGGCGACATCGTGATCGACCGCGGCCGCGTGACGCTCCGGGGTCGATCGTGACCGCGCTGGCCGGGGTGCGGGTCCTCGACCTCTCCACCGGCATCGCCGGGCCCGTCGCGACGATGTTCCTCGCCGACTTCGGCGCCGACGTCATCCGCGTCGACGGGCCCGCCCCCGACCCCCAGGCCACCAACCCGGGCTACGCCGTCTGGCACCGCAACAAGCGCAGCGTGCTCGTCGATCCGGCTCGGCACGCCGACCTGGAGTGGCTCGCTGCGTCGGTTGCGGGGGCGGATGTCGTCGTGCTGGGGCACGGTTCGGATCTGTCCGACTGGGGTTCCGCGGTCGCGCGAGCCGGCCGAGAGAACTGCCACCTCATCACCGTCCGCCTCCCCGCATACCTGGACGGTCACTCCCTGTGGGGCGGCGGGGAGTCGAGCCTGCTGCTGGCAGCGGCCGGCGGGCAGGCGATGCGGCAGGCCTCCGTCTCCGGCGGAGCCATCGCAAGCATGTCGCCGCACCTGTCCTACATCCACGGGTTGTGGGCGGTGACCTGCACCGTCGCCGCGCTCGTCGAGCGCACCGTGTCAGGTCTCGGCCAGACGGTCACGGTGACGGGCGTGAACGCCCTGATCGAGGCGAACATCTACTCGGTGAGCACGAGCGCGAACGCACCCGACCCGCTGACCACCGTGGGTCCTGCGGGCCGGCATCCCTCCTACCGGCACTTCCTGTGCGGCGACGGCAAATGGATGGCGATCGGCGCGCTGGGTCCGAAGTTCGAAGAGCGCCTCCTGCGCGCACTCGGACTGGACAGCGTGATCGAGGACGAGCGGATCGCGGGCGTGACCGCTCGCATGGCGCTGCCCGAGAATCTCCCCTGGGTGCGCGACCTGCTGGAGTCGGCGTTCTCGTCGCGTACGCGCGAGGAGATGCTGGCGCTGGTGGAGGGCATCGGGATCCCGTGCGGACCGATGAACTCGCGCGAGGAATGGTTCGACAGCGAGATCGTGCGGGCGATCGGCATGCACGTCTCGGTCGAGGACCCGGAGCGGGGCACGGTCGAGATGCCGGGGGTGCCGATCGTGCTGACGCGCACTCCGGGATCGGTCACCGGGCCTGCCCCTTCGCCGGGACAGCACACCGGCATCGCGCCGTGGCCCGCCAAGCCGGCGCAGCCCGACGTGCAGCCGCGGTTCGTGCCGGGCCCGCTGTCGGGGTTCCGTGTGCTCAACATGGGCACGTTCGTCGCGTCGCCCTACGCGGGGCTGCTCCTGAGCGAGCTGGGCGCCGAGGTCATCAAGGTGGAGCCGGTCACCGGCGACCCGTTCCGGGTGTCGGGCTACACCGTCAACCGCGGCATGCGCAGCGTCTCCATCGACCTCTCCACCGCGGCGGGCCAGGCGGTCTTCCACCGCCTCGCCGAGACCGCCGACGTCGTCATGGACGCGATGCGTCCCGGGGTGATGAAGAAGCTCAACATCGACTACGAGGCGCTCTCCGCGGTGAACCCGCGCATCGTCACTCAGTCGCTGTCCGCCTACGGTGAGGGCGGTGCCCAGGCGCACCGGCCGGGGGTCGACATGGTGATCCAGGCCGAGAGCGGCATGATGGCCGCGTGGGGCGGGTGCGACGACCCCGTGGGCAACACCATCGCGATCAACGATGTGGCCACGGCGGCGACGAGCGCGCTCGTCGCCCTGCTGGGGCTCTACGAGCGCCAGATATCCGGCCGCGGGCAGCGCACGTGGAACTCCCTGGCCGCGACATCGGTCTTCCTGCAGATGGAGGAGATGGTCAGATACGAGGGCCGTCCGGCGCCCGCCGTCGGAAGCGCGGACTTCCGTGGCGTTCATCCGCTGCGGTCGTACTACGAGGCGCAGGACGGCTGGCTCGGTGTCGACGTGCACATGTTCGACGACGATGCCGCGGCGGGGAGACTGCGCGCGGCGGGGGTGATCGGCGACGGGCCGCTTCGAGACGAGCTCACTGCCGCGATCGGCGCGCTGACCGTGACCGACGCGCTGCGGGCGCTCGCGCACGCGGGCATTCCTTCGGCGGCCGCGCGCAAGGTCTCCGAGGTGCTGCGCGATCCCGAACTGCTCGAAGCCGAGGCCTTCCACATCCGATCGGCCGACGACGGGACGACCTTCATGCAGTCCGGCCGCTACGCCGCCTTCAGCCGCACACAGCGTCGCGGTCCGATGTCGCCCCCCGGCAACGGCGAGCACACACGCGCCCTGCTCACCGGCATCGGTCTGACGCCGAGCGAAGTCGACGAGCTCATCGCCGATGGGACGGTGTTCGCCGGCGGGCCGGTCGTGCACCAGCTACCGATCAGCTATCGCTGAGATCGGTATACAGAAAGCCGGTAAGGAATGCAGAACTTCCCCGTGAGACGAAGTTCTGTATACAATTGCCGTACCGCACAGACGCGGAGGACGGGACCGGGAGGTCCGCCGAGGCATCGATGGAGAAGTCAATGGAGATTGTGGTAGATCGCGGCCGCTGCACCGGCATCGGCATCTGCGAGTCGGTCGATCCGGATCGCTTCGAGGTCGGCGCAGACGGTTCGCTCGTCGTGCTCGATCCGACGGTGGCGGAGGGCGAGCTCGCGCTCGCCGAGGAGGCCATCCGCTCGTGCCCCGCCGCAGCGCTCAAGCTGCGCCGGATCGAAGAGGCCGCCTGATGGCCGGCGGCCTCGTGATCGTCGGCGCATCGCTCTCCGGACTGCGGGCGGCGCAGGCGGCGCGCCGTGAGGGCTACGAGGGCGAGATCACGCTCATCGGCGACGAGTCGCACCTGCCGTACGACCGTCCGCCGCTGTCGAAGGCCTACCTCGCCGAGGACGGTCAGCCGGACTACTACGCCACGGAGGAGGAGTTCGCCGCGCAGAGCATCGCGCTGCGCCTCTCCACCCGTGTCGCCGAGCTCGATCCCGACGCGCGTGAGCTCGTTCTGAGCGACGGAGAGCGGGTCGCGTTCGACGGCCTGATCGTCGCGACCGGCGCCAGCCCGCGGCGCCTGCCGGGCGCTCCCGAACTCGACGGGATCGTCACCCTGCGCACTCTGGATGACGCGCTTGCGATCCGGGAACGGTTGCGCGCCGCGCTGGACGTCGTCATCATCGGCGCCGGCTTCATCGGGTCGGAGATCGCCTCATCGGCCCATGAGCTGGGCGCGAGGGTGACGATCCTCGAGGCGGCGCCCGTGCCTCTCGTGCGCGCGGTGGGGGAGGTGGTCGGCGCGGCGATCTCCAGCCTGCACGAGCGCAACGGGGTGCGGCTGGTGTGCGGCGCGAAGATCGATGCTCTCCTCGGCGAGGACCGGATCGAGGCAGTGGAACTCGCCGGCGGCGAGAAGATCCCCGCCGATCTCGTGGTCGTAGGCATCGGCGCCGCACCTGCGACCGCCTGGCTCGCGTCGTCCGGCATCGAGCTGCACCCGATCGACGGCGGAGTGGTGTGCGACGCCTACCTGCAGTCTTCCATCCCGGGCGTGTACGCCGCCGGGGACGTCACCCACTGGCCGAACGGCGCCATGGACATCACCATGCGGCTGGAGAACTGGACCAGCGCCGCCGACCAGGGCACCCGCGCCGGCATCAACGCCGCGTTGCCGGACAAGCGCGCGCCGTTCGAGACCGTGCCCTACTTCTGGAGCGACTGGTACAAGAGCCGCATCCAGTTCGTCGGCAGCGCCGCCGCGGAGAGCGTCAGCTTCGTCTCGGGCGGTCCCGACGAGGACAGATTCGTGGCCCTCTACCGCACGGGTGACCGGCTGGTGGGCGCGGCCACCCTCAACGAGCAGCGGAAGATCATGAAGCTCCGCCGCCTCATCCACCAGCGGGCGCCCTACGCGGACGCCCTCGCACTGCTCGAGCCGGCCGACGGCGACGTCGCCCCCGTCCGGGCATGACAGAGAAGGGCAACAAATGACTACTTCCACCGATGAGCTGGTGACCATCCCGGCGACCAGCGGCGGCGTCGATCTGGCGACCACGGCGACCCTTCCGGTGCTCAACCCCGCGACCGGCCGTCCGTTCGCGCTCGCACCCGCGGTGACGCCCGAGCAGCTGTCCGGCGTGTTCGAGACCGCGCAGGCCGCCTTCGAGGACTGGCGCAAGGATGACGACCGCCGTCGGCAGGTGCTGCGAGACCTGGCAAGCGCGCTGCGCGAGAACATCGACGAGCTCGCCCCGATCCTCACCGCGGAGCAGGGCCACCCGCTGTCCGACTCCGTCGGGGAACTGCACGCATCGGCGAGGTGGCTCGACTACTACGCGGACCTCGAGCTGCCGAAGGAGGTCATACGCGACGATGCGGAGGCCTACGAAGAGGTCGTCCGCCGTCCGATGGGCGTGGTGAGCGCGATCACCCCGTGGAACTTCCCCATCGCGCTCGCCGTGTGGAAGATCGCGCCCGCCTTGCGCGCGGGCAACACCATGGTCATCAAGCCCTCGCAGTACACGCCGATGGCCACGCTCGCGCTCGGGCGGCTCGCGCGTGGCATCGTTCCCGACGGCGTCCTCAATGTCGTCTCGGGGGCCCTCGGCTCCGCGATGGTCGCGCACCCCATCCCGCGCAAGGTGAGCTTCACCGGTTCGACGGAGGTCGGCAAGACGGTCGCGCTCAACGCGGCCGAGGACCTCAAGCGCCTCACGCTCGAACTCGGCGGCAACGACCCGGCGATCATCCTGCCTGATGTGGACGTCGCCGAGATCGCCGAGAGCCTCTTCTGGAACGGGTTCAACAACAACGGCCAGCTGTGCTTCGCGGTGAAGCGCGTCTACGCCCACCGCGACATCAAGGACGACCTTGTCGAGGCGCTCGCCGAGATCGCGAAGAAGGTCAGGGTCGCCGACGGCATGAGCGAGGGGGCCCAGCTCGGCCCCATCAACAACAGCGCGCAGTTCGACCGCGTGACCGAGCTCGTCGAGGACGCCGTGCGCGGCGGTGCGCGCGTGGCCGCAGGAGCCGGCCGCATCGGCGACGAGGGGTACTTCTACCGCCCGACCATCCTGGACAACGTCGACGACGGCGTCCGAGTCGTCGACGAGGAGCAGTTCGGACCGGTGCTGCCGGTCGTGGCCTTCGACGATGAGGCGGACGCCGTTCGTCGCGCCAACAGGAGCGAGTTCGGTCTCACCGCCTCCGTCTGGAGCGGCGACCCGGAGCGGGCCATGGCACTCGCTCCCAGCATCGACGCCGGTCAGGTGGCGATCAACCGACACGGCCGCGGCGTGCGCCCGCACCTGCCGTTCGGGGGTCACAAGTGGAGCGGCATCGGTGTCGAGAACGGTCCGTGGGGCCTCTACGGGTTCACCGAGATCCAGGTGCTGGCCGGACCCTCGCGGCGGTGACCGCCTTTGCTGATACACCTTCCACCGCTGCCGGAAGCGGAGGTCCGATGAGGCTGCCCCGCGAGGTGATGATCCTCGCCTTCATCAGCTTCCTATCCTCCATCGGGCTCGGCATCGTCGTGCCCTCCCTGCCGGCCCTCGGCGCCGCCTACGGCGTCGGCATCGCCGCCATGAGCGTTGCGATCAGCGGTTTCGCCGCGGCGCGACTGCTGACGAACCTCGCGCTCACCCCTATCCTGCGTCGAATGCGCCTGCAGCCGGTCCTCGCGATCGGCCTGGCGTTCCAGGGCCTGACGACCATCACCGCAGGTCTCGCCCAGGACTACACGTCGTTCATCCTGCTGCGATCGATCAGCGGCGCGGGCAGCGCGGCCTTCACGATCGCCGCGACGGCGCTCATGGTGGCGGTGGCGCCTCCCGACCGCCGCGGCCGGTCGATGAGTCTGTTGGCCGCCATGACGGGCATCGGCACGGTGTCCGGGCCCGCGCTGGGCGGCCTCCTGGTGACGATCGACCCGCACCTGCCGCTCATCGTCTATGGCGCGTCGTTGTGCGTGGCCGCCGTGGTGACCCTCGTCTTCTTGCATCGCGTGCGGGGGATCCGCACCATCTCGCGCGAGGCAGCCGAAGAGGCGGACCCGGAGGCGGCGGCCGTCGGTGCCGGACGAAGCATTCTGCGCCGTCTGCTGAGCGACAACCTGTTCATCACGGTCATCGTGTGCCAAGCGGTCAACGGCGGGCTCTACTACGGCGTGCGCAGCGCCATCCTGCCCACCTACATGGAACTGGTCGGCTACACCGCAGGGTTCGTAGGGCTCCTGCTGACGGTGGGTGCAGTCTCGCAGGTGGTCGCCTCGACGGGGGCGGGGACGATGTCGGACCGCATCGGGAGATTCCCGATGCTTGTGGGCTCCTACGTCGCCGCCGTCGCGAGCTTCACGCTCTTCCTCTTCGCGGGCGCCGCGGTCGCGATCGCCGTGCTCTCCTTCGTCATGTTGGGGCTGGCCAGCGGTCTGCAGCAGTCGACCGCCGGGGCCCTCCTCGCGGACTCGCCCAACGGGCGCACGGCGGCGGCGGCGGGCATCTACTGGATCACGTTCGATGTCACGGCCATCATCGGCCCCACCGTCGGCGGCATCGTTGCGGAGGCCGTCGGCACACAGTGGGTGCTGATCGGCGGGGTTGTGCTGTTGGTCGCCGCACTCGGGAACGCTCTGCGGGCCTGGTGGGTGTCCGCCCATGGGCCACCGGGGCCGAAGTGAGGCGTGTATACCTGAGCGAGGTACTGACAGCCTGAAATCGCGAGATATCCTTTTTGACACAGAGCTGTGTATACAGCGCAAACACTTGACCCTCACGACGGAGTGAACCGCTCCGCCGAACCCGTACCGACCGGAGCACCGAAGTGACCATCACGACGCCCGACGGCAACCGCCTCTTCACGCGGGAGCACCCTCTGACCACCGACGAGGACATCAGCTCCGACACCTTCTGGCATCAGACATTCGAGGCGCGCGACGAGACCTTCGCCCGGCTGCGCGCGGACGCGCCCGTCAGCTGGCACGGGAGTCGCCACGTCACGGACGTTCCGGAGGAGTATCAGGAAGCGGGGTTCTGGGCACTGACGAAGAAGGAGGACATCACCTTCGCCAGCCAGAGCCACCACATCTTCAGCTCGGATCAGGCCAACGGCGGGGTCAGCTTCCGGGCGATCGACCGCAGCACCGCCGCTCCGCCCACCTTCCTCACGATGGATCCGCCCGACCACACGCGCTACCGGCAGATCATGAGCGCGGCCTTCACGCCCAAGGCGGTCACCCGACTCAGCGAGAAGATCAACGAGCGCGCGGAGCAGATCGTCAGCGCGGTCGAGGGCGGCGGAGAGTTCGACTTCGTGAAGGACGTCGCCGCCAAGCTCCCGATGCTCACCGTCGCCGATCTCGTGGGCGTGCCGGAGAGCCTCGTACACACCTTCGCCGAGGCGGGCGACAACTTCGTCGGCGCGGGAGACCCGGAGTTCGGGGTGGAGGGCCTGAGCCGGCAGGAGTTCGCCTTCCAGCAGATCCAGGTGCTCACGCAGATCGGCGTCGACCTCGTGGAGTACCGCCGGTCCAACCCCGGTGACGACATCGCCACCGCGCTGGCGAACTTCGAGCCGGACGGCAAGCCGCTGAGCACGGAAGACATCGGCTCGATGATGCTGCTGTTGAGCGTCGCCGGCAATGACACCACCAAGCAGACGACATCGCGCTCTGTGGTCTCGCTATGGCGCAACCCCGACCAGAAGGCCTGGCTTACGGAGGACTTCGATGGGCGTATCGCGGCGTCGATCGAGGAGTTCGTCCGTCACGCCTCCCCCGTGATCCAGTTCGCGCGGACGGCCATGGAGGACATCGAGATCCGCGGTCAGCAGATCGAGCGGGGTGACAAGGTCGTGCTCTTCTACTGCTCGGGCAACCGCGACGAGGAGTCGTGGCCGGATGCGCACGTCTTCGACCTGCAGCGGGAGCGTGTCCCGCACGTCGGCTTCGGCGGTGGCGGCGTGCACTACTGCCTGGGCAACGGCGTCGCGAAGGCGCAGCTGCGAGCCCTGTTCCACCAGATCCTCACGCGTCTGCCCGACATGGAGGTGGGCGAGCCCGAATTCCTCCGGAGCGACTTCATCAACGGCGTCAAGCACCTGCCGGTCCGGATCCCCGCCTGATGCGCGCCGCTGTTCTGCGCAGTGTAGACGGGCCCTTCGAGATCGAGGAGGTCGCCGTCGGCGAGCTCCGCGCGGACGAGGTCCTCGTGCGCGTGCTCGCCAGCGGCATGTGCCACACCGACCTCATCCTGAGAAGCCCCGCCCGGGCCGCGGAGTTCACGCCGATCATCGCGGGGCACGAGGGCGCGGGCGTGGTGGAGGAGATCGGCAGTGCGGTGACACGCGTCAGCCCCGGCGACCATGTGCTGCTCAGCTTCGACTCCTGCGGGTGGTGTCGCGCCTGTCTCACCGGGGCACCCGCGTACTGCGAGGAGTTCACCGCCCGCAACATGTACGGCGTGCGGGCCGACGGCACCGCGTCGATCACCGACCGGCACGGGGCGACGGTGCGCAACCGCTGGTTCGGCCAGTCGTCCTTCGCCGAGCACGCGATCGCGACCGAGCGCAACCTCGTCGTCGTCGCGCCCGACCTCCCGCTCGAGCTCCTCAGCCCACTGGGCTGCGGCCTGCAGACCGGTGCCGGCTCCGTCTTCAACGAGATGAAGCTCGCGCCCGGGCAGAGCATCGCCGTGTTCGGGGCGGGCGCGGTCGGGCTCGCCGCCGTCATGGCGGCCAAGATCGCCGGAGCGGGAGAGATCGTCGTGGTGGACTTGCATCCCTCACGTCTGAAGCTCGCCGAGGAGCTCGGCGCGACGCGGGTCGTCCCCGGCGACGCCGACGACGTCCTTGCGCAGGTCAAGGGCGACTCCGGCGGGGTCGACTTCTCGTTCGACACGACCGCGGTGACCAGCGTCATCACCACAGCCATCTCGGTGCTGCGGCACGGCGGGAAAGCCGTGCTCGTCGGGGCGGGAAGCGGACGTATCGATATCTCGCCCGTGCTGCTCGTGGGGCGCACGGTGACCTTCGTCCTGGAGGGCGGTGCGGTGCCCCAGGTGCTGCTGCCCCAACTTGTGCACTACTGGCGGGAAGGCCTCTTCCCCTTCGACAAGCTCGTCCGCACCTACCCGCTGTCCGAGATCAACCGGGCCGAGGCCGACTCGCTCTCGGGCGCCACCATCAAACCCGTCCTCGTGATGGGCTGAACCCAGGAGCTTCACGTGACCCTTCAGGAGACGCCGGCCCACCAGTGGTCGGCCACCTCGGACGGCGGCGACCTGCGCGCCGCGCGCACTTTCGACGTCGTGAACCCGTCGACCGGGCAGGTGTTCTCCCAGGCGCCCGATATCCACCCCGATCAGCTCGACGCGGTCTTCGCCGGTGCGCACGCCGCATTCCTCAAGTGGCGGACCGACGACGACTTCCGGCGGGAGACGATGCGCCGGGCGGCCGCTGTCATCGAGGCGCACGTCGTCGAGCTGGCCCCCGTGCTGACGATGGAGCAGGGAAAGCCCGTCGCCGACTCCACGCGCGAGTTCCTCGGGTCGGCGCGGTGGCTGCGCTATTACGCCGACCTGGAGGTGCCGCGACAGGTCGTGCGCGACGACGCGGACGCGTACGAGGAGGTCTTTCACCGCCCGCTCGGTGTCGTCAGCGCGATTACGCCGTGGAACTTCCCGATCACCCTCGCC
Source organism: Microbacterium sp. E-13 (assembly GCF_049912955.1). GTDB lineage: Bacteria > Actinomycetota > Actinomycetes > Actinomycetales > Microbacteriaceae > Microbacterium. The sequence continues at coordinate 306,869 of NZ_CP183973.1, forward strand.
ATGTGGAAGATCGCCCCCGCCCTGCGTGCGGGCAACACGCTCGTGGTCAAGCCCTCGCCGTACACGCCGCTCGCCACCCTGGCCCTCGGGGAGCTCCTGCGCGGCATCCTCCCCGACGGGGTTCTGAATATCGTCACGGGCCTCGACGCGCTCGGCGCGGCCATGGTGGCGCACCCCATACCTCGCAAGGTGAGCTTCACCGGCTCCACCACCGTGGGAAAGAAGGTGGCGCTGGGGGCGGCTCCCGACCTGAAGCGGGTGACGCTCGAGCTGGGAGGGAACGACCCCGCCATCGTCCTGCCGGACGTGGACGTGGACGAGATCGCGCCCCGGCTGTTCTGGAACGCCTTCAGCAACAACGGCCAGATCTGCGTCGCCGTCAAGCGCGTCTACGCTCACGAGTCCGTCCAGCCCCGCCTCGTCGAAGCCCTCGGTGAGCTGGCGCGATCGGTCAAGGTCGGTGACGGCTTCGAGGAGGGCGTGCGCCTGGGCCCGGTGAACAATCGCCCGCAGCTCGATCATGTCGCGGCACTCGTCGACGAAGCCACCGGTCGCGGCGCGCGTGTGGTCGCGGGCGGGCGGGCTCTGAGTGGCGACGGCTACTTCTACTCCCCGACGATTCTCGACGGCGTGGAGGACACGTTTCGCGTCGTCGCCGAGGAGCAGTTCGGTCCCGTGCTGCCCGTGCTGAGCTATCGCGACGAGGACGATGCGATCCGCCGCGCCAACGACAGCGTCTACGGGCTCAGCGCCTCGGTCTGGTCGGAGGATCTCGACCGCGCCGCCCGTATCGCCGAACGCATGGAGTCAGGTCAGGTCGGCATCAACGCCCACGCCCGGGGGATGCTCCCTCACCTGCCCTTCGGGGGGCACAAGTGGAGCGGAGTCGGCGTGGAGAACGGGCCGTGGGGTCTCTACAGCTTCACAGAGCTGCAGGTCATCGCGGGACCGCCCCGCGTCGGCCGGTAGGGTCTGGGCGCTCACCCGGGAGGGTCGCTCCGACGACGACTGGTCCGTTCGATGGACGCAGTCGTGCGGGAATCGTCGATCGAGGTCGATCGACGGCACATGTACTCAAGGAGGAGTTGCATATGAGCACCGAGCACGACATTTCCGTGACCGCCGAAACGGCGACGCCGCGCACGCACCGGATCCGGCCGTGGGCGACGGTTGCGGGCGTCGGAATGGCGACAGGCGTGGCGCCGGCGCCACTGGCGATGTCGACGCTCGGCGTCTTCGTCGTCGCGATCACCGCCGAGACCGGGTGGGGCCGCACGACGGTCACCGGCGGATTCACCTTCGCCGCCGTCGCGATGATGATCGGCTTCATCGTCGTCGCCCGCATCGCCGACAAGATCGCCGTGCGCTGGCTCGTCGTCCCGTCCTTCGTGATGTTCCTGGCGGGCGTGGCAGTGCTCGGCATCGCACCGCCCAGCGTCCCGCTCTGGCTCGCCGCGTGGGCGTGGCTCGGCTTCTTCGGCGCGGGGACGACGGTACCGATGGCCCGCGCGACCTTGAGCTGGTTCGACAACAAGCGCGGCCTGGCCGTCGGCCTCACGGCTGCGATCGGCGGTATCGGCAGCACCGTCCTCCCCTTGGTTGCCAGCGGCTTCATCAGCACGGTCGGTTGGCGGGCGGGATACCTGCTGCTGGCCCTCGTCGGCCTCCTGGTCTCGATGTTCGGGCTGCTCGTCCTCGTGCGGGTGCGCGGCGAGCGTCACCGCCGGGGGAGGATTCTCACCGAGACGGTCGAGCGCGGCGCGCAGATCAACCTGGAGCTGCCCGGCCTCACCCTCCGCCAGGCGCTGCGCGGACGCCATTTCTGGCTCATCCTGTTCGGCCTGAACGTGAGCGCCCTCGCCATCGTAGGGATTCAGATCCATCTCGTTCCCATGATGATGGACCGGGGAATGGGCGAGCTCGAGGCGGCGAGTCTGCTCTCGCTGCTCGGACTGGGCGGTGTCGTCGGACGAATCCTCGGCGGCGTGCTGCTCGACCGCATCCACGGCACCTTCGTCGGTGCAGGCGTGCTGCTCATATCGGCGCTCGGCATCCTCATCCTCGATGAGCCGTACTGGCTGGCGGGCCTGGCGATCTTCCTCTTCGGCTTCGCGGTCGGCGTCGAGGGTGACCTCTCCTACTTCTTCACCGCCCGGTACCTCGGGATGCGTGCCCTCGGACGCTTCCTGGGCGTCTTCGGCGTGTTCAACACGCTCATGGCGGCCTTCGGTCCGCTGGCTCTGGGGATCGCGTACGACCTCACCGGCTCCTACGCCGGGTTCATTCCCACGCTCATCGGGTCGCTCGTGCTGGCAGCCGTGCTCGTCCTACTTCTCGGCCGCTACCAATACCCGGCGATCACTGGTTTCGACAAGCTCGCGGTGATGGACGAGCTGGCGGCCGCCGAGGTCCTCAGCGAGGAAGCCGTGCAGGAAGACCTCGAGCGCGACGTGGTGCGGACCGCGCGGCGCGGTGACGCAGTTCCCACGCCCTTGGGGAGCGCCTCCTCCTCGGATGACGGGGCGTCGTGAGACGCGACGACGAATAGGAGCCCATCCGCACGAGCGACCCCCGGCACCATGATGCGCGTCGAAATGAGCGGTCCCAGCGGCAGAACAGCCCATCTAGGATGTCCCTCGTGAGAGCGAGCGACGTGGCTTACGAGCAACTGCGACAGGAGATCATCGACTGGGTGCTGAAGCCGGGAACGCTCCTGGGCGAGATCGAGACCGCCGAGCGGGTCGGAGTGTCACGCACCCCGATCCGCGAGGCGCTCAGCCGGCTCGCCGCCGAGGGGCTCGTGTCGGCGTCAGGGAGGACGGCGATCGTCGCGCCGCTCTCCCGCAAACGCGTGGTCGAGCTGTTCGAGCTGCGTGAGGCGCTCGAGACCCAGGCCGCGCGGCTGGCGGCGCGTCGCCGCGACGCCGCCCGCTTCGCTGCCCTCCTCGAGGAGTTCCGCCGGGGGCCCGAGCCGGGCCAGCCGGTGGATCCGCGTCGCCCGTATTTCCTGGCGAACGAACTGGATGCTGCCATCGATGAGGCGGCCGACAGTCGCTATCTCCAGACCGCGCTCGAGGACATCCGCGGTCAGGTCGCCCGAGTCCGCTTCCACGCGCACTCGAACACCGGCCGGTTGGACCGGGCCACGCTGGAACACATGCAGATCGTCGAGGCCATCCTCGATGGGGACGAGACGTTCGCGGCGCAGGCCACCGCCGTGCACCTCCGCAACAGCCTGTCGAACGTGCTCGACTCGCTGCCCCTCTGACGTACATACGAGGCACGGCATATACGTGTCCCGCCGTCGCGGGTCGTTCCTCTGCCTTCGCCGGGTGAGCAGTCTTCTCGTCGCGAACCCTCGTTCGCAGCGACGAGGGCTCCGGGTTCAGCGGCTGCTCACCCCGCGGCGATCGTGATTGCACCGGTCCCAGGGTGGATCGTATCGGTATACAGGAAAGAATCTCTGAGAAGATGCTTGCGCTGACTTCTCGCTAGTGAGATCCTTTCAGTCAGCCGCTTGTATACATAAGCAACGACGACAAAGCGTTGGTCGGAATGGTGGACGGGAGTTCCCAGCCGATGGTCGTCGGCTCCACGCAGCGATGCGCCGATCGGTAATGCCGGCGATCGACGCCCCGGTTCTCCCGGCGCTGCGACACCCGTCCGGCATCACTCAACGAGGAGTCCCTCCTATGTCAACGACCGTTCAGCAGGGGGCACGCAAGCAGCGCAACCCCTGGGTGGTCCTCTTCGGATCGGGCATCGCGCAGATGTTCGGTCCCGGGCCGCTCGTTCTGGTCACCCTCGGCGTCTTCGTCATCCCGATCACGCAGGACACCGGCTTCGGCCGCACGACGGTGACCGGTGCGTACTCCGTGGCCGCCATCGGCATGGCGATCGGCCTCGTCATCGTCGGCCGGCTGCTGGACCGCTACGCAGTGCGCTACATTCTGGTCCCCAGTTTCACGCTGTTCTGCCTGTCGACCGCCCTGATCGCGCTCATGCCCGCCAACCCCTTCGCCTTCCTCGTGCCATTCTTCCTGCTGGGCTTCTTCGGCGCGGGAACCTTCATCCCGTTCACGAAGGCGCTCATCACCTGGTTCGACAACAAGCGCGCGCTCGCCATCGGCATCTCGGCGGGCATCGCCGCGCTGGGCGGATCGATAACACCCGTCCTCGCCGGCGCCTTCATCGGCAGCTACGGGTGGCGCGTGGCCTACGCACTGCTGGCGCTCATCGCTCTAGTGGTGTCTCTGTCGATGATCTTCGCCTTCGTGCGTGCGCGCGCCGAACGTCATGTCCGCGGTCGCCTCGTCACCGAGACGGTGGACGACGGCAAGGAGGTGAGCCTCGAGCAGCCGGGCCTCACCTTCCGCGAGGCGCTGAAGGGCCGATACTTCTGGATGCTGACGCTCGCTCTCGGGGCGGTGGGGATCGCGGTCGTCGGCCTGCAGGTGCACCTCGTGCCGATGATGACCGACCGGGGCATGGATCCGGCGCAGGCGGTGCTGCTCATCACGATCTTCAGCCTCTCGGGACTCACCGGCCGGGTCATCGGCGGATTCCTGATCGACCGCATCCACGGCACCATCATCGGCCCGATCGTCATCGCGGCTCCCGTCCTGGGCATGTTCTTCCTGCACCCGCCCTTCCCGTCGGCGGCGGTCGCGGTCGGACTCATCGGTCTGGCATACGGCATCGAGGGCGATCTCGTCGCGTTCTTCATCACCCGCTACCTCGGCACGCGCCACTTCGGGCAGATCTTCGGCATCGTGCAGTCGGTGTTCCTCATCGGCACCGCATTCGGGCCGCTCCTGCTCGGCATCGCCTACGACAGCACCGGAAGCTATGACTCGGTGCTGCCGGGGCTCGCGGTGGTGCTCATCGTGTGCGCGATCACGATCGCCCTGCTCGGTCGGTACCCGTATCCGGCGGTGAAGGGCTTCGACAGCGTCGCGGCGAAGGACGAGTTCGCCGCCGCAGAGATGCTCAGCGAAGTGGCGGAGGAGGAGGACCAGGCAGAGACGAGGAGCAAGGTCGTCACCGCCGGCGGCGCAGAGCAGGCGCAGAAGAGCTCGCTGAGCTGAGCCGTTCGCGGGGTTCCGGGGCGATCACGCCGGAACCCCGCGTCCGCGTGCACCGTATGCATCCGCGTTTCACATCACGACCCCGCGACCCGCGCCTCGTGGCGGGAGTGCTGGCACTCGCCGGCATCATGACCTCGTTGCAGCAGACGATGATCCTGCCCGTTCTGCCCGCGTTCGAGGAGCCCTTCGACGCCACCCCGGCCGAGACGTCCTGGCTCGTGACCGCGACCCTCCTCACGGCCGCGGTAGCCACTCCTCTGTGCGGCCGCCTCGCCGACATCTACGGCAAGCGGCCCCTGCTGCTCGTCTGCATCGCCGCGATCGCTGCCGGATCCACGATCGGAGCCCTGGCCCCGACGCTCGGGGTGGTCGTCGCCGGCCGTGCACTCATCGGGGCAGGGATGGCGGTCGTCCCCATCGGCATCTCCACGCTGCGCGACGAACTCCCGCCGGAGCGCATCCCCATGGGCGTCGCCCTGATGAGCGCCAGCTTCGGCGTGGGCAGCGGTGTCGGATTCCCTCTCGGCGGGATCCTCGCCACGAGCGTGTCGTGGCGGGTGATCTTCGCGCTCACTACGGTGCTCGCGCTCGTGGTGCTCGTCGCCGTGGCTCTCGTCGTCCGGCGGAGGCCGGCGCGCGGGGAAGGCGGGTTCGACGTCGTCGGAGCGGGGCTGCTGAGTGTCGCGATGGTCGCCGTCCTGATGGGCCTGACCGGCTCCGTGCCCTCGGGCGTGCCCGGGGGCGCTCTTACGTGCTTCCTCGTGTTCGCCGTCATGTTCGTCGCCTGGGTGCTGTGGGAGGTCCGTGCCATCGACCCGCTCGTCGACCTCCGCCTCGCCCTCCACCGGCCGGTGGCGCTCACGAACATCGCAACCGCGACCTTCAGCTTCGGCATCTTCACCAACGTCCTCGGCAGTGCGATGCAGGTGCAGGCGCCCGGCACTGAGAGCGGCGGGTTCGGCCTCGACGAGGCCGGCGCAGGCCTGTTCCTGGTTCCATCGGCCGTCGCCTTCCTCGCCATGGCGCCCGTCTCCGCGTGGCTCCTCGGATGGGTGGGCGGTCGGTGGGTGCTGGCGCTCGGCGGCGGCGTCATGGCGACCGCGTTCGCGCTGCGGATCATCTGGAACGCCGAGCTCTGGCACGCCGTGCTCTTCTCCACGGTCATCGCCGTCGGCACCGCGTTCGTACTGGCTGCCGCCCCGTGGCTGCTCTTTCGCAATGTGCCACTCGAGCAGACCGCCTCCGCGACGAGCGTCAACGCCCTCGTTCGTTCCGTGGGGACGGCCGTGAGCTCCGCGACCGCCGCCGGCGTGGTGGCCCTGGCACTTCCGGCCGCGTGGTCGGCCGTCTCCCCGTTCGACCTCCTCTTCGCGGTCGCCGCGGCCGCGTGCGGGACCGGATGCCTCCTCTCTCTCGGGATCCCGCGCGGCACGACGGCAGGGTCCGCGCCGACCTACCCGGAGGGTGCTCCATGACCCAGCTGAGAACCACCGTGTCGGCCGGCGTCGGTCTCATCGAGATCCATCACGTCGCGCGCAACAATGCGCTCACGGCGTCCATGTGGCGTCGCGTTCCCTCGATCCTCGACGACTGGGAGCAGCGGGAAGAGGTGCTCGCAGTGGTACTGCGCGGCGCCGGGGGGACGTTCTCGGCGGGCGCCGACATCGATGACGTGCTCGCCATCCTCTTCGACGACTCCCAGGAGGACCTCATCTCCCGGGCGACGGGACGGCTTGCCCGGTTCCCCAAGCCCACGCTCGCGGTGATCGAAGGTCACTGCATCGGCGGAGGCTGGGAACTCGCCGGCGCGTGCGATCTGCGCGTGGCCACGCGCAGCGCCGTCTTCGGCGTCACCCCCGCGCGCCTGGGCGTCGTCTATCCGGTATCGGGAGTGCGCAGACTCGTGGACCTCGTCGGTCCCGGCGTGGCACGGCAGCTGCTCCTCACCGCTGAGCTCGTCCCCGCCGAGCGCGCGTATCGATGGGGGATGGTGACGGCACTCGCGGAGGACTCCGAGATCGACGAGGTGGCCGCCGGCGTGATCCGCACGCTCCTGAGCCGCTCGCAGCTGTCCGTCCGCGCGGCCAAGGAACTCATCGTGCTCAACGACGATCCGGAGGCGCAGCGCACCGCGCATGATCGCTGGGCCACGGTATCGCTTCTCAGCGGTGAGCTCGAGGAGGGGCGGCGGGCGTTCCGCGAGCGGCGGCCGCCGGTCTTCCCGTGGCGGACCGAGCCCGCTGCCGCCGCGTCGGGCAGCCCCTAAACTTCCGTCATGGACAACCACGAGGTGGTGGAGAAGCTCCGCGCAGCGGTGCTCGAACTCGCGTCGCGCGACCCTGGTTCGGAGCTCAGCGTGGCTCGGATCTCGGCGGCCGCCGGAATCACGCGCGATGAGTATTACCGGCATGCGTCGAGCCCGATGCAACTGCTCGCCGAGGCGCTCAGTGACGAGCTCCTGACGATGTACGACGAGACCGCCGAGCAGTACCCGCCGCATATCGCGCGTGCGATGCGCCCTCGCCTCTCGCTGACCCACATCGCCAAGTGGGCGGTCGTGTACGGAGGGCCGATGCGCAACGAGCTCATGGCGGCGCTGCGGCAGACGCTCGCCCCGTCCTTCCGGATGATCAACGAGGAGGATCTGCGCGCCTTCCCCGAGCTCATGCCGGCGGGGATGCCCGTCGACGATCTCGCGGTCGAGTTCGTGGCCGCGTACATCTCCGGCGGGGGGATGGCCGCCATCGAGGTCTGGGTGAACGAGCCGGCACCCGATGTCGAGCGCGGCCTTGCGATGCTGATGGCCGTCTCGCCCCTGACGAAGCTCAACGAGGAGACGGTCCAGGAGTATTTCCGGCGGGAGAGCTGACCCGCCGCCCGACGCCATTTCCACCCACGAGTCTGTTCGCGCGCGCGCTCGGCCGCCCCAACTGCGCGAAGGGGTGGTGCACCTGGATCCACCTCTCGCATACCGGGGTGTCGCCGACGACGTTCTTCCGTCAGCGCGCGCCGGCGATGCCGATGCCGCGCGCCTCCACATCCAGGGATGTCGCGTAGTCGGAGACCTCCACGGCGGCGAGGTTCGCCTTCATCAGCGCGAAGGCGGCCGTCGGACCGGCCGCGAGCCGCCGGCAG